>JAHDPQ010000154.1 GCA_018434245.1 Oscillospiraceae bacterium
CCACCCCGCAGACTTCGCGGAGGAGATGAAGCGACGCCCGCCGGATCGGCTCGCGGCAACTCGCGATGTTGATATCGGCGGTCGGAGAGTGGACCGTGTACCGGAGGTCGAAGGAGAAACAGGCTTCTGAACAATAGAGGATATCGTGGGCAGCCTCCGAGAGGATCTCGACCGTACCGGTTCGGGCGGAGAGGGTCTCCAGAACCTCGGAGAGTTCACGATCCATGAGGCACCACGTCGAGCACCCTAACTCCTGCATGGACTCCCTCCGGTTATTCCTGCGACTCTCAATGGCCGCCTGATATCCCCCGCCTGCCAGTAACTCCTGCATGGACTCCCTCCGGTTATTCCTGCGACAGCCGGCAGCATCCGACAATATCCTGCAGGGATAGCGCCGCCGTCGGCCGCTGCCTCCCGGCCGGCAGGGCCTGGCACCCCTTCCCCTCCGGGAGAACGGTCAAAAGACCAAACTCTGCCATTTTTCGGCGATTTGAGGCTAAGATGGCCCCCGGCGTTCTGAACTCCGTACATATTTCGGGCCGGAACGATCTCTCCGGGCATCTTCGGGTGAGAGGGTTTTTTCGTGGGGAAAGGAGGATTCTGCATGGTGATAGTAGTTTCTTTATCTTAATCAAAATAATTTTTACTAATTCAAGCCAGTTTTATTTTCCGTCGAGATAGACGGTTTCGGCGTTTTTCAGGAGGCTGTCCTATCGTTTTCTGGCGAGAAGGGGAAGATTCTCCCGGGATCTCCAGTCATCTCGATCTTCCTCTGGCCGTACCTCCCACACTCCGGAGGCGGGGGCGCACATCTACCTCTGCGCGGCTGAAGGGGCAGAGCGTGAGGGATCCCTCTGCACGGGAGGAGGTGAGAAGAACCGATGGATGCGGTGACCGCTCTTGAACTCGCTCCCTCCGCACGGGAGGAGGTGAGAAGGGTGCCTCTTCTTCACTTTTACGCCGCATGGCTCGCCTTCATGCCGGGGGGATGGCTACCATGATATTATCGTATGCTGTGGAGGTACCAGTGCCGGCTCTACCGGAATGCCGATCTGACCCTCAAAGTCCGGGAGTGGACCTATTCCTAATACGGGATGCATCACGACCGGGACCTGAACGCCGCGTTCGACGTCAAACCTTTTGCACGTGCAGGCGTGGAGCATGCCGAAGATCCTGTGGGTTCGCTCCCAATGGGGAGAGGATGACGGCCGGGAAGCCCCCTGCGAAAGCCGGGGGGTAGTTCACAGCACGACGATGCTCCGGCACCGAGATCTCGTTGTTGGCGGGGTAGTTCACGCTCCCCTCGAAGATGGGCGAAGTCGCTATCGTCACCGCATCGCCCATGATCGCGGTATGCGGAGTGCCTATCGGTCTTGCAGGTATCGGTACCCTCGCTCTCATCGGCATCGTTATCTTCGTCTTGCTCGCGGCAGCCGGACTCACCCGGCAGCGGGTCCGCAGCCGGAAAGGGTGAGCCTCACCGCTGACGACGTGCCGGGCCCCGCGCGCAGTAGAGGTACTCCTGTGCATACCCGG
>JAHDPQ010000179.1 GCA_018434245.1 Oscillospiraceae bacterium
CATCGGGTATGGTTTCTATTTCTTTTCTCAGTAGCTGACGTGTATCCATTAGATCGCCCCCTTTCAATGTAATTGTGTCATCGCCTTATCAATCCGAATCTCTGGCTTCACCAGTTAATTTAACACAAGGCTATTGTGTTAGGTTCGCCGGTTCTCTCCTTTCCCTTACCCACAAAGGCTTTCACTTCTATTCTCTCCGGCGGTGATCCCAACGCCCGATTTTGTATTTAACTAATAATTGTATATAATAGCCTTATGTTAAGTACATTGATTCTATTCCGGAGGTCCCGAAGTGCCATCGATTTACCTGGAGAAAGTAGTGCCCGAGAGTAATATGAGACGGTTTTACTTTATAAGCGACGAACATCAGACAACCTTTGTCGGATATCCGGTAACGATAATCTTTGGAAGGATCTCCGAGCGCGCCACGTTCGTCACTAAAGTCTTCCCCACAGAGGACAGGGCACGAAGGTACTTCAACAGGCAGATGCGTATAAGACAGAGGCACCGGTACGCAGTGGTGAAACCACCATATCTTAGAGAGACGAAGGCTAATTCCGTGCAACTGGGCTTTCCACTGTATTAAACGCGCTTTATTGAAAGTTTTGCCATCGGACATAGGTAGATGAGGGTACAGTAGAAGAAAGTGCTTTACAGGGCATTTTACGAGGTGTAGTTATGAAGGAAGTCCAACCTATTAGGGATACTAAGAAAATCGATGCGATGAAATCGATTATGAAGGGTGAATCTAACTACCGGGACCTTCTTCTCTTCACTCTGGGTATAAACACGGGCCTAAGGATATCTGACATTCTCGCCCTTAAATGGAGTAGTTTTCTTAACGGGGGCAAACTGTTGAAGGTCGAGAGTAAGTTGAACTTAGTGGAGATCAAAACAAAGAAGGTGAAGACATTCGTGCTAAACAAGTCGGTGATGGAAGCCTTGAAACTCTACTACAATTCCTTAGGCAACGTAGACCCGAATGCTCCTGTCTTCTCCTCCCGAAAGAGCGATAAGGGCTCCCCGAGGCCTCTGTCCCGTGTCGGTGCGTGGATGTTACTGAACAGATACGCCCGTATGGTCGGACTGAACGACGGGATCGGCACACATACTCTCCGTAAGACCTTCGGTTATCACCTGTACAAGAGAGGCGTAAGCCTGGAGCATATACAGAAGATGCTGAATCACTCTTCACCGGCAGTAACTCTCAGGTACATTGGGATTACTCAAGATCAGCTGAATGACATCTATGTGGAGCTGAATCTCTGATAAGTGTACAATCTCTCCGGGCTTTCGAATGGGACCGTTACTATCCTGAAGGTCATAGAACCTCTAATATCTTCTGCGGCTTCTCTCGCCCCTGGGCACAAGCCCACACCCCGGCGCTCGAAGCCGCAGCAAAGTGTAAAAAGGTAAAAAGGCTAAAGTGTAATCAGGGCACCGTCCTTGCAATACGGAACCCCAGGCTGTCGGCCGTGCCAGTGGGCGAGGCGCCGAAGCGAAACGCCACACGTGTGCTCGTCGCATTGTCGTTCCAGCTGCCGCCACGCCTCACCCGGTAAGAACCAGCTGTACTGTTGTACGGGTTTGTCGTTGGTGTCTCTGTGTACTCATACCACCAGTCGCTGCACCACTCCCATACATTTCCAGACATATCGTATATCCCGAGAGCATTCGGAAGTTTCAATCCGATTTCGTGTGTCTTGTCTCCCGAGTCGCCCCCGTACCAGGCCACTTCATCCACGTTGTTACTCCCCGAGTATTTGTATGGCGAGTGGTGTTTGCCACCGCGTGCTGCATATTCCCATTCGGCCTCTGTCGGAAGTCTGTAGCCGAGCACTTTCGTTATGTCCGTAGTTACATTACCATTCGCGTCTAACATTTGCCCTTCAGAAGGTTCTCCACACAGTCTATAGGCAACGGGAAGGCCTTCTTTTTGGCTCAACCAGTTGCAGTATGCTATCGCATCCCACCAGCTCACGTTGATGACAGGTCTGTTTCCCCAGCCCCAGTCGCTTGGTTTGCTCCTGCCGGTAGCCTCACAGAATGCGTCGTATTCGTCGAATGTGACTTCGTACTTCCCCATATAGAAGTCGTAGGTTAGCGTAACCTGGTGGACGGGCCTGCACCAGTCCCACAAGTCACCAAACTCATCGCCCATAGTGAAAGTTCCGCCCTCGACCAGAACACTCGCACTCGCCATAACCGATTCGAATGTGAATATATAAGTCGTCTGTCTTCCCTGTTGCTCTACTGTCAGCACAACGGTAAGTGTTTGCTCCTCTCTTTTAGGGATCGAGTTGTTTACAATCCATCCTCCATCATAGTCAATAGAGTCTAAAGGTACCATTATCTCTGAGATGAAAGCCCTGGGAATAACCAGTGTAGGTGGCACGGGTTTGCCCCTATCCAGAAAAGGTATATCGGACCTTATAACTCGCTGTGAACGTCCGGTGGAATCCACAAAAGCACAGAGATCCCACTGTATTGTCAGCGGTGTATTGGATATGTTTCTCAGGGTGAATTGGGGATATTTACCTGTAAAGTCATCAAACTCAATTCGGATGACTTTATCTTCATAGACTCTTTCATCCACGATCTTTCCCTTTGGGATCGCATCTATAAGCTTGTAGTTGTCATAACCCAGAGGAAAGGCATTTACAACACCTATACTAAGCATTATCAACAACATTAAGAATAATCTTCTCATCGTTCTCCTCCTCTATTTCATTTTCGGTATCTTCCACATATTCCTTACCTCTCGTACAGATAGAACAACGTCACGAGTTCGTCGACGTCCTGTCCCTGCTTCTCCCATAGAAGTCTGGTTACCTCCGTAAGTTGATCAGCTGAGACTTCTCTGCGGTCAAGCAATATCCTGAGAGTCCTGTGTTTAATTGCTATTCCGAAGTCTCTGCTGTCTTTAATCCAATAAGAAACGACGTCATTCTTTAGCACAATGACGGCCCCCTAACTCTCTTGAACAACTCTCTCGTTA
>JAHDPQ010000100.1 GCA_018434245.1 Oscillospiraceae bacterium
CCAATCGGTGGCCACCGAGATCCTCAACGAAAACATCAACATGACCAACATCGTTCAAGTGGTGGATGGATGGGGCAGCGAGGAAGGTGTCTTTGACCAGTACGGTTGGATGAAGGAAATAAAAGAAGCAGTTGGCAAGTAAGCAGTTGACCTAAAACGGCAGAGCCGTTGTGTGAAGGCGCGTCCCCCTTCGTCCAAGGCCGGAGGGGGACGGCGCCAGACAAGCAGGCCATAGTTAGCAGGAAGGGAGGTAAAAGCATGGGAGAAACGGCCAGCAAGCGGCTTTCAATGCGCGATATTTCTATCGAGTTCCCGGGGGTCAAAGCGCTTTCCCATGTGGATTTTGACTTGGAAAGCGGCAGGATTCGCGCGCTGATCGGCGCCAATGGAGCAGGCAAATCCACCTTAATGAAGGTGCTTTCCGGGGTTAATACCCATTATACCGGGACAATTGAGATCGACGGGCAGGAGTGTGAGATTCGCTCGCCAAAGGCTGCCAAGGATCTGGGGATCGAAATCGTGTATCAGGAAGTGGATGTGGCGTTGGTACCCAGCCTGACGGTGGCGGAAAACATTATGCTCAACACTCTGGCCAACAAGATGGGCAAAAAACAGGTCGTCAACTGGAAGGAAGTCCGCAAAACAGCGGGGGAAACCCTCAAGCGCCTTGGCGTAGAAATCGATATTAGCGCGCGGGTATCGGAGATCACCCTTGCCGAAAAGCAGATGGTGCTGATTGCCCGGGCTATGGTGGAACATTGCCATTTCTTAATTTTAGACGAACCTACGGCTCCTTTGTCGAACACCGAGACCCAAAGCTTTTTTAAGGTGGTACGCAACATTGTGCAGACGGAAAACGTGGGAGTGGTCTTTATCTCCCACCGGCTGGCGGAGCTGTTTGAGATATGTGAGCATATCACCATTATGCGGGAAGGCACTGTGGTTCAGGATATGGACATCACCCCCGATCTGACTATTAACACCATTGTGGAGCACATGCTGGGCCGCAAGTTTGAAGAAACCTATCCCAAGCAGGATGTGGAAATCGGCGACACCTTGTTTGAAGTGAAAAACCTCACCGAGCGGGACAACCGGGTCTCCGACATCGATCTCCACGTCAAAGAGGGGGAGATTGTGGGGATTGCAGGGCTGGTGGGGGCCGGAAAGACCGAGCTGTGCAAAACACTGTTTGGGGCCTACCGCACCAGCGGCGGAGAAATGCGCCTTAAGGGGAAAAAGATTCAGCCCAAAAACCCCAGTTATGCTGTGGAGGCGGGGCTGGCTCTGGTTCCGGAGGAGCGCCGCAAGGAAGGGGTTTTGGTTACCGATCCCCTCTACGCCAATGTGACCATTGCTGCTCTGGACAAATTCCTCACAAAATCCGGCTTTGTCAGCAAGCTGCGGCAGAAGAAATCCGCCCGGAAAACCATCGATGATCTGGGAATTAAAACCCCGTCGGAATGTCAGACAGTGGCTCTGCTTTCGGGGGGCAACCAGCAGAAGGTGGTCATCGGTAAGTGGCTGACCTCCGACGCGGATGTCTACATATTCGACGAGCCCACCAAAGGCGTGGATATTGGCGCAAAGCACGATATTTTTGAGCTGATCTCCGGCCTTGCCCGCAACGGAAAGGGCATCATCTACGCATCCTGCGAGTTTTCCGAGATTCTGGGAATATCCGACCGCATTTACATTATGTTTGATGGCCAGATCGTCAAGGAAGTAAACGCCGGAGAAACCAACGAAAAAGAGTTGCTATATTACTCTACGGGAGGCCGATGAGAGATGAATCAAGAAGCAAAGACAATCCGCACCTTTTCGCTGCTGGATTTTATCACAAAATGGGGAACCCTTTTGACCATCGCCATCCTGATTTTGGTGTTCTCCCTTACCATGGATACCTTCTTCACCCTGTCCAATCTGATCACCATCATGCGGGCGGTGAGTATCGTCACGGTGGTTGCCATCGGCATGACCTTTTCCCTCACAGTAGGGGGGATGGATCTTTCGGTGGGAGCAACCGCCACACTGGCCAACACCATCTGCATGTCCCTGTTTGTGTGGAATGCCATGGGGAGCAGGCCGGGAGGAACCCTGCTGGCCATCCTGATTACCGTGGGCGTCTGCACACTGGTGGGGCTGCTCAATTCCCTGCTCATAGTCCGGCTCAAAATTCCCGATATGCTGGCAACCCTTTCCACCATGTTTGTGCTGGAGGGAGTGGCCACCACCTTTGCGGGCGGCGGCGCCATCAACGAGAACATGGTGAAAAACGGCGTGACCGCCACCGGAAAGGTATCGGAGGCCTTTCGGGTGATTGGAAGAGCCCCTGCCATTATTATCATCATGCTGTTTATTGTGCTGATTATCTTTGTGTTCCTCACCTACACCAAGCACGGGCGCTTTTTGTATGCCGTGGGGGGTAACTCCGAGGCGGCCCGGCTTTCGGGTATCAACATCAACCGCTACCGCACCATTGCCTATATCCTGTCCGCCATGCTGGCCGCGGTGGGTGGCATCCTGATCGGAGCCCGGGTGGGCAACGCCCAGATCAACTCCGGGACCCCCTACCTGATGGGCTCGGTGGCAGCGGCCCATATCGGAATGTCGGTAGCGGGCATCGGCAGGCCCAACGCGTTGGGGACTCTGGTAGGCGCCGTGTTGATCGGCGTGCTGGAAAACGGATTGATTATGGCGGCGGTTCCCTACTATTCCGTCAATATTTTCAAGGGGATTGTTCTGGCCATTGCTCTGGCCCTGAACTATGCCCGCAAAAAATAATAGATGAGGTGAAGGCTTGTGTCTCGCTTTGCAACGTATTTTCTGATGAAGGAAGAGGATGTTGGCGACTATACCAAAACAGCGCTAAAGCTGTTTGAACCCGACGCAGTCCTGACCGTTAAGGAAATCGGGGACGGCAACCTGAACTATGTGTTCCGGGTGGTGGAAGAAGCTACCGGCAAATCCGTCATTATCAAGCAGGCGGGGGAATCTTTGCGGATTTCTTCGGAGATGAAGGCTTCCACCGACCGCAACCGCATCGAATCGGAGATTTTGGAGCTGCAGAACCAGCTGGCTCCCGGCCTTGTGCCCCAGATTTACAAGTACGACACGGTGATGTGCGCCTGCGCCATGGAGGACCTTTCCGACCATGAGATGATGCGCACCGCCATGCTAAGGCACCAGATCTTCCCCCACTTTGCCGACGACATCACCACCTATATGGTAAACACTCTGCTGAAAACCACCGACGTGGTGATGGAGCATAAGGCCAAGAAGGCGCTGGTCAAGAGCTTTATCAATCCCGATTTGTGCGAAATTACCGAGGAACTGGTCTTTACCGAGCCCTACAACGACATTTACCAGCGCAATCTGGTCTTTGCCCCCAACGCAGAGTTTGTCCGGCGGGAACTGTACGAGGACGAGACCCTACATCTGGAAATTGCCAAAATCAAATTTGGGTTTATGAGCAACGCCCAGGCTCTGATCCACGGGGATTTACATACCGGCTCCCTGTTTGTCAAAGAGGATTCCACCCGGGCCTTTGACCCCGAATTTGCCTTTTATGGTCCCATGGGCTACGACGTGGGCAACATCATAGCCAACCTGTTCTTTGCATGGGATAACGGCTATGCCTACGGCAAAACCCAGTTCTGTGACTGGATCATCACCACCGTGGTGGAGATTGTGGATCAGTTTAAAGAGAAGTTTCTGGCCTGCTTTGAGGAGTGCGCCACCGATGTCATGGCCAAAACTCCCGGCTTTGCCCAGTACTATCTGGATACCATTCTGGAAGATACCGCCGCCTGCACCGGAACCGAGCTGATTCGCAGGACGGTGGGGATGGCTCAGGTCAAGGATGTCACCACCATTGAGGACGCCGAAATGCGGGCCTATGTGGAGCGAATCAACATCCTTTGCGCCAAAGAGCTGATTCAAAACCGCAGTGCCTATGGGACAGGGGCGGACTATCAGGCGGCGTGGTTCTGCGCGGCAGAACAGGCGAAATAACGGAGGGAATGGAACATGGCGGAAAATATCATGAACTTGGATACCGTGGCTCTGGACGAAGAAAAACACGCTCTGGTGATTCTGGACCAAACCCTGCTGCCCAACGAGATCAAGCTGCTCTCCCTCACCGATCAAAAGGATATTTGGGAAGCCATTTACCTTCTGCGGGTGCGGGGTGCTCCCGCCATTGGAGTGGCGGCAGCCATCGGGGTGTATCTGGCGGCGCGGGACATCGAAGAGGACAGCTACGACGGCTTTTACAGCCGCTTTTTGGAGGCCAAAGAATACCTTGCCTCCGCAAGACCCACAGCGGTCAACCTCTTTTGGGCTCTGGACCGCATGGAGCGGGTGGTGGTGGAACACCGCCATCTTCCCGTCGCCGACATCAAACAGCGGCTCCATGACGAGGCGGTTGCTATTAAAAACGAGGACATTGAGGTATGCCGGGCCATTGGAGAGCACGGGCTTTCCCTGATTCAGGACGGCGACGGCATTCTGACCCACTGCAACGCGGGGCAGCTTGCCACCGTCAAGTACGGTACGGCCCTTGCCCCCATCCATCTGGGGCGGGAACGGGGCTACCAGTTCAAGGTGTTTACCGACGAGACCCGCCCTCTGCTGCAGGGGGCCCGGCTCAGCGCCTTCGAGCTTTCGGAAAACGGGGTGGATACCACTGTCATCTGTGACAACATGGCCTCTCAGGTCATGAAGAACGGCTGGGTGCAGGCGGTGTTTGTGGGCTGTGACCGGGTGGCGGCCAACGGGGATGCCTGCAACAAAATCGGAACCTCCGGGGTGGCTATTCTGGCAAAGCACTATGGCATCCCCTTCTATGTCTGCGCCCCCACCTCCACCATCGATATGGAAATCAAAACCGGGGAGGACATCCCCATTGAGGAGCGCCCCGCCCACGAGGTCACCGAGATGTGGTATAAAAAGCCCATGGCTCCCAAGGGTGTCAAGGTGTACAATCCCGCCTTTGATGTGGCGGATCACAACCTGATTACCGCCATCATCACCGAGCACGGCATTGTCCATCCCCCCTACCGGGAAAATTTGCGGGCCCTGTTCGATGCTGGCAAACAGGCACAGCATGTATAACAAACCCGATACAGCGCGTGGAGGGAGTGAAAACCCGTGGAGTTGACGGCCCTGAGAGCGGCGGTGGAACGAGTGCTGCTCACCGAGCTTGCAAGAAAGGGTGAGTATTTTGTCCCGGTTTCCTCCTCCAACCGGCATATCCACCTGAGCCAAGGGGATGCGGACCGGCTGTTTGGCCCGGGGTATCTCTTTGAGAAGCTGCGGGATTTGGTGCAGCCGGGCCAGTATGCCTGCAAGGAGCAGGTGGTGCTGGAAACACCCAAAGGCAGGCTTGCCCTGCGGGTGCTGGGCCCCTGCCGCAAGGAGACTCAGGTGGAGCTTTCCCTCACCGAGGCGATCGGTCTGGGGCTGGAACCTGTGGTGCGGATGTCGGGGGACCTGTCCGGCACACCGGGGGGGACTATTCTCCACGGGGACCGGCGGGTTGACCTGCCTCAGGGGATTATGGTGGCGGCACGTCACCTCCACATGACTCCTCATCAGGCACAGGCCTATGGACTCAAAGATGGGGATCGGGTCTCTCTTGTAGCGGAAGGGGTTCGCCCCACGGTATTTGGTGGCGTAGTGGTTCGGGTGGGAGATACCCACCTGCTGGAAGCCCATCTGGATCGGGACGAAACCAACGCAGCTGCCCTATCCGGGCAGGGGCTCTGCCGCCTCATCAAAGAAGGGGAGCAACCGTTGCCTCGCAGGGAGGAACTGGTGCTTTCAACGGTACCGGCAGCCAAACTGGAAAAATTCCAGCGGGCTTTGGTGACGGAGGAAGCTGTCAAGGCCGCCCATCAAGGGGGGCAGAGCGTTTTGCTTCTGGATCAGAAGGCTATTGTCACGCCTTTGGCCCGAGATGCGGCGCTCCAGTACCGGATCGAGCTGCGCCGAAAGCAAGGAGGGAATATTCCATGATACTGGGACGCGTGGTGGGCAATGTGGTCAGCACCACCAAATCGGAAAAGCTTTTTGGCTTTAAGCTGCTGATTGTTTCGCCCATTCATCTGGAAACCTTTGAAGAACAGGGCGCTCCGGTGGTGAGCGTGGACACCGTTGGAGCCGGCGAAGGAGAAGTGGTGATGGTGGTGAGCGGAAGCTCCTCCCGCCAAACTGCAGCCACCGAGGGCCGCCCGGTAGATAGCACCATCGTCGCCATTGTAGACAGCGTCGACCTGCGGGGGAACCGGATGTACAGCAAATTCTCCCAAGGGGCAAGGGATAAAGGGGTGTGAAGATGGCACTGACTGAACAGGAAATTCGCAAGCTGACCGATGAAATCCTCCGGGAACTGACGGGGCAGATGTCAAACATCGCCATGGTGGAGCCTGTCCCGGCAAAGGCACAGCCCAAAGGCCGCTGGCTCTGCGATACGGTGGAGGAGGCAGTGAGCACCGCCAAGGCCGCTCAGGAAATTCTGGCGGAGATGCCTCTGGAGCGCCGGGCCGATCTGGTAGAGGCCATGCGCAAAGCCGCCATAGAAAACGCCCAAAGTCTGGCGGAACTGGCTCACAAGGAGACCGGATACGGCCGTACAGAGGACAAAATTCAAAAGAATTTGCTGGCGGCAAGGCGTACCCCCGGTGTGGTGGATTTACCCACCCAAGCCTTTACCGGGGATACGGGGATGACTCTGGTGGAGCTGGCTCCCTTTGGGGTTATCGGTTCCATTACGCCCTCCACCAACCCCACCTCCACCATTATCAACAACAGCATCAGCATGATTGCAGCGGGGAATTCTGTGGTGTTCAACCCCCACCCCTCCGCCAAAAAGTCTTCTCAGGAGGCCATGAGGGTGCTGTCTGACGCGCTGGTGGCCGCGGGAGCTCCGCCGGGGCTCATCACCACTGTGAGAGAGCCCTCCATCCAATCGGGTCAGGCCATTATGACCCACGAGGATATTTCCCTTCTTTCGGTCACCGGAGGGGAGGCCGTGGTGACTGCCGCCGCCAAAACCGGCAAAAAGGTGATTGCGGCAGGGCCGGGCAACCCTCCCGTCATTGTGGACGATACGGCGGATCTTCCCCAGGCGGCTAAAAAGATTGTGGACGGCGCCAGCTTTGACAACAACGTCCTCTGCATCGCCGAAAAAGAAGTTTTTGCCTTTTCTGCCATTGTCGATGCCTTGATGAAGGAGATGGAGCGCCACGGGGCCTTTCGCATCTCGGGTCCACAAGTTGAACAGGTGATGGACACCACCCTTTTGCAAAAGGAGGGGCGCTATCTGGTCAACCGCAACTACGTGGGGCGGGACGCGGCGGTGATTCTGCGGGACAGCGGCATTCCCTTTCCCGGGAATCCCCGGCTGATTATAGCAGAAGTACCTAAAACCCACCCCTTTGTCATGGTGGAAATGCTGATGCCGGTTTTGCCCATTGCAAGGGTACAGGATATGGACGAAGCCATGGAAGCATCCCTTCATGCCGAGCAGGGATTTCGCCACTCCGCCATGATTCATTCCAGCAATGTCCATCATCTCTCTCTGGCGGCCCGGCGGATGAAAACCACCATCTTTGTGAAAAATGCACCCTCCTATGCCGGCTTGGGCTTTGGGGGAGAGGGCTTTACCACCATGACCATTGCAACTCCCACCGGGGAGGGGCTCACCAGCGCCCGCACCTTTACACGGCAGCGCCGGTGTGTGCTCTACGGGGAATTTCGCATCTGCTGATTGCCGCCAAAAGGGAGGAATTGTATGGACATTGTAAAGCTGGCGGAACAAGCTGGGGTGGTGGGAGCGGGAGGCGCTGGCTTTCCCACCCATGTCAAGCTGAATTGCAAAGCAGAGCTTGTCATCGCTAACGGCGCAGAATGCGAGCCTCTGCTCCGGGTGGACCAGACCCTGATGCAAACCCAGCCTCACCGGGTGGTAGAGGGGCTTCTGGCAGCCATGGAGACAGTGGGGGCAGGGCATGGCGTCATTGCCACCAAAGCCCACTACCACGGGGCCGTGGACGCTCTGAAAGAGGCGGTGGCTTCCCACCCCCAAATTGGCCTGCATCTCATGAAGAGCTTTTATCCCGCCGGAGATGAAAAGACCTTGATTCAGGACATCACCGGACGGACTCTGCCCAGCGGACGGCTGCCTGCCGATTTGGGCTGTGTGGTTTTAAATGTGGGAACCCTGATCAACCTGTCCCACGGGATGGAACGCAGGCCGGTGATGGATAAAACCCTGACGGTAGGCGGGGCGGTGGAACATCCGGTTACGCTGGATGTTCCGGTGGGGACGCCCATCCAAACGGTTCTCAGGCAGGTGGGGTTTACCGGAGACTCAAACTCCCACGCCCTGATCATGGGCGGCCCGTGTATGGGTGCCCTGGAGGAAAACTGGGAGGCTCCCGTCACCAAAACCACAGGCGGAATTCTGGTGTTTCCAGCTTCCCACCTTCTGGTGGCACGGAGAAGGGCGATGCTCCAAAGCCAGCTGAAGCTGGCAAAGGCGGTGTGCTGCCAGTGCAGTCTGTGCACCCAACTTTGTCCCCGAAACGCCCTTGGGCTGGGGGTTTCCCCCCACAAAATCATGCGGGCTATGGCCTGCGAGGACGCTTCCCTTCTGGGGGATGTCAACAGCCTTTTGGCCTGCTGCAGCTGCAACCTGTGCACCGACTATGCCTGCAACTTTGGCCTGACCCCCGGCGCTATGATGACGGAGTACAAAAACCGGCTGCTAAAAGGTGGTGTCAAACCGGTACCGGAGGAAAATATCCTTCCGGATGAGGGCATGGCTCTCAAGCGGGTTCCCACCCGGCGGCTGATGGCCCGGATGGGGCTGTCGGAGTACGACCGCCCCGCTCCCCTGTTGGAAAAATCTCTGGAAGTCGGGCGGGTGCGCATTCCGCTGCGGATGCATATCGGCAAGCCCTCTTGGCCGGTGGTGACTCCCGGGGACTTGGTGGTCCGGGGACAGCTGATCGCCGCCATCCCCCAAGGGGAACTGGGTGCTGCCGTACACGCAAGTATCGAGGGTACCGTATCCAAGATGACCCGAAGCTACATCGAGATCAAGGCGTAAAGGGGGAGTGCCCAATGGATACACTTGGAATGATTGAAGTCTTGAGCATCCCCATGGGGGTGCTGGCCGCAGACGCCATGCTCAAGTCTGCCGGAGTATCGCTGGTGACGGCTCAGGCGGTCTGCGCCGGAAAATACATGGTGCTGGTCAGCGGAACCACGGCGGAGGTTGCCTGCGCTGTCCGGGCGGGAGAAGCAGCGGCGCAGCACACACTGGTGGACAGCCTTGTCCTCTCCAATGTAGATGAGCGGGTGATTGCCGCCATCTCGGGAGTGGGCGACATCGGCCCGGTGGAGGCGGTGGGAGTGATGGAAAGCTTTTCCCTTGCCGCAGCGGTTCACGGGGCGGATGCCGCCGTCAAGGCAGCCGACGTAGAGCTGATCGAAGTCCGGCTGGGCCGGGGACTGGGGGGCAAATCCTTTATTGTGCTGACCGGCTCGGTTTCTTCGGTGCGGGCGGCGGTGGCGGCGGCGGAAGGTCTGGAAGAGGTGGAGGGGATGCTGGCCCACAGTGTGGTCATTCCCGCCCCCAATCCGGATTTGGTCCGGGCGCTGCTGTAGGGTAACGAAATTACAGGCAAACCTTAAGAGGTGATCAAATGCTGATGGGCAGGGTGGAAGGCACGGTGGTGGCCACGGTGAAGGACCCGGCGCTTAGGGGAATCAAGCTGCTGCTGGTTCGCCTGCTGGAACCGGGGAAGCCCGGCACTCTGGTGGTGGCGGCAGACGCCACCCGGCAGGCCGGGGTGGATGACACAGTCACCTGCATCGGCGCAAAGGAAGCAGCCTTGTTGTTCCGGGATATTCTTCCCCCCTGTGATCTTGCAATTACAGGTATCGTGGATGAATTTGACATACAAAATTTCGAATAATGTAGATGGAGAGGAGCTTTCATCATGGAAAAAATGGCACTTGGTATGGTGGAGACAAAAGGTCTTATAGGAGCGATTGAGGCGGCGGATGCCATGGTAAAGGCAGCCAACGTCCGGTTGTTGGGCAAAGAGCAGATTGGTGCAGGCCTTGTTACGGTGATGGTACGGGGCGACGTAGGGGCAGTCAAGGCCTCGGTGGAGGCGGGAGGAGCCGCCGCCCAGCGTGTGGGCGAGCTGGTCAGCGTCCATGTCATCCCCCGCCCCCATGAGGATGTGGAGCAGATTCTGCCCCATCAGGCATAAGGAGAGAGTTTCTTGAAGCTTGCGCGGGTGGTAGGCAATTTAGTATCCACCATCAAGGAGGAGACCCACAGGGGTTACAAGCTAATGCTGGTGCGCTATCTTGGAGAAAACGGCCTGCCGGAAGGCCCCAATCTGGTGGCCTTTGACTGCGCCTGTGCCGGAGTGGGCAATCTGGTGTTGGTGAACACCGACGGCGGCGCAGCCAAAATGCTGCTGGACGATGAGGAGATCATTGCCGATCTCACCATCTGCGGGGTTGTGGACCATTACGCCTTGGATGGAGAACAGATCGGCGGCTGAATGCAAGGCATGCCAAAGGAAAAGCCTTGCCCGCTTGAGGGGAGCCAAAGCTTTGGAGGAGATTCAACCAGGGCGGAGGGTCTACTGTTCCGGGCGGCTTTTCCTAAGAAAAAAGGTTCTGACATAGGGAGGAACGGTTATGTTAAAAGGGATCCCCCACATACTTTCGCCCGAGCTGCTTAAAATTCTTGCGGAAATGGGCCACGGAGACGAGCTGGTCATTGCCGACGCCAACTTTCCCGCAGTTTCCACCGCAAAACGATGCGTGCGGGCAGACGGCCACGGTGGCGAACAGATGCTGGATGCTATTCTGGAGCTGTTTCCGCTGGACACCTTTGTGGAAGCTCCCGTGACTCTGATGAGCCCCGATCCCGGTATGCTGCCGGACGATCCGCCCATCTGGGCTGCGTTCAAACAGGTGCTGGAGCGGTATCAGCAGGGAGTCAAAACACAGGCGGTGAGCCGCACACAGTTTTACCAGCGGGCCAAGGATGCTTACGCGGTGGTATCCACCGGAGAGCGGGCTTTTTATGCCTGCATCATTCTAAAAAAAGGTGCTATTTAACGCAGGGGGCATGGGGAACATCCAAACAGGGTGATGTGCCCATGCCCTTTGTGCTGGGGCAACCACAGTATGAGATGCAAGGGAGCATGACAATATGAAAAAGATCATCAACAGGCCGGAAGATTTTGTAAACGAGATGCTGGAAGGGATTTACGCCGCCCATCCCGGTTCTGTCAAGCAGGTGGGAGAGGACCCCCGCTGCCTTGTATCCGCTCACAAGCAGGAAGGCAAGGTGGGTATTGCCACCGGAGGCGGCTCGGGGCATCTGCCCCTCTTTCTGGGCTATGTGGGAAAGGGCATGTTGGACGGCTGTTCCATTGGCGATGTGTTCCAATCCCCTTCGGCGGAACAAATGCTTGCCGTTACCCGGGAAATTAACAGTGGAGCAGGAGTGCTCTACATCTACGGAAACTACAACGGCGACATCTTCAACTTCGACATGGCGGCCGAAATGGCGGATTTTGAGGAGGGCATCCGGGTGGAGTCGGTGGTGGTGGGAGAGGATGTGGCTTCGGGCGCTCCGGTGAAAGCCGGGGAAAAGAATACCAGACGGGGCGTAGCGGGCATCTTCTTTGTCTACAAGTGTGCCGGAGCCGCTGCTGCCGCCGGGCTTTCCCTGGATGAGGTCAAAAGGGTGGCCCTCAAAGCCTGCGACAATGTCCGCACCATGGGGGTGGCCCTCACTCCCTGTATTGTGCCCCGGGTGGGCCGTCCCGGCTTTGAAATTGGCGAGGATGAGATGGAAATTGGCATGGGCATCCACGGTGAGACGGGAATCCGCAGGGGCAAGCTGCTGCCCGCCGACAAGATTGTGGACGAAATGCTCTCCCCCATTCTGGCCGACCTGCCCTTTGTCGCCGGGGACCAGGTGGCTGTGCTCATCAATGGCCTTGGCGCCACCCCGCTGGAGGAACAGTATGTCATCTACCGCAGAGTAGCACAGGTCCTGAAGCAAAAAGGGATCGAGGTGTATCACACCTATGTGGGGGAATACGCAACCTCTATGGAAATGGCGGGAGCCTCCATCTCCCTGCTTCGGCTGGACGAGGAACTTAAGCAATATATCAGCGCACCGGCAGATACGCCGTTCTTCAAGCAATTTGCCCTTTGATAGGGAGGGCTACGAGGGGGTAACGAGATGAATAGCGCCAATGATTTTAAGTTGCTAATGAGCCATTGGGCTGATATAATGGAAGCTAATCGCAACTATTTGATCCAGCTGGACAGCGTGGTGGGGGACGGGGATCTGGGCCTTACCATGAGCGACGGATTCCGCGCTGCAAGCGACGCGATCGCCCGGCAAGATCAGGAAGATATTGGAAAGCTTGCCTATCTGGCGGGCAAGGCCATGTCAACGGCGGTGCCCTCCACCATGGGCACCCTCATGGCGTCGGGGCTGATGGCGGCAGGCAAAGCGGTGGTGGGGCACAAGGCTCTGGATCTGGAAGGCGTGACTGCGTTTTTTCAGGGATTTTGCCAAGGGGTGATGGAGCGGGGGAAAGCCCAGCCGGGAGAAAAAACCTTTCTGGACGGCATGGCTCCCGCGGTGGAATCCCTGCGCAAGGACTGCAAAACCGGCGCTTCCCTCAAGAATGCGGCCTTGGGTGCGGCCCGCTGCGCCCATGAAGGATTTTTGGCCACCCGGGGTATGCCTGCCAAACACGGCCGGGCTGCCGGACGGGGCGAAGGCTCCCGGGATACTCTAGACCCCGGCGCTGCCGTAGCGGATTTTTTGATGAAAGGATATGCCGAGTTTATGATGGAAAGCGGCGCAAATGAAATATGACAGTAAAAGAAATTGCGGCTATGGCGGGGGTTTCGCCCGCAACGGTATCGCTGGTGCTCAACGGGAAAAAAGGTGTCAGTGCGCAAACCCGCGCCCGTGTACAGCAGATTCTTGACGAGGTTAACTATTTGCCCCGCTCCCAGCAACCCAAAAAATCCCGATGCAGCATACGCTTTATTAAATATTCGGTCCACGGCATGGCGGTGGAAGAAAACCAGGGATTTGTAGCCTCCATCATCGATCACATCCAAAGTGAATGCCGACGCTATTCTTATGATTTAATCATGTGCGGCTGTGACAATTCTACCTTGCGGGAAACGTTGCGCATGGCGGCGGAAGACCCCATGGACGGAGTCATCCTGTTGGGAACAGAACTGGACCCCGCCGACTTTGCCCTGTTTCAGGATATTAAATCCCCCATTGTGGTGATTGATAACAGCATGCGGCATCAGGATGTAGACAGCGTGGTGATGGCAAACAGCAGCATTGCCTACTCCGCCGTTCAGTATTTGTACCATCTGGGCCACCGCAACATCGGATATTTTAAAACCAGCGTTACAGTATCTAACCTTACCGAGCGGTATGCCGGATACTTGGAAGCCCTGGCCCAGCTAGGGCTCCAGCCTCCGGAGCCGGTGCTGCTCAAACCCACCCTCAACGGCGCCTACAACGATATGAAGCGCCTCCTTGCCGAAGGGTTATACCGTCCCCAAGGGGCGGTACTGGCCGATAACGACAGCATGGCCATCGGTGCCGCACGGGCCATTCAAGAGGCGGGATACCGCATACCCCGGGATATTTCCCTTATTGGGGTGGACGATATTCCCTTCAGTGCCATGACCATCCCCCCTTTGACCACCATGCGCATTTCCCGTGCGGCTATCGGAATTCTTACGGTAAATTTGTTGCGGCAGCGCATCAAATATCCCGACTGGCCCTACATGCACATGCAAATTACCGGCACGCTGGTGGAGCGGGACAGCACAGCTCCGGCCCAGCAAGCCTGACTGTTGGATTTGCAGATCGAAATCAAAAAAAGGGTATGGAAAAGGCGGCTCAAGGCCTTTCCGTACCTTTTGTCTTTACCGGAAGCTGTCCTTTGACAGGTTCTCCCGAGGGTCGGGAGGAAAAGTCCATCCCATATCATGGAAATTAACCCCGCAAAGGGAGGCAAAGTTTATCTACCGGCAGGAGGAAGGCTCCTCTGGAAATGGCAAAGCAGAAAGGGACGAGTGTTATGTCTGAAATCAAACGTATATTTTTAATCGTGCTGGACAGCGTGGGCATCGGCGGGGCTAAAGATGCTGCCGCCTATGGGGATGAGGGCAGCGACACCCTCAAAGCCTGTTTTGACAGCGGCAAGCTTCACGTGCCCAATCTGGAGGCGCTGGGGCTGTTCTGCATCGACGGCATCCACTATGGCGCCAAGCCAAAGGCCCCCCTTGCCAGCTTTGCCAGGATGGAAGAGGCCAGCGCAGGCAAGGACACCACCATTGGTCACTGGGAAATCGCGGGGATTATTTCCGACTCCCCTCTTCCCACCTATCCCAATGGATTTCCTCCCGATCTCATCGCAGCCTTTGAAGAAAAAACCGGACGCAGGGTTCTTTGCAACCTGCCCTACTCCGGAACGGAGGTCATCCGGGATTATGGGGAGCAGCATGTGAAAACCGGTGACTTGATTGTCTACACCTCCGCCGACAGTGTGTTCCAGATTGCGGCGCACGAAGAGGTCACAGGCCTAGAAAACCTCTACCGCTTCTGCCAAATCGCCCGGGATTTACTGGTTCCGCCCCACCATGTGGGCCGAGTGATTGCCCGTCCCTTTGTGGGCACAGCGCCGAATTTTCACCGCACCTCCAACCGCCACGACTATTCCCTGCTGCCGCCGGGCACCACCTTTTTGGATGAGCTGCAGGCGGCCGGGAAGGACACCATAGGCGTGGGGAAAATTTACGACATCTTTGCGGGGCGGGGCATCTCTCAAACTCAGTCAACCCAGAACAATCAAGACGGCATGGAAAAGACAATGGCATGGGCCAAGGCGGATTTTAGCGGTCTGTGCTTTACCAATCTGGTGGATTTTGATATGGTATACGGTCACCGCAACGACGTGGAAGGCTATACCCAGGCCCTTAACCGGTTTGATGTGCAGCTGGGCGAGCTGATGGAACGCCTGGGCCCCAGCGATGTGCTGATGCTGACCGCTGACCATGGATGCGACCCTTCCACCCCTAGCAGCGACCACTCCAGGGAGAATGTGCCGTGGCTGGTGTACGGCGATTCCATAGCGGCGGGGCTCAATCTGGGAACCTGCCCCACCTTTGCCGATATTGGCAAGACCTGTGCCGATCTTTTAGGTGTCCATGCTAAAATCGCCGGGGCTTCCCACGCTTCAAAACTAAAACAATAGCGCCGATGTTTGCCGGGCATTTCACCTTCTAAGAGGTGTCCGGTCGTAAACAAAAACCGCACTGCTTAGGATGAGGGTTTCTTGCCATAATTTTTGTGGCCCCTGAGCATGGACGCAGATTATGAAACTCTATGCCTTGATTCTACATCCATTAAGGTGCACCCGTATGCGGTGGGTGCTAAAAAGAGGCTCCCGGGTACGAAACAAACCAGGAAATAGGCGTCAGCCATGATGGCAAAAACACCAAAGTTCATGTAGTAGTAAATGCTCTGGGTAACCCTGTTTACCTTCAATTATCCGCAGGAAATTTTCATGGTAGCTATTGATGTTTTTTTCCATGTTCGGGTTGCCGGAAGTATGATCTTGGCAGACCAAGGATATGACACCGATGAAATCCTTGTCTTCATTGAAAATAAGGATGCCCAGTATACGATTTCACCATGTTTATCATCGCAAACTTTAATATTTTACCGATATCCGCCTTGTAGCATCTTATCTCTTAGAGTACGCAAAGGATGGGGCTGTTTCTAGAGCATATCTCAGTGAAAAATCCCTGCAGCACACTGCGCATCAAATCGCCGCCTAACCATTCCTTTTACCGGATTCCTGTTTCCAAAGTTGCAACCTTTTCTTGAAACAACCCAGTTGAAGGTGCCGAAGGACAATCCACTACTGGGTTATCATATTTTTGACAGTTGGCAGACGACTCTCGAATAATATACATATACAAAGGCCAACAGACGCACCTATAATAGGTGCGTCTGTTGGCCTTTGTATATGCAAGCAGTTCTTTATCTCCCGGTGCTACCAGCAGGCTCTTGGATTATGCAAACCCGGAAGCGTATCCATTACCTTTACGCCCATACCCATCAGCCTGTGCAGATATCTAGAGCAGCCGAGGTAATGACAGTGCTGCCCTTTCCGTGGCAATTTGCCAGAACTCGGCGGAGGTATAGCCAAACCCGGTAGGTACCACTTCCCGTAGGCGAAGCCCTGCCAGGTTATATTCTAGGAGAATCTGCAGCCGTCGGCTGCATCGCAAATTTCCTCGCTCATGTGCCGAGTGTCGGGCGTATTGATCCAACCGGATAGGCTTTGAGTCCATCTCCTCCACGGCAAACTGGGTATAGTGCAGGAGTTCCTCAGCGGTGGCGGTTCCGCCGGTGATTCTTTTTGAGATTGGGTGCCGGAAATGGAACTATTATCTTACTTACTATGTCTTTGTTATGTTAATTTATTTGCTATTTTGGTACATTCTTATGGTCCCCATTTTAACGAAGGAGGTTCAAATACCATGAGCGAAATTTTTCAAAGCATTTTTACGATCACCAACCTTCTGATAATAAATGCGGGTGTTGCAGTCGGCATTATGGTTGGCGCTATGCCCGGTTTGAGTGTGGCTTTTGCAGTTACGGTTTTAATGACAATAACTTTCCACATGGAGTCTTTACCTGCTATGTACCAGCTTCTCGGTGCGTATTGAGGAGGTCTATATGGCGGCTCCATTACTGCTACCTTGATTAATACCCCAGGCACTGCCAATGCAGTGTGCACCGCCTTGGAGGGATACCCCTTGGCTAGAAAGGGGCGTGCCGGCGATGCGCTTAAGCGCGCTCTGGTCGCTTCGGTTTTTGGTGGCCTTTTCAGTTGCTTTGGACTTACCTTCTTTGCCCCCCAACTGGCAAAGACTATTTAAAGATAGACTCCCCGGAATACTTTGCTCTTTGTACGTTTGGCATTCTGGCTGCCATTGGCCTAGAGGGCAATAGCTTGAACGGTATTATCAAGGGCATCATGTCTGCCACCTTTGGTCTGATTTTATCCTGCGTGGGTTCCGACCCAGTCTTTGGTACCAACCGCTTCTCTTTTGGCAGTTACTATATGCTTTCCGGCATCCACGTAGTCAGTTCCATGCTGGGAGCCTATGCTCTGTGCCAGGCCTTGATAAATTGCCGGGATGTGTATGAGAAAGGCGATGAACAACTGAAAGCACCCCCGGTTACTAAGGCGACATTGACGATTCTGGACATTTTGAAGCATTATAAGGTGCTTATCAAGTCCTCTCTTATCGGTATCATTGTAGGAGCGGTACCCGGTACCGGCGGCGCGGAATCCGCCATGATTGCCTACAACGAAGCTAAGCGATCCTCCAAGTACCCTGAAGAGTTCGGCAATGGCTCCATTGAGGGAATCCTAGCCGCTGAGTCCGCCAACAATGCCACTTCCGGCGGCGCTATGATCCCCATGCTCACGTTAGGCATCCCCGGGGACACCGTTATGGCTATTTTGCTCAGCGCTCTGACCATGCAGAGCATCACCCCCGGCACCAACCTGTTTAGCAGTGGAAGTTTCTGGGTTTATGCCATGATGGGTGGCCTATTTGTTATTAATCTATTTCTGCTGTTGCAGGGCGGCCTGTGCATCAATCTGTTTGCACAGGTATCTAAGATTCCCCAGTCCATCATGGCTCCTTGTATCATTGTCATGTGCATCATGGGTTCCTATGCTATCAATAACAATATCTTTGAGTGTTTTGTCATGATCGCCTTCGGCCTGATTGGTTTCTTTATGAAAAAACTTGGATTTCCCATCACCCCGCTCTGCATCGCGCTGGTGTTGGGAAAACTGTTTGAAACCAACCTGCGCCGCTCTCTTATTCTGTCTCGCGGTAATCCCTTTGTATTCTTTACTCGCCCCATTTCCTGCAGTATCATTCTGCTGGCCCTGTTTATACTATTTTTCCCCATTATCACTAGCATCTGGGCAAAGAAGAAAAGAAGCGGTCATTGTAGTTAAGAAGCGAACATATAGTTCGCCGTTATCAATGTTGATTTTGTTTTGCTCCAGTCTCCCGCTAGCCATTACTAAATTGTTTAGTAAGCTCCGTAAGCTTAGAAAGAAAAAGGATTTGCACTTTGGCAATACACCACAACTCGCCGTTCCATTCCTCGACGGTCTGTATCTTTGGATAGGAATCGTCATCAAGGTGAACGGCGAGGCCTCAGTTGCCCTTGCTAGGCAGCTTTTTTTGGATAAAAGCGAGCATTTTATTTTTGCATTCTAAAACCTCACCGGCAGTTAAATCCTTCGGATCGTTTTCATAATCACCCCATTCGTTCTTTCGTAGATATGGGGAAAGAGGGGACTGAATAACCGCATGGTTTGCAGTTCGTTTTTCATGGTGCATCTATCCTTTCTTTTAATTTTGTGCAATAAAAAAAGCGGCTATTTTTTTCAGTTACGAAGAACACAGCCGCATAAAGGTTACCGATAAGGTACAATAAGTTTCGCAAATAGAAAAGGACAAGGTTTTAAGTCTCTGATAAAATGGGAGTAACCACACAACCATTCGAAAGGAGACAAAAAACCATGTCCGAGAAAATTGTACAACTAAATGAGGGAATCATCAAGAGCGAATGAAAGGAGCTGGTGCGCAGCAGTGTGGAGGAAACCCTCAATGGCCTGTTAGAGCAGGAGGCACAGCAACTGACGGGCGCTGCGAAATATGAGCGCAGTGCGGAGCGTCAGGGCTACCGCAGCGGTCACTACAGCC
>JAHDPQ010000117.1 GCA_018434245.1 Oscillospiraceae bacterium
TGCATTGCTTCCACTACCTGCTGCTTAAATTCCCCGCTGTACTTTTTATTAGGTATTCCCCTTGGCATAAAAAAACACCCCATTCGTTTTCAGTATATCATACTGTCTAACAAATAGGGTGCAGTTCAGATTCGGCGAATCTTTATTCCACATGGAAAATCCTCCTCGGCAACGGCCGAGGAGGATTGCTGTGTGAACCCAAGTTATTTTACGGAGTTCTGATAAGCCTCGATCATTTTCTTAACCATCTGACCACCGACAGAACCAGCCTGGCGGGAGGTAAGATCGCCGTTGTAACCCTGCTTCAGGTTCACGCCAACCTCGTTGGCAGCTTCCATCTTGAAGCGATTCATAGCTTCCCGAGCTTCAGGAACCAGAGTTGTGTTGCTAGCCATAACTTTTTCACTCCTTAATACTCTATAAAGTGGTTTGCGTTTGCAATAGTAGTATGAGCGCAGTCCCCACAGATATGAGTGGAAATAACATGATGTCCCGTCACATTTTTCCTTTGAGCAAATGGCTATTTCCCGACAGAATTAAAATCGCAGCCGCTGTCATCAGAGTGAAGCGGTCAATGGATTTGGTAAAGTTAATGGGCAGCTCCTGGGGTTCTGTGATCGAGCCATCAAAGTTAACGATAGCCCGCTGAATTCCAATGACGGCGCTATCCACTCCCATACTGGTGAGGGTAATGGTGTCCCGACTATGGAGACCACAGGTAATAGCGGGAAGCCCGGTATCGGACAAAGCTTGAGACAATTGATAATTGGAGGAATCCACAATCGCCACTCCATGCCGGATATCCAACAGCCGCTGAGGAATCGGCAGTATATCCTTATAGATCACGATGGCATTTTCGGCTTTTACGGTATCAAAGCTCTGGGTATCGCAGATGATCATCGCGGGATTGGACTTCTTCACAGAAAGAACCCCACCGTAAGCCCGCACCGTGATAAAGTGCTTTTCCAGCAGACGTACCAGTTCACTTATAAAATCCTTGTTTTGCTTTTTGGCCGCAACAATGACTACGATCATGCCTTCCCTCCAAACAATCGTTCCGATGCTTTTGCCGCAATTTTAGTATTTTGTAAAAGTCAAAGTTTATTCCCGTATGTATGTTGGAAACAAGGCAGGAAAAATACCCTTTGTGACTTGTAAAAAACAACATTATATTAGGTATTTTTTGGTGATTTTATATGTTATAAATTTCATTTTAATGCTATTCCCCATTGGTTTTTATCATTTTCCCAATACTTTCGTCTTGGATCCGTGTTGATAGAATCCAAAAATTATATTATAATATCATTATCAAAGATGCAGTGGTCCGCCAAGCAGGCGGACGTTTTGGGGGAGCCGGATGAAGAGTTTTTTTGGATTGCTGTGTGCGCTTTTATTGCTATTAAGCCCGGTGGGGATGCTGAGCGTCAGGGCTATGGATGGAATAGACCTGAAATCTAAGACCGCCGTTTTGATGGATCTGAATACCGGACAGGTACTTTACAGCAAAGATATGAAGGCCCGGATCTACCCCGCCAGCACCACCAAGGTTCTGACTGCGCTGGTGGTACTGGAAAACAGTCGGCCCTACGAAGTGGTTACGGTGAACCAAAGCGCTGTGAACAGCATCACCTGGAACAGTTCCCATATTGCTCTCACCGAAGGAGAGCAGTTCACCGTAGACAGCGGCCTCTACGCTTTGATGCTACCCTCCGCCAACGACGCCGCCAACGCTTTGGCCGAGCATGTGGCCGGAAGTCAGGCGGCCTTTGCCGACATGATGAACGCCCGGGCCCGGGACATCGGCGCTCTGGACACTCACTTTACCAATGCCCACGGGCTGCATAACGACAACCACTACACCACCGCCTACGACATGGCTCTGATTACCCGGTACGCCATGCAAAATGATCTGTTCCAAACCTATTTTGGAACCGCCCGGTACACCATGCCGCCCACCAATAAAAATCACGAGCGGCCCTTCACCAACTACCAGTATCAGCTGGTGCGGGAAACAGGCTACTACGATCCCAGTGTTGTGGGGGGAAAAGTAGGGTATACCGAAGAAGCCCAGCACACCATGACCACCGTAGCCCGGCGGGGAGACCGTACCTTGGTTTGCACCGTTATGGGTTCCCCGAGCCGGGGGGATAAGTTCAACGATACGGAAAAACTGCTGGAGTTCGGATTCACCGAGTTTATTTCCTACTCCATACCCCGGGCAAGCTATTCTGGTTTTCAGGCTCCGGTGCTGGAGGGGGAACAGGTGGTGGGCAGTGCTACCTTTTATGCCGACAGGGATTTTTCTGCTTTGCTGCACAACAGCATCAACCCCGACGAGGTAGCGGTTATCTTTCAAAAGCCCCAGTTTCTCATGGTGGATTCCCCGATGGAATGCTGCGTCACTTTTGAAGCAGTCGCGTCCCCCGCTATGGTCCCCGCCACGCTGGGGGAGGTTTCCCTCACCGCCGATGTCAGCCTCTCGGCAGTTCCTGTCATGGCACAGGAGTTGCAACCCTCCCCCACTTTTGCAAAAAGCCCGCTCTTTCGAAAAGTGGCGATGGGGGCAGGCGCTTTTCTGCTGATGGCAGCGTCCCTGATTGTTTACCGCCGCTATCAGATCAGGAAAAAGAGAAAGGCCCGACTCAATCGTCTGGCACAAAGAAGAAAAGAGGTGGAGTATAGGGCCGCTGTTACCTATCATCCGTTGCCGTCCAGAGCCACCCGGGCCAGACGAACCGGAACGGGTTAAGGCTCTTGGCAAACCATAATAAAGCATACCCCTAAAGGGAACCCAAAATTCTGCCGTGTTCGCAGCAGGTTTGGGCAGCCCTAAAGGGGTATTTTTTTGCTTTCCGGTAGCACTTGCCTTTTTGGATTACGGGCAAATTCTACAGGGCGGCATTTGACTTTTTATCCTCTAGTCAAGGTCAGAACGCCGGCCTTATAGGGTTACTGCGGCGTTGCAACCAGTTCATGTTGCTTTGTATACGGTTTTGCACTCCTTGCATTCACCCACCGGCACAAACTCCCGGGCGGTAAAGCGCAAAGCTTCCGCTTCATCCCTTAGAGACCGCAGTCTGGCTGAGCGACAAAACACCTTTGGCAAGGGATTGATTAAGCTGGCATTTCAAGAAGATATAGGCCCGTTGGAAAAGACATCCCCCAGCATAGCTGGGGGATGTCTTTTCCAATGTAATCCGTTATGATGCATCTATACACAAGCGGGATCACGCAAGGGCTTCTACGGTGTACCGCCCGGATGTCAGGGCCTTGCGCACCTCGTCAGCTAAGGGGATGGACTCTGCCGCCCCCAGCCGTTCAATGGCCAGCGCGCTGGCTACCGATGCCCGCACCAGAGCATCCCGCTCTCTGGCACCGGACAGGATGCTCTCCAGAAAATAACCCACAAAGGTATCCCCTGCTGCGGTAGTATCCACAAGATTGGAAATCTGACACGCACTTAGACGAATATCCTGATGCTGATCCCGGTACCAGACGCCTTCACTGCCCAAGGTGAGCGCAATAGCCGTTTGGGGATAGGCTGCCCGCAACCCATCCATAATCTCGCCATAGTTTTTCTTGCCTGCCAGCTGAGCACCCTCAATCTCATTGACGATGAGCCAGTGCAGCTTTTCCAAGGGATACCCCTTGACCTCATCGCTCATGGGAGCGGCATTCATGGCAACCCGCACCCCTCGCCGAGCCGCTTGCTCGATGATATAATCCACCAGATTGGTTTCGTTCTGCACCAGAATAATATCGTCGCTACAGCTGTGATCCAGCAGGTCGTCGATATACTGTTGGCTCAGCATCCGATTGGTGCCACCGTAAATCAGAATGCAATTCTGGCCCTGATCATCCACTTGGATCACAGCGTGGCCGCAAGGTTCCCGCAGGTGCATCAGATGTTCCAGATGAACCCCTGCATCCCGCAAGGCCTGACTGAGCAGCTCGCAGTTTTCCCCCACAACGCCGCCATGGTAAACGGTGGCCCCCGCCTTGGCCAGCGCAATAGACTGGTTCAGCCCCTTGCCCCCGGCGGTAATCTTGTAGCTTTGGGAGGATTTGGTTTCTCCCGGCAGCAAAAAGCGGTCCACCCGGTATACGTGGTCCAAGTTTAACGATCCCACATTAATTACTTTCATGCGTCTCTTTCCTTACCGCTGCACCCGCCCCGAACCGTCACCTCCTACCAAGCGCTCAACTTCTTCCACGGTGGAAAGATTGAAATCAAGCTCGATAGAGTGCTTCAGGCAAGAGGCTGCAGCTGCATATTCAATGGCACTTTGGGGATCCAGCTCCTTCATTTTTGCATAAAGCAGCGCCGCGGAAAAGGAATCTCCCCCGCCAACGCGGTCTACAATATGAATAGGGTACTCTTTGGAGAAGTAGGCTTTTCCCCCGGAGTACAGCAGGGCTCCCCACCCGTTGTCCGAGGCACTGATGCTGCGGCGCAGGGTAATGGCCACTTCCCCGATGTTGTACTTTTCGCAAATCTGCCGGGCAACATCCACATATCCTTCCCGGCTCAACTTGCCGGAGATGATGTCGGTCTCTGCCGCGCGGATGCCCAGAACTGTTTCGGCGTCTTCCTCGTTGGCAACGATTATGTCGATTCCCGGAATAATGCCTTCCATGCAGGATTTGGCTTGCTCCTGCGTCCACATATTTTTGCGGTAGTTGAGGTCGCAGCTTACTTTAACTCCGCGCTTTTTGGCTTCCTGCACCGCGTGGAGGCAAACCCTGGGCATGGTATCGCTCAGGGCGGGGGTGATTCCAGTGATGTGCAGCCGGGCAGCATCTTTAAAAATAGCGTCCCAGTCAAAATCTTCCGGCTTTGCCTGGGCAATGGCGGTGTGCTGGCGGTCGTATACTACCTTGCCCGGACGCTGAGATGCCCCCTTTTCCAGATAGAACACACCCATGCGGTCGCCGCCAAAGGCCACGTGGTTGACCCCTACGCTATATTTTCGCATCATGGAAAGTCCTGCTTTGGCAATATCGTTATCGGGCAGACGGGTGACAAACTCCGTTTCGATCCCCATCATGGCTAGGGAAACGCAGACGTTGGCCTCCGCACCGGTATAGTTGATGTCGAATTGACTGCACTGTATAAAGCGCTGATATCCCGGCGGACTGAGCCGCACGAGGAAATCGCCGAATCCAATAACTTTTTTCATTTTACCCCTCTTTCCACTTATTTGCAAATGTAATTGGCGTAACCCAAAATCATCAGTTGCCCCGCCACGGCTCCCTGATCCACCATTTCCTGTGCCCGGGCGGCAAACACCGCCGCCTTGCCGAATTTAGGAGTCATGATCCGGGTGGCCTCCACCCCTTGGACAGCGCCCTGCAAAGCGGCCTGTGCCACCGAGGAAAGGGACGCTCCGGGCTGTTTGGCCGCCTCATCGGCAGCCTGCGCAGCAGGGGCAATGGCATCCAGTACGGTGCGATCCCCCGGCTGGCATTTCCCCCGCTTTTGAATTCCTTCGGCAAAGGCTACGAGATATTGGGCCAGTTCCTCCGGCCCAATGGCGGTTTTCCCGGTCAGGGATTTGCCCGCCGCCATCAACCCGCTGGCCATGAGAGTACCCATGGTGGAGGGAACCACCGAGCTCATTTTAAGTCCAGCCTTGGCAATGCGCTTGCCAAGGTCGGGTTCATCGCTTTCCCGCAGAAGGTCCGGCAAGGCCCCAAAGCCTTTCTTCATGGTCAGGCCAAGGTCTCCGTCCCCCATCTGAGCGTCCATTTCGCAAAGACTCTCGCTATTTTCCGCCATCACAGCTGCAACACTTTCGAACAGCTGTGGAAGCATCTCTATGGTAATTTCCTGCATTGTGATCCCCCCTTATATCTGGGTGTAAAAGGGTGTATGGGCCGGAGCGTCCAGCAGGGCCTTCAGCTCCTCATCCAGATGGAGCAGGCTGACGGAAGCCCCCGCCATCTCCATGGATGTGGCGTACTCACCCACAAAGGTGCGGTGGATGCCGATGCCCTTTTCCCCCAGCAGAGCGCTGACCGCCCCACTGAGGATATACAGCTCCTCCTGTGAGGTTGCCCCCAGTCCATTGACCAGCAGGGCCACCTCTCCTCCCTGAGCAATCGGCATATCCCCCAACAGAGCCTCCAACGATTCCTTGGCCAGCTCGTTGGCGGTTTTGAGCGGCCCGGTCCAGACTCCCGGCTCCCCGTGAATACCCATTCCCATTGCCATTTCGCCGTTTTTCAGCTCAAAATTGGGCTTGCCCACCTCGGGAATGATGCAGGGAGACAGGGCAAAGCCCACGGTGCGGGTGCGATCCTTGGCCTTTTGGGCCACCGCCAGCACCTCGTCCA
>JAHDPQ010000041.1 GCA_018434245.1 Oscillospiraceae bacterium
ATGTAAAGAAAGACGATGTTTCTGATCCGTTTCATTTGATTGATAAGTGGAAATTTCTGGTGCCAAAAGCACCTATTGCCGGACAGACGGACTTCTCAAAACCTGTCGGGTTCTACTACGATGGAAATACCAGAATCGCAAAACCCGGAGAGGTATGTACCGAGTCATGGCTTGTTGCCGGTGCGTTTGATACAGAAGAAGAAACTCTTTCCTATAAATCTTATATCTTTACAAAAACTGTACGGTTCCTGCTGCTTCAGACTGTAGTATCGCAGAACATTTCGAAAAAGAACTACTGCTTTATTCCCGATTTAGGAAAATATGAAGGTGTATATACTGACGAGTACCTTTGCAAACTTTGGGGAATTACGGATAACGAATGGGAGTATATTCAATCCCGAATTGGCGAGATAGGAGGCGACAATGATGGCAACTGAATTTTTTGCACAACGGCCCTCGATCACGCCAACAGTATATGTGTATGAACTCATTGGAGTGGTTTCTCACTACGGATATATAAAAATCGGATATACGGAACGTGATGCAGCTACCCGTATCAAAGAGCAGCTGCACACTTCTGCTGTACCGTTTAGAATCCTGTATCAGGAGAGCGCTATGCGCGAGGATGGCTCTGTTTTTACTGATAAGGATATACACCGGATTTTGGAACGCCGGGGTTTCAAGCAGCTCAAAGCAGATGAGGACGATAATGAGTGGTACAACTGCACCCTGAATGATGTTAAGGCAGCTATTGTTGAACTTAAAACCGGCAAAATAACTGCGGACAGCCGGACAGCTGCATTCCGTATGCGTCCGGAGCAGCAGGCGGCTGTAAAACGCACGATCGAGTACTTTACCAAGGCCAAATACGACGAGCCGGACAGAGCGCCGAAATTTCTTTGGAATGCCAAAATGCGTTTTGGCAAAACCTTTGCAGCCTATCAGCTTGCAAAAAAGATGGGCTTTAAACGCGTGCTGGTGCTTACCTTTAAGCCCGCTGTCGAATCCGCATGGCGAGATGATTTGCTTTCTCATATTGATTTCGAAGGCTGGCAGTTTGTTTCCAATAAGGATGCGCACAACAATAACGTTAATATCGATCAGGCCTACGCAAAGTGTGATAAAAAGAAGCCTATCGTCGTTTTTGGTTCCTTTCAAGACTTGTTGGGTACCAATGAGAATGGTGGCATAAAAGCTAAGAATGAATTTATCCATGCGGAAAACTGGGACTTGGTTATTTTTGATGAGTATCACTTTGGCGCATGGCGAGAAAATGCCAAAAAGCTCTTTGAGAATCCCGATGAGGAAGAAATAGTCGACTTTGATATAGAGAAGTACAAGAAGGACGAGGCTGATAACGCCTATAACGAAACCTTCCTTCCCATCACTGCCGGTTATTATTTGTACCTTTCCGGCACACCTTTCCGCGCCATTAATAGCGGCGAATTTATAGAGGATCAGATCTATAACTGGACATATTCTGACGAGCAACGTGCAAAGGAAAGCTGGAAAGGCCCTGGCAATCCCTATTTATCGTTGCCGAGAATGGTCATGCTCACTTACCGGATACCTGATAGCATTCGCCAGATTGCCATGCAAGGCGAGTTTAACGAGTTCGACTTAAATGTATTCTTTTCTGCCAAGGGTAAAGGCAAAGATGCGCGGTTTGTTTACGAGAATGAAGTGCAGAAATGGCTTGATCTGATTCGTGGTTCTTATCTTCCATCCAATGTTGATGATATGAAGCTCGGGCAGGACAAGCGTCCTCCGATGCCTTTCTCCGATACACGACTTTTGAATGTTCTGAATCACACAATTTGGTTTTTACCAAATGTGGCATCCTGCCAGGCTATGTATAACCTGATGATGCAAAAGCAGAACGGGTATTATAACCAGAAATATAAAATTATCGTTTGCGCTGGAACAGAAGCCGGCATAGGCTTGGATGCCCTCTATCCTGTTCTTCACGCTATGGGAAATCCATTGGAGACATACACTATCACCCTCACCTGTGGCAAGCTAACTACGGGTGTTACCGTAAAGCCGTGGACAGGCATATTCATGCTGCGTAACCTTAAGAGCCCAGAGACCTATTTCCAAGCAGCATTTCGTGTCCAATCTCCGTGGGTAGTTAAAGATGAAGAAGGTAAAGACCTGATTATGAAAGAAGAATGCTATGTCTTTGACTTTGCTTTGGACAGGGCGCTGCGACAGATAGCTGACTACTCTTGCCGTTTGAATGTTGATGAAAGCAATCCCGAAAAGAAGGTAGCAGAGTTCATTAATTTCCTGCCGGTGTTGGCCTATGACGGCAGCACCATGCGGCAGATTAATGCGCAGGACATTCTCGACATCGCAATGGCTGGAACTTCTGCTACTCTGCTTGCAAAGCGCTGGGAATCTGCGCTATTGGTTAATGTTGATAATGACACTCTGCAACGCCTAATGAATAACAAAGAAGCTCTCGACGCTCTTATGAGCATTGAAGGTTTCCGTTCGCTGAACCAGGATATTCAGACAATCATCAACAAGTCAGAAGCGGTAAAAAAAGCCAAGAAAGAATCCGAGAAGATGACTCCGAAGGAGAAAAAGGAAATATCAGAAGAGGAAAAGGAATATAAGTCTCTTCGGAAGCAGATTCAGGAAAAGCTCATCAAGTTTGCTACCCGTATTCCGATATTTATGTATCTCACTGATTATCGCGAGCGGTCACTCAGAGATGTTATAACCCAGCTTGAGCCGGGATTGTTTAAAAAGGTAACGGGCTTAAACGTAAAGGATTTTGAACTTCTTTGCAGCCTTGGGGTATTTAATGCAAGCCTGATGAACGATGCCATTTTTAAGTTCAAGCGTTACGAAGACAGCAGCCTTTCCTATACCGGTATCGACAAGCACGAAGGTAAAGATGTCGGTGGCTGGGATACCGTCATCAAACGCGAAGAATATGATAGACTGTTTTACAATCAACAGGCTACAATGGAATCCATCAACTCGGCGTTCGAAGAAGCAATTGAAAAAGATGTTAAGCCCGTTGCAGCTGTGCCAAAGCCTGATCCAAAACCATCTGCTACAACAGATGTTACGTGGCATTTTGGAATTAAGCCTCCGCTGTCGAAAGTAGCCGAGCATAAGAACGCTTATAGCACCAGCACGCAAGCCGATGAGGAAATGGAAGAGTTTGTTATACCGGAGATTTCGGAAGGCGATGCGGTTAAGCATAAGAGCTTCGGTGATGGTATAGTTACAAAGATCGATAAAGCTGGGAAACACATTCGTGTGAAGTTTGCAGTTGGGGAAAAACTCTTCTTATTCCCAGATGCTTTCAAGCAGGGTTACTTGAAGTTGTAACAAACTTCTGGGTGTTAGCAATACTGTCGGATGTATAATATTACTTATCAACGTGAAAGACTGCACCAAAGGTTTTATCCTTCAGTGCAGTCCTTTCTTTGCTGTCTCCGCTTGAAGAGAGCCGGTCAAAAATTTACTTGTTTTCGTAAATCCCTAAGGCCAACTCCCTTTTCGCGCGGGATCTTTTCTTCGAATTGCCTGGTACGGAGAAC
>JAHDPQ010000129.1 GCA_018434245.1 Oscillospiraceae bacterium
AAAAAAGATGTTGAAGAACATCCAGCCGGAAAAAGCGTAGAGGATGGAACCCAGCAGGGCAAAATCCCGGTCCCTGACAAACCGCTCCAAATACAGGTAGGCGGTCAGGGCGGCGCAGGCGGTTTTCAGCATCAGCAAGGGGGCCATCATCAGGGGGAGCCAAGAGGTGGGAAAGGGCAGAGTGAGCCAGAAGAACGGCGAAAACAACAGGTAAAAGCTGTAGGAACCGATGAAGTTGGCTCCCAAATCGGTGTAGAAGCTCCAGAAAACGTTGCCGCTGCGCACCGCCTGGTGAGCCAGCTTGTAAAAGGGAATTTGCTGGACGTTAAAGTCTCCGTAATAGATAAAGTAACCTCTATCATAAATAATAAAGGGCAAAAACAACAAAAAGGCCACACCAAGGGCCAGCAAAAACGCTTTGCGGTATCGCAGGTCTTTTGTGATGGGCATGGGGTAAACTCCTTGCGGCCGGAAAAGGCGCGGCAAACGCTCTGCTACGCCTTTTCCCTGTATTTTACGTCGTCAAAGTCAGCTGGGCCGGTAGATTCTGGGCCGGTAGGGGTTGGGGCGAATCCTCCGGTATACCGTGCCACAAAGCCAGCCCGCAAAGCAGCAGGCGGCCAGAGCGCCGGTTACCACCATCTCATGCTGCACCGGAAAATCCAGCAGAGCCATGATGAAGATATCCAGAGGCTTAAAGCTCAAGGCTCCCCCTACGTTGAGTAGCCACCGGTGAAGGGGGGACTGGTAGGGGGTGCGGTAGAGGGCGGTGATAATGAGGATGTTGCACCCCAGCCAGCCCATCAGCAGAGCAAGAGCGTTCCGGGGGCGGTGGTAGGCCAGCATTCCGGTGTTGACGCTCCAGCCCAGCACCAGAAAGAAAGCCCCAAACCACTGAAAGGCATGAGCGGCTCCGGAGCTTTCGCCGGAAAAGAAGTAGACGGCTACCGCAGCGGGCAGCCAGAAGATCAGGTATCGAAATAGGTATTTTCCCATAGCACCTCTGTCCGTTCTCTCAGTCTGCCGGCATGGGGCAGGCTTTAGGATTTTTGCGAAGGGTGGGCCCGGTTCTGCGCCAGCGTGTTGTCCACCTCTTCGCAGATAAAAAGGTACATGGCCTTGGCCATCTGGTAATACCTTGTCACCTGGGTAAAATCCAGATCCAGAGGCAAGTCTGCCGGGTAGCGGGTCTCGATATAACACCGGTTGAGGGTGGCGCTTTCGTCCAACCATTCGCTGAAGGTCGCATCATACCGCATGGCGCGCTTGCAAAGCCAGGGCAGGTTGTGCCCGTCCGGCAACACATCGCTTTTGAGCAGTATGTAGGCCTTCAGTGCTTTTTCGATGGTTTGCTGGCAGTGAAACGCTGCCGAATTATAGCAGTTATCGTTTTGTACCAGAACCGCGGCGCAGAGGATATCCTCTCCCGCTCGGTCCAGCCAGTCGTAATACCGGCGGGAATCTCGGTTGTTATGCTGATAACCCCGTTTAGCCATAGACAATCGTCCCAACTTTTTTAATATGAAAGGCAAAGGTGGAAGAATCCGCAGTCAGCCGCTCCCACTCATCGGGAGTGTACAGCAGGATATCAAAGGGAATGGGGCAATCCACCTTTCGGTATACATCCCGCTCGGCCTGCCCTTTATCGGCCACATCGGCCACTACACAAAGTTTAAAGGAGGTTTGCTCTCCCCTGGGATTGAGCTTTTGATTGTAAAGGTAGATGGTGCGGGGAGAAAGCAGCCGGGCTACCTCCTGCACCACCGGTTCCATCGTACACACCCGCTCCATGGCAACATCTCCTTTTGTTATTCTTGATTTGAGCGCTTACAGACTGTATAATGATCTCGTGATAAAAAGATAGGATTTTCACAGCTCGGGGGCTCTGTCCATAATATGGAACCATATCCGCTTTATGGATACAACTCTATTATACCACCAGATCGCCAAAAAATAAAAGAAAATCCCCAAAATGCAGGAAAATCCGGGTTTTATTCTGCCTTTCCAAAGAAAATGGCCCCCATGTTTCCGGAACATGGAGGCCCATCAGCGACTTTAGCGCAGTTCTTTTTATTAATGATGCAGTTGCAGCAGTGACCCCAGCAGGATGACAAAAGCCTTGAGGAAGGTCATTCGCTCCACATCTTGGGCGGCTTTGAGAGGGTAGGAGCCCACCACCACGCCGTCCACCATGATTTCTACCGAGCCCAGTACCTGCCCCATGGTGACGGGAGCCTGCAGGTCTTCGGCTAGAGTAATTGCCTGTTCGATTTTATCCTCCAGCTCCTTTTCCACCACAATGCTGCCGGGGGAAGTGTAAACCGGCATGACGTTATCCTGTACCCCGTGGAGCACCTTGACGGGGGTGAGGCGGTCGGCGACGGAGGGTGGCGTCACCGAAACATAGTTGGCAAAGCCGTAGTTCAAAAGGCCTCTGGCCGAGGCAAAGCGGGTGTCGGAGTTGGGCGCTCCTAGCACCACGGCGACGAGGGAAAGGCCCTCTCGGGTGGCAGTGGCGGAAAGACAGCTGCCTGCAATGCTGGTGGTACCGGTTTTAAGCCCGGTGGCTCCGGGGTAAAACCGAACCAGCTTGTTGGTGTTGACCAGCTGGGTTTCTCCGTTTCGCAGTTCATCCATCCAGATGGTGGAGTACTCGGCTATGATGGGATGGGAAATCAGCTCCCGGGAGGCAAGAGCAACATCCCGGGCGGTGGTCAGGTGCCCCTCCTCATCCAGTCCGGTGCAGTTGTAAAAATGGGTGTTTTGCATCCCCAGCTGGGTGGCCCGCTTGTTCATCCGGTCGATAAAGGCAGGTTCGCTGCCTGCCACATGCTCGGCAAGAGCCACCGATGCGTCGTTGGCGCTGGCGATGGAAACCGCCCGCAACAGCTCGTCAACGGTCATTTCCTCCCCCGGTTCCAGCCAGATTTGAGAGCCGCCCATGGAAGCGGCCAGCTCCGAGCAGACTACCTTATCCTCCAGAGTGATTTTGCCTTCCTCCAAGGCTTCCACCACCAGCAGCAATGTCATCACCTTGGTGATGGAGGCGGGGGCAAGGGGTTCGTCGGCGTTCTGCTCGAACAGAACCCGGCCCGACTGCTGATCCATCAAAACGGCGGATTTGGCGGGAATGGAATCTTCCGCCAAGGAAATGACCTGTACCGCTTCCGGCAGGTCTTCATCCAGCTTGAGGTCCACATCGATCTCATCCGCCAGAGCGGCCATGCCGGGGGACAAAACCAGCAGCAAACACAGCCCCACTGCCAATAGACGCTTTATCATAACAACACCTCACCATAAATATTCGCGCCATACAATACAACATATGCGGATGTCCGACAAAACATGTCTTTCTCGTCCATAACTTAAACACAGGAGTGAAGCGCGTTGCCGGCAATCATGTTTATCCTTATAGCAGGTATTTTAGGCTGTCTTTTTGCCATGATAGTGGTGGCGGTACGGGATTCGGACGGCAAACCTATCCCACTGGTGGAACCTCTTACCTTTTTGGGAAAAAAGGAGCTTGCCATGTACAACGATCTACGCACCGTCTGTCAGAAGGTGAACCTGCAGGTGACGGCCAGAATCTCTCTCAATCTGGTGGTGCAGGCGCAGGAGGAAAAGCACCGATATGCCCTGCGCAAAAGGCTTTCTAAGGAAACCATCCCCTTTCTTCTACTCAGTCATCCCGGCGGAAAGCCGGTTATGGCCATTTTAAACGCCGACTATGACAGCGATCTGGGCTTTCAGGTGATGGACGCTGCCAAAATTCCCTATTTAAAGCTCAACAACTATAATCTGCCCGGTCTGGAAAAGGCCATTCGGGATAAGTTGGGAGCGGTTCTGCCCGCCAATACATTGCAAGAGGATAAGGAAATGGCATAGCCGCCGTTTTCAGACAGGAGTGGATCACGTTGAACTATCAGGAATCCGTGGATTTTATCCACGGCATTGACCGCTTTGGTTCCAAACCCGGCCTGCGCCGGATTCAGCAGCTGCTGGAGCGGATGGGCAATCCCCAGCAGCATCTCCGGTTCATCCACGTAGCCGGAACCAACGGCAAAGGCTCTACCTGCACCATGGTCAGCCGGACCCTCACCCGGGCCGGTTATCGGACAGGCCTATACATCTCACCCTTTGTACTGGACTTCAGAGAGCGGATTCAGGTGGATGGGGAGATGATTGATCCTCAGGATTTGGCCGAAAGCACCACTCTGGTCAAAGCCCACTGGGATGATCTGAACAGGGAGGGCGACACTCCTTCGGAGTTTGAAACACTGGTGGCGGTGGCCTTCGATTACTTTTTGCGCCGTCAGGTGGATGTGGTGGTGCTGGAGGTGGGGATGGGGGGCCGCTTTGACGCCACCAATGTCATCGGAACGCCGCTGGTGTCGGTGATCACCAGCCTGAGTCTGGACCACACCGAGCATCTGGGGGACACCATGGACAAAATCGCCATGGAAAAGTGCGGCATTGTAAAGCCTGGCGGTGTCACCGTCTGCTATCCCCAGCAGGACCCTGCCGCCTTGAAGGTAGTGCGCCGCCGCTGTGCCGAGGAAGGCAACCAGCTGATCCTTCCGGGACAGGCTCAGGTAAAGGGAATGGACTTTTTTGGCACCAAAATGGTCTATGGCGGACTGAAGCTGACCGTTCCCCTCATCGGGGCTCATCAGGTGCTCAACGCCTCGGTGGCGGTGGAAACCCTTCGGGCAGCCGGAGCACGGGGGCTACCTGTTACCGATGCCGATATTATAGAGGGGATTGGGCAGACCAGCTTCCCCGCCCGACTTGAGGTACTGTCTCGCCGTCCCACCATCGTACTGGATGGGGCTCACAACCCTTCCGGTGCTCAGGTGCTGGGGGAGGCGCTGCATCTGCTGGAGGGGCGCAGCATCCACGCCGTGATGGGAATGCTGGGCTACAAGGATGTGGGCACAGCGCTGGGGTATATCCTGCCCCACTGCAAGAGCCTGAGCGCCGTGCCGGTGGTGAACAATCCCTACACCATGTCGGCGGAGGAGCTGGCCGAACGGGCACGGCCTCTTTGCCCTCAGGTGGAAGTCTGGCAGGACCCCGCCGACGGAGTGCGGGCGGCTTTAGCCCGGTGCGGCCCCGAGGATGTTCTGCTGGTGTGCGGTTCTTTGTATCTGGCCAGCCATCTCCGCCCCCTGCTGCTGGAATTGGTGGCTTGTCTGTAAATGGTGCTTGATTTTTTATAATGTTGTGTTACAATATTTTTAGCGCGTGATTTGTTGAGGTTCACGCGAAACTGTTAAGGAGGAATAAACGCCATGGCATATTTGATTAATGACGAGTGCATCAGCTGCGGTGCTTGCGAGCCCGAGTGCCCCACCAACGCTATTTCTGAAGGGGACGGCAAGTTCGTCATCGATGCCGACACCTGCATCGACTGCGGCGCTTGCGCCGGTGTCTGCCCTGTGGATGCCCCTCAGCCCCAATAAGTTATACAAACGCCAATAAAGACCATGGATTCCTGGGAAGTCCATGGTCTTTTTCTATGCAAGCAAGGCCCGGACAAATTGTCCGGGCCTTGCCATTTTGCAGAAGCTAGTTAAGCGGGCTTTATCCCGGGGTTACAGCTCCCGGCTGACGTGACGGGCCACGTGGCAGTTGATGTTGACCGCCACCGGAAGCCCCGCAATGTGGGTGCCCATGGTGAGAATTTTAACCGCCAGAGCGGTGGTCCTTCCCCCAAAGCCCTGAGGACCGATTCCCAAAGCGTTGACCTGCTCCAAAAGCTCGGCTTCCAATTGGGCGTAGTAGGGGTCGGGATGGGTGTCGTCGGTTTCGCGTAGCAGGGCCTTTTTGGCCAGCAGCGCCGCTTTGTCAAAGGTGCCGCCGATTCCCACTCCCACTACAATGGGGGGGCAGGGGTTGGGACCTGCCTCCTCCACCGCCGACAGGATGAATTCTTTGACGCCTTCCAAACCGTCGGAGGGGCGGAGCATCTTGATTTTGCTCATGTTCTCGCTGCCAAAGCCCTTGGGGGCCACGGTGATCTTCAGCTTGTCGCCGGGGACGATATCGCAGTAGAGCATGGCGGGAGTATTGTCCCCGGTGTTGACCCGGCGAATAGGGTCCCCCACAAGGGACTTGCGCAAATAGCCGTCCCGGTAGCCCTGCCGAACTCCTTCGTTGACAGCCTCGGTTAGGTCCCCTTGGATGTGAACTTCCTGCCCGATTTCCAGAAAGATACAGGCCACTCCGGTATCCTGGCAGATGGGGACGTTTTCCTGCTCGGCAATGCCGTAGTTTTCGGCCATCAAATCCAAAATCTCCTGAGCGATGGGCCATTCTTCGCAGGCGCGGCAGCTTTCCATCCGGCGGCGGACATCCTGAGGCAGCACACAGTTGGCTTGGATGCACATGTCCCGCAGGGTGCTGGTGATGGTTTGAGCACTGATGTTTTTCATAAAGGATTCTTCCTTTCCATGTTGGCCAACGGCAATTACCGGGCCGTGGACAGTACTGTATCGTCAAGATCGGCCCGAAAGCGAATCGCATCCCGGTTAATGATAGAGTTTTTGACATGGGCCACTTTACTTTCGGTCAACAGATGGTCGGGCCATACCTCCACCGCCCGAAAGCTTATCCGCTGCAACAGGGCAAATAGCGCAAGATCTGCGTTGCCGCAGCCAATCTCCAGAACCTTTATGCCCGCAGCACGGCAAAAATCCATGACGTATAGCAGCATTTCACGGCAGTCCTCTTCCTGAGTGTAGGCGTAGTTGACCACCTCACCGGTGACCTGTTCGGTGCGCAGCAGACACTCTGCCACCAGCACTCCGTCCCGGGTACAGACAAAGGGTGTGCTGACGGCAAGGTTGCGCAAAATCTGGGGCAGGGGGGCGGTGTCCCTCAAAAAGCTCACTTCCACCTGATTGCGATCCATGCTCACTGCAAAGCCCGACATATAACTCACCCATCCTTTCGCAATAAAAGTCTCTGTTCGATCCTCCTATAGCAAAGCAAATCGGCTGTCAGTTCCAGCGTTGGCGGATTTTAGATTTAGTGAGTATGGGTAGAGGTGTGGACAAAGCCATCGTAGAGCTTGTCCAGATAATCAAAGCTTCTGGCGGTGCCGATGGCAACACACTCTTCGGGATGCTGGGCAATCCGGGTAGGAACCCTGGTGCCCCGTTCCAGCACCTGAGCAAGCCCGGTCAGGCGTGCCCCGCCTCCGGTGAGCACCAGCCCGTTGGTGCGGATGTCGGCGGAAAGCTCGGGAGGAGTGCGTTCCAGCACACCCGCCACCGCCCGCAAAATCAAATCCATAGGTTCCCGAAGCACCCACAGGGTTTCGCTGCGGCGCAGGGAAATTTTTTTAGGCAGCCCCGTCATCAAATCCCGGCCCTTGACGTCGGTGATAGCTTCGCTGCTGCCTTCGTAAACCGACCCCACCTCTATCTTGACCCGCTCGGCTGTTCGCTCGCCGATCAGGAGATTGTATTTGCTGCGCACAAAACGGATAATGGCCTCGTCAAAGAGGCGGCCCGCCGTTTTGATGGAGGTTTTGGTTACAATGCCGTTGAGAGACAAAACGGCGATGTCGCAGGTGCCGCCGCCAATATCCACAATGAGGTTGCCTTCCGGCTTGGAAAGGTCCAGTCCCGCGCCTATGGCCGCCGCCACTGGCTCCTCGATGAGGTAGACCTTGCGGGCACCGGCAGAGACGGTGGCGTCGATGACCGCCTGACTTTCCACGTTGGTGGTTTCCGACGGGACACAAAGGGTGACCCGGGGCTTGAGAAGCTGAGACCCGGTAATTTGTCGCAGCATGTGGCGAATCAGCACTTCTGTCATGGCAAAGTTGCTGATGACGCCTTCGCTTAAAGGGCGTATCACCTGCATGTAGCTGGGAGTGCGGCCGATCATTTCATAAACCCGGCTGCCAATTTCCGTCACCTTGCCGGTGCGATTGTCCACCGCCACCACCGAGGGCTCCCGCACCACCACACTGCGGGTGGAATCGGTGGCGATAGCGGTACAGGTTCCAAGATCAATGCCAATATCCAAAGACGCCATGACTCCATCCCTCCTTTATTTAGAATAATAAGATTCACATAAGCTATATTGATGAGAACAGGTTGAGGATTGCCTTCCCCACATTTTACCTGGGAAAGACAGGCTCACGTATTAGATTATAGTGGTTTTTCGCTTGGAATGCAATCGTCTTGCAGGCGCTGACAGAGGGTAAAAAAATCCTTTCGGTCCATCAGGCGGGAAAGGACGGCGGGAAGAGCACCGGCAGAAAGTCTGGCCGGAAGCCCCAGATGCTCCATCAGCTTTTGTCGTAAGGCCCTGCTCTGATCCCGGCCGGAAAGCCCGGCCTCATACAGGTCCATCTTTGTGATGGCCTGCCGGGGAGCCGGGGAGTGCTCCAGCAGTCCCGCACGGCTCAGGGCATCCAGCAGAATCTGGGGCTCCATCCCCTCTACTCCCAGCTTCCCCTCCTTGGAGGGCTTGGATTTTCGGCTTTCCTTGCCCATGCGGTCGGGGATGTAGACGTTGGTGATTTGATGAGCAGGCACAAGGCCCATGAGGTGGCGGCGGATGATAAAGCCCGCCCCGTCGGAATCGGTCAGGATGACAAGGCCGGTTTCTTCCGCCAGCTTTTTGATGAGGGCACGCATTTCCTTGTCTTTAAAAATCCGGAAGCCGTCGGTGGGCAGAATCAGAGCGTCCACAATGGACTCCAGCTTAATTTTATCGTACTTGCCCTCGACGATGATGGCCCTGGAAATCCGGGGGCGGCTCATGAGCGGCCCTCCCGGCAGAGAACCGCCAGCTCCACGGTGAGCTGCTCCAGCCGCAGCTTAGTGTCCACAGCGGTGGATTTGAGCAAGCGGTCGCAGTCGCAAAGCATCAGGACAATCCGGCGCAGCCGGGAGATGCTGTGGCGGGCACTTTCTTCATAGGCTTTTCGGGCTCTGAATTCGCTGCGGTAGCCAAAGTCGGCCATGAGGTTTTCTCGGCTGCCCCCGGCAATACGGACGCATTTGGCCCGGTACAGATCGCAAAAGCTCATGGAAAGAGCCGCCAGAATGGCCACCGGGTCCTCCCGCAGCTGAAAAAGATCGGCCAGAAGCCTAAGGGCTCCCCCTGCGTCCCCCGCCAGTATAAACTTTTGCAAATCGAAGGTTCGGGCCTCGATTTTAGGGATGGCTACGGCATCAATGTGCCTGCGGGTTATGGTGCCGCTCCCTGCATAAGAGCAGACTTTGTCCAGCTCGTTTTGCAAAATCTGCATCTCGCTGGGGCAAATCTGTAAGAGGTAACGGGCGGTGGCGCTGTCCAGAGTGCAGCCCTGCTCCCGGGCGGCCTGCTGCAAAAACTGCTCCAAATCCCCTGCCGAGCGGGAACCCAGTTCTGCGGCACCCCCCAACTTTTCCACCAGCTTGACGATCTTCTTTCCCCCCGCCGAGGTACCGAATCCCGGGTCCTTGGCGGTGATGATCAAGGTGGTGGTGTCGGGTAGCTCCTCCAACAGCGTCTCAAAGGACTTAAGATCCTCGCCGCTCAGGGAGGAAGCCTCCAGTCCATCCAGCAGCACCCGTTTTTCCTCTGCAAAAAAGGGCATGGCTTGAACGGCATCCCACAGCGCTTCCAGATCGGGGGATTTGCCGTCCAGCCGCTGGGTATTAAAGGGGTCGGCGCCAGATTCTTCCCCCATCAGGAGTTTGGCCCAGCGCTCCACCAGATAGGTTTCGGCACCATAGAGCAGCCAGACGCTGTGCCGCTGGCCGGCCCGGCAGGCCTTGGTCAGAGTTTTTTCTGTATATTTCATAACAATAATTGCTCCCTGTCTACAACTTAAGGATCATCCGCCGCTCGCCAAACAAAAAGCTTCCCACCGGCTCAAAGGCGGGGGGTGTTTGCCTGGCTCCTGCGGGAACTCCTTGCAGCCGGACTCCAGGAAGAGCCGGGCTTGTCTCGTTGGCGGGCGACTGTTTGGAACCAGTTTGGCCCCGCAGTAGTCCCTGTGTTATTATAACATATTTTTCCCCCGATTTGACGATGAAATGCTTGCCCGCCTCCATCAGAACCTCCCCGGTGACAGGGTTTTGGGTGACAAAAACATCCCCCAGCACCTGAATGCGAGCGTAACCCAGAGAGAGCACCGTTCTGTCCGGCAGAGCACGCTCCAGCATCCCCAGTATGTAGTCGTCGTCAGGGCCTGCAATCAGTCCGGGAGAAAAATCGCCCGCCAAGGTTATAAGCCCCGAGTCGATCTGATCCCCGCAGTCCCCGGCGATGACCCCATCCAGATGCCCGATGCCCCGAAACTCCAGATAGCGGCTTAGGGTGCGGATTTCGTAAGGGGAGGGGGTGCCCACCACCACGGCACTTCCCTTTCGGATCAGTATCAGAGGGGAGCAGTTCTCCAAAGCCACCACCTCCAGCTGATTTCCCTGCGCCAGAGACAGGGTGAGGCTGCCTGCCGCAAAGGCCAGTACCATCAAAGTGGCACCGTACCGCCGCAGGGCCTTGTCTCCCCGCCAGTGAATCAGCAGCGCCACTACCGTCACCCCTAACAGCAGCCACAGAAGCTTCCAGAACTCGTCCAGGGAGAAGGTGAGCAGGGGGATGGAGGAAAACAGCCGGGAAAGGGATATAATCATCTCGATGCAAAAGTTGGTGACCAAAGCGACGGGGGTAAAGGGGACCAAAAGGGCGCAGAGGATGCCGCCAATCAGAGCGGGAGTCGCCAAAGGGGCCACCAGCACATTGACCACAGGAGTCAGCAGGGAAACCCATCCGGTGGTGGCCAGCAGCACAGGGAAGGAGAAGGCGTAGGCGCTCACCGCCAGAGCCGCCGCCTCCAAAAAGAACTTGGCCGCCTTGGGGACGGTGAAAAATCGAGTGAGCCAGAAGGCTTCCAGACGCCGGTATAAAGGCTTGCAAAAGACGATGATTCCGCCGGTGGAGGAGCAGGAAAGCCAAAGCCCCCGGCTCAGAGTCCAGTAAGGGGCAACGAGAGTTGCGAGAAGCAGCGCCATCCCCATAGAGTTGAGGGAATCGCTGCGCCGGGAAATCAGCTTGGCGCTCAGCATTAGCAGCACCATCACTAAGGCCCGGGTGATGGCAGGAGAAAAGCCTGCCAGCACCGCAAAGCCAAGGCTGGCCGCCATACCTCCCAAAGCGGTGAGGCGGGGGCCCAGCCTCAGTGCTCCCAACAGGGTGGTGACACAGCCCACCAGAATGGAAAGGTGCAGCCCCGAGATGCTGAGCAGGTGAATGGTTCCGGCCTTGGAGAAGGCATCGCTATCCTGCCGGGAAACACCGCTCCACTGCCCCAGTACCATGGCGGAGGCAATTCCGGCGGTTTTGGGGTCAAGGTTGTCATAGAGGTTGTCGGTCATGCGGTGACGTAGAACCAGCGCCAGCCGCTGAGCTCTCTGAGGCAAAGAAAGCCCGGCGTGGGGGGAGATTTCCACCAGGCGAGCGCTTATGAAGATTCTTTTGGAGTAGTAATAGCTCTTGGAGCCGGGCAGCTCTTCCAGACGGGCAAGACAGCTGACGCCATCCCCCGGCAGGTACTCCATTTCCCCGTATCCCCGCAGCCGCAGGGTGGTGTCGGGCAGGTTTGTATCGGGAAAGGTGGCCTGCACTGTCAGGGCAAAGCCGGGATTCATCTGCCGGGCATCGGTGACCATTCCCTGGACCATAACGGTCTGCCCCACCGCCTGTTCCAAAGGCAGGATGTTGCGCTGCCGGTACAGGAAGGAGTGGGCAAGAGCCAGAGCGATGGTCAACAGCACCACAGGCATAGCCCGGGCGTTGGGGCGCAGGAGGTGAACGCCCAGTCCTGCCAGCACAAAGAGGGCGGAGAGGGGCAGAATGGGAAGTCCTGCAAACAAAAAAGACGCCCAGACCGCTGCGGCAAAGGCAATACCCATGGCAAGCAATGGACGTTTCATACTGTAATCCTCCGAGTGCTCCATGATGATGGGGGACGGCGGGGGTGTCTGGGGAAGATGCTCTCGACTTGGCCAAGAGCACAGGCAAGGGGCGAGTTCCGCGAGGGACGGGGGGTGTCTGGGGAACCCTCACATTGGACAAGAGCATGGGCGAAAGAAGGGGGGGTTCTTCCTCTCACCGGGTGGGAGGGTAAAAAAAGACGGCTGAAACTTCAGCCGTCTGCAAAGCCATGACTATTTGAAGAAAAGGGGCAGAGGTGCCAGAAAGATAATATCCTTGCGCTGGGCGGCGTCTCCTTCAGCCAGAACACAGGCCCTGCCCACAATCTCGCCGTCTGCATGGGTGACCAGTTGCTCCAGAGCATGGATGCTCTCACCGGTGCTGATGACGTCGTCCACCAGCAGCACCCGCCGACCCTTGAGGTAAGCCATATCGTCGGCATCCAGATACAGCTTTTGCAGGTTGGCGGTGGTGATGGAGTTTACCTGCACCTCCACAGTATTTTTCATATACAGCTTTTTGCTTTTGCGGGCCAGCAGATACCGCTTGCCCGACTGGCGGGACATCTCATACGCCAGAGGGATTCCCTTGGATTCTGCAGTGATCAGCACATCGTGCTCCGGCACCACCTTAAGCAGCTCGGTGGCACAGGCCACGGTAAGCTCTACATCGGAAAACATCACAAAGGCGGCGATATCCAGTGTTTCGTTGACCGGGCAAAGAGCCAATTCCCGGGTAAGTCCGGCCACCTGTAAAGTATAGGTATCCTGCGACATGTTCATGAACCCTTCTTTCTGTTAATGGGTGAATGGATCGGAAGGCTGGTAAAGGAAACCCGCCCGGATAATGGAAATGGCAACTAATAAAATGGCAGAGCAACGCCTTGTGTGGCTCCAAGAGCAAAAAGAACTGTGGATCAGCCGGGAGGCCAGCCCAGCTCCCGGCCTGCCAGCAGATGGAAGTGGAGGTGGGGCACACTTTGTTGGGCATCCTTGCCGCAGTTGCTCACCACCCGAAATCCGCTGTCCAACCCCAGCTCCCCCGCCAGCTTAGCGATGACTGTCATCATATGGGCAACGAGGGAGGCGTTTTCTTCGGTGACGGCGGCGACGCTTTCAATATGCTCCTTGGGGATTACCAGAAGGTGAATGGGAGCCTGAGGAGAAATATCGTGAAATACAAGGCACAAATCATCTTCGTAAGCCTTTTGAGAGGGGATGGTACCCTCTGCGATGCTGCAAAACAGGCAGCTCATGGGAATCCCTCCGTTTTCTGTGTGGTGAAAAGAGCAGGGGAGCGGTTACAGTCCCAGCTGGGCCCGGACCACATCGTTGGCAACTGCCAGTGCCTCGTCCACCATATCGGGACGGGTGGCTCCACCCATGGCGTTGTCGGGGCGGCCTCCGCCGCTGCCCTGTGCCTTTTGGGCGACGGCCTGCACCAGCTTGCCGGCGTGAATACCGGCGGCCACGGCTTCTTTCCCGGCAAAGGCCAGCAGAGTGACCTTGCCTTTGGGGTCCTTCTTATCGTTCATGGCGATGACCCCTACAATGTCGGGATGCTTATCCTTGAGGGTGTCCGCCGTCTTTTTGAGAGCATCCACACTGTCCACGTTGAGCAGCATGGTGAGCAGGCGCACTGGCCCGATTTTGGGCATATCGTCGGTGAGGGACTGGGTCTGATAAGCGGCCAGCTTTTGGGTCTGCTCATCCAGCTGCTTTTGCAGGACCTTGACCTGAGCGGTGAGAGCACAGACCCGGGAAGGTACTTCGGGGATGGCACAGGATTTAAGCTGTTCGCTGGCCTCTCGCAGCAGAGCCTCCTGCTGTTCGAAGACGGCCAGAGTGTTCCAGCCGGTCACCGCCTCGATGCGGCGGACCCCGGCAGCCACACTGGATTCGTGGCGGATTTTAAAGAGTCCCAGCTGGGCGGTGTTGCCCACATGGGTGCCTCCGCAAAGCTCGATGCTCTGGCCGGAGATGTTGCAGACCCGCACCATCTCGGAATACTTGCTGTCAAAGAGAGCAAGAGCCCCCTGAGCCTTGGCCTCGTCGATGGATTTTTCTGAAACGCCGACATCAAAGCAGTCCAGAATCATCCGGTTGACTTTGCGCTCCACCTGTTCCAGCTCCTGAGGAGTGACAGCGGAAAAGTGGGTGAAGTCAAAGCGGCAGACATGCTCGTCCACCATCTGGCCCGCCTGATGGACATGAGTTCCCAGTACCTCCCGCAGGGCGGCCTGAAGCAGGTGGGCGGCGGTGTGGTTGCGCATGATGGCCCGCCGGCGGTCCTTATCCACCACGGCGGTGACCCTATCTCCCACCTTGATGGAGCCTGCGGACAGCTCCCCGATGTGAAGCACGTGGCCGGTGGGGGACTTTTTGGTATCCCGGACGGTAAAGACGCTGCCGTCGGCAAACTGCAGGGAGCCGCTGTCCCCCACCTGACCGCCGCTTTCGGCGTAGAAGGGGGTGGTTTCCAGCAGCAGGGCGGCCTCCTGCCCTTGGGACAGAGTACCGGTCAGCTCGCCGTTTTTAATGATGTGAAGGAGCTGGGTCTGGGCAGAAAGGCTCTCATAACCCACAAATGTTTCGTGGAAATCCAGCCCTGTAAGGACGTCTTCCTCCCAGCCCAGATCCCCCTGTTCCTCCCGGGCCTTGCGGGCCATTTCCCGCTGGCGCTGCATCTGAGCGAGGAAGCCTTCCTCGTCGATGTCGATCCCGTGATCCCTGACAATCTCCCGGGTCAAATCCAGAGGGAAGCCAAAGGTGTCGTACAGCTTAAAGACATCCTCGCCGGAAAGGCAAAAGCCCTGGGAGATCATTTTGGAATCCACCCGGTCCAGCAGGGACTGAAGCATATTCATGCCCTGCACAATGGTCTTTTGAAACCGCTCCTCCTCCATTTGAATCACCTGACGGATGTAGTCGGCGTTTTCACTCAAATCGGGGTAGGCGGTTTTGTTTTCTTCAATGACCCGGTCACACACCTTGTAGAGGAAAGGCTCCTCGATGCCCAACAGCCGTCCAAACCGGGCGGCCCGGCGGAGTAGGCGGCGGAGCACGTAGCCTCTGCCCTCGTTTTGGGGCACCACGCCGTCCCCCACCAAAAAGACGGTGGAGCGGATGTGGTCGGTGATCACCCGCAGGGCCACGTCGGTCTTTTCGTCCTGCTTGTAGGTTACCCCGGCAATGGCGGCGATTTCGCTCATAATATGCTGGACGGTGTCCACTTCAAAGAGGTTGCCCACCCCCTGCATGACACATGCCAAGCGCTCCAGCCCCATGCCAGTGTCGATGTTGGGGTGATCCAGAGGGGTGTAGTTGCCTTCGCCGTCGGAGTTGAACTGGGTAAAGACCAGATTCCAAATTTCCATAAAGCGGTCGCAGTCGCAGCCAACAGCGCAGTCGGGGCTGCCGCAGCCGGTCTCGGGGCCTCGGTCAAAGTGAATTTCCGAGCAGGGGCCGCAGGGGCCGGTGCCGATCTCCCAGAAGTTGTCCTCCCGGCCCAGACGGACGATCCGGTCGGGGTGGACGCCAATCTCCTTGGTCCAGATATCAAAGGCCTCATCATCCTCAAAGAAGATGGAAATCCACAGCCGATCGGTGGGAATCTTCATCTCCTGTGTGAGGAATTCCCAAGCCCATTGGATGGCCTCTCGTTTAAAGTAGTCCCCAAAGGAAAAGTTGCCCAGCATCTCGAAGAAGGTGCCGTGGCGGCTGGTTTTGCCCACCCGCTCAATATCGGGGGTGCGGATGCACTTTTGGCAGGTGGTTGCCCGCTTGCGGGGAGGAGTTTCCAGCCCCATAAAATACTTCTTGAGGGGAGCCATGCCGGAGTTGATGAGGAGCAGGCTGGCGTCTTCCTGTGGCACCAGAGGGGCAGAGGGCATCCGAAGGTGCTCTTTGGATTCGAAAAAAGCAAGGAAGCGCTCCCGCAGCTCGTTAAGGCCCATCCATTCCATTCAATAAAACCCCTTTATGCAATATCAGGTATGTGCTGCCGGAAATCCACGGTTGTTCCGGCCATTGCCCACACGATAAATAATACAAAACTAAAAAATTGGAAAAGAGCAAACATGCACGACAAAGGTCGCAAAAGTCCGTAAACTGTCATTTGTCCAGTAGTCATTATATAGCCAAACGCCCGTTGTGTCAATCAATTCCCAAGGACATCAATGCCCGCAGAGCCTGAGCACAGGCCTTGCGGGCAAGGATCGTTGCGAGGGAGCCGGGTGGCGCAGGGCCCGGCCAAAACAGCAAAGCTGGGAGAAAATACTGGGGATATGGAAAGTATGCCCCCAAAGGGATTTTGCAATGCCTCCCACTTTCTGGCCCGGAAGCCTTACTTGAATACCCGAACGCTGATGACGCCTTCCAGCGCCTTGATCCGGTTCACCATGTCGGTGGTGGCGCGGCCGTCAATATCCATCAGGGTGTAGGCAAGGCCGTTCTTGGAGTTGTTGGTGAGGTTGTTGATGTTGTCTCCAATGCAGGCGGCGATCTGGGAGATCATGGTGGGGATGTTCTTGTGAGCGACGGTGATTCTGCCCCGGCCGGAACGAGGAATCTGCATATCCGGGAAGTTGACGGAGTTGCGCACGTTTCCGGTTTCCAAAAAGTCCTTAAGCTGTTTGGCGGCCATTTCGGCACAGTTTTCCTCACTTTCGGGGGTGGAGGCTCCCAGATGGGGCAGGGCGATAACGCCGGGATGCCCCAGCAGCTTGTCGTTGGGGAAGTCGGTGATGTAGCAGCGGACCTGCCGGTCCTCCAGGGCGGCGATCATATCTTCGTCATCCACCAGCTCGCCCCGGGCAAAGTTGAGGATGCGCACTCCGCTCTTCATAGAGTTGAGGGACTGGGAGTTGATCATTCCCCGGGTTTCCCCGGTGGCGGGGAGATGCAGGGTAATGAACTCACAGTTGTCATAGATTTCCTTGAGGGTGTTGGCGTGGCGGACTCCTAGATGAATCTTAAAGGCGGTGTCCACCGAGAGGAAGGGGTCGTAGCCGTATACTTCCATCCCCAGTTCGGCGGCGGCGTTGGCCACCAGCACGCCGATGGTGCCAAGACCGATAACGCCCAGCTTCTTGCCCTTGATTTCGGGGCCGGTAAACTTGGATTTGCCTGCCTCCACCAGTGCCGGCACCTCATCCCCCTTGCCATGGAGGGACTGAACCCATTCCATGGCGGGGAAGATTTTGCGGGCGCTCATCAGCAGACCCATGATGGTCAGCTCTTTGACGGCGTTGGCGTTGGCGCCGGGGGTATTAAAGACGGCGATGCCCTGCTGGGTGCAACGGTCCACCGGAATGTTGTTGACTCCTGCGCCGGCCCGGGCAATGGCCCGCAGGTTGGGGGCAAACTCCATGTCGTGCATGGAGGCGGAGCGGACAATAATGCCGTCGGGCTGTTGAATTTCTTCCCCTACCTTGTAGTTAGGGGTGGAAAGCACGGCCAGTCCTGCCGGGCTGATCTTATTGAGCAGCTTAATTTCGTGCATGGAAAACAAGTCCTTTCGGTTGTTGATGGTGATGATTGCCGCTGCCAGAGTTGGGTACGGCTGCGGCGAGGGTTCCTGGGCTGTTAGTGATTCTTTTCGAATTCGTCCATAAACTTGACCAGTGCTTCCACACCGGCCTTGGGCATGGCGTTGTAGATGGAAGCCCGCATGCCGCCTACCGAGCGGTGTCCCTTGATGTTTCGCAGGCCCTGCTTGGTGGCCTCGGCGACAAACTCCTTATCCAGAGCGGGGTCCCCGGTAACAAAGGTGACGTTCATCATGGAGCGGGAATTGGGAACCACCGGCGCTTTAAACAGCTTGGAGCTGTCAAGATAATCGTAGAGAATCTGGGCCTTGCTCTCGTTGTACTCCTTCATGGCTGCAAGGCCACCGATGTCGTTTTCCAGCCAGTCCAGCACCAGATTGCAGATGTAGATGCACCAGCAGGGAGGGGTATTGTACATGGAGTCGCTCTTAATGTGGGTGGAGTAGTCCAGCATGGTGGGGGTTCCGGGTAGGGGGTTGCCTGCCAGCTCCTCCCTCAGGATGACGATGGTCAGACCGGCGGGGGCAACGTTTTTTTGCGCTCCTGCATAGATGAGAGCGTACTTGCTCACATCCACAGGCTCCGAAAGAATGCAGCTGGAAAGGTCCGCCACCAGAGGAACGCTTCCGGTATCGGGAAGATAAGGGTAGCGGCTTCCATAAATGGTGTTGTTCTGGCAGATGTGAACATAGCGGGCATCGGCGTTAAATTTGATGTCCTTGGGCTCGGGAATGTAGCTGAAGGTTTTATCCTTACTGGATGCCACAATATTCACGGTGCCGTATTTTTGTGCCTCTTTGGCCGCCTTTTCGGCAAATTGGCCGGTGACAATGTAGTCGGCCGAGCCGTTTTCGCCCATCAGGTTCATGGGAACCATGGCGAATTGGGTGGAAGCGCCGCCCTGCAGGAACAGCACTTTGTATCCGTCGGGAATGGACATGACACGGCGCAGACGCTCTTCGCACTCGGCAGCGATGGCTTCGAACTCGGGAGAGCGGTGACTCATTTCCATAACGCTCTGGCCGGAGGAACCATATTCTACCAGCTCCGCAGCGGCGCGGCGCAGTACGGGCTCGGGCAGGGTGGAAGGTCCGGCGGAAAAATTGTAAACACGGGACATGATGACACAGCCTCCTTAAAAAATGTTGGAACCATAGAACTTTATTCGGCTATCTCGCAAAAGCGGGGCAGGAATTCCAATTATTATAGCACAGCTGACGGCAAAATCAAGTCTGGATGCCATCTTCCGACTGCTGTCGACCCATGGAATCATCCCTTGAAAAAGGAGAAAGGCTACGGCAAATTGTCAATAATACCGGATGCCCCCCAAACGGACCAGATAATCTTGTAAATGACAGACAATGGACTTGCCCCAAAGGCCTAGATTCCCTAAAAAGTATCAAATTATTAAAAAATCAGTGAAAAAAACGAATAAGGCTTGACATCTCTTCACAATTTATATAAATTAATACTAAACACTGAAGGAGACTTCTGCAAAACACAAGGACGTGACCGTGTGGAAGAAGGCTCTGCATCGCGGTGACCGCTGTGACCGGCACCGTGCCAAGATTCAGGGGAATGGGGAAAATGTTAAAATGAGATATAGTGTGATTCGATTGGCCGCAGGCGTGGTAGCCGCGGCATGTCTTGCCGGTTGCGCACCGTCGGAGGCAGAGCCCTCCCACCAACCGGAAGAGGCACGAGCAGTCGTTATGGCTGCTGATGTAGAAATTAAGAAAACCGTTTTGTTTGCTGATCCTGCTGGGGCGGCAAGCGCCATTTACGAAAGCCTGGAAACCGTGCCTGTTCTGACCGAAGTGGATCAGAACACAGTGGAAGAAGTGTTTGGAGTCGAGTCGGAGGACGTGGAGGAAGTAACCGCCTACAGTTCCGATGCCAAAAGCGGCCTGTGCGATGTGGCTCTGATTCTGCCCAAGGCGGACAAAGCCGACGAAGTGCGGGAAGCTTTGATGCAGTATGCAGCACTGCGGGCCGAATCCTTTAAGAATTACGACATTTTGGGGGCTTACTCCATCGCTCAAAACACAGCGGTATTCAGTCAGGGAGACTATGTGGTCATGCTGATGCTGCCGGATAACGACCAAGCCAGAGATATTCTGGACGCCTACATGCCCCAATAAGCGATGAAGAGGGAAATGGAACATTTTAACATGTTTACCGGAGCCGGCCTGCGCAAGCGGGTCGGCTTTCTGGATGAGGTAAGGGGAATTTGCATCCTGCTCATGGTGCTGTACCACGGCGCCTACGACATTATTTATCTCTTTGGATGGGACATTCCCCTCTTTCATTCTGCGCTGATGGAGTTTGCCCAGCCCTTTGTGGCGGGCATCTTCATCTTTATATCGGGGATTTGCTGCCGGTTTTCCCGGAACAACCTGCGCCGGGGGCTGATTGCTCTGGGGCTGGGGCTGCTGATGAGCGGCTTTACCCTGCGGTTTTTGCCGCAGCAGCCCATCTACTTTGGCATCCTTCATTTTCTGGGAACCGCCATGATTCTCTTTGCCCTGCTTCACCGAGTACTGGACCGGGCTGCCCCTGCACCGGGGATGCTGATTTGCCTGCTCCTCTACCTCTTTACCTTTGGAGCCCAGAAGGGCTATCTGGGTCTGCCCGGCCTGCCTCTGATCCGGCTACCCGCCTCTTGGGCTACCCATCCTTGGCTGATTCCCTTGGGCTTTGCTTCCGGCGGGGTGGATTACTTTCCCCTGCTGCCCTGGCTCTTTGTCTTTTTTGCGGGCAGCTATCTGGGGATCCCCTTTATCCGCCGGGAAATGCCGGAGTTCTTTTACCGCAGCCGCTCCCGGTTTTTAGGCCGGGTGGGACGGTACACCATCTACATCTATCTGCTGCACCAACCGGTGCTGTTCGGCCTGCTGTGGGGATTCTTTTACCTATACGGGAAATTGGCCGGATAACCTTGAAACCAACCAGCAGGAGGCGACTGGTCGCCTCCTGCTGGCAAAAGAAAAAAGGCGGACATTTTGTCCGCCTTTGATAAATTTTATGCATCCTTGTACTTTTTATAGATGTCCGGAATGTCGTCCAGGGTCAGGCGACCGTAAACATCCTCGTTGACGGTGAGGACGGGGGCCAGCCCGCAAGCGCCGATGCAGCGGCAGGCTTCCAGCGAGAAGCGTCCATCGTCGGAGCATTGTCCGCTCTCCACCCCAAAGACCTCGGCAACTTTATCCAGAATATCCCCGGCGCCTTTGACATAGCAGGCGGTGCCCAAACAGACGGAAATCTTGTACTTGCCCTTGGGTGTCAGGGAAAACTGGGAGTAAAATGTGGCGACGCCGTAAACTTCTTCCAGTCGCAGGTCCAAACCATCGGCCACCATCTTCTGCACTTCGATGGGCAGATAGCCGTAAATATCCTGTGCTCTTTGCAGAGCTGTCATCAACGCTCCGCTCTGATTTTTGACGGAGGAGAGAACCTCCATCAGCTCCGCTTTCTGTTCCGGAGTCCCCCGAAAAGGTATTTTGGTGATTTTATTAGCCATAAGGCACAAATCCCTCCCTGGTGTTTTGTAGAACATTCCGAATCTTTTGATCCCGTCATCAAACTAACGGCTTTTATTATAGCAAGCATGGATAGAAAAATCTAGAGTGACCTGTGCCAAAGAATCGTGAAAAAATTATCTATTATTGACAAGGAATGCTAAAATGCTTGAGAAATGACCTGCCGTGTTATAATATAGAAAACTAACACATTGGAAAAAGGAGGCGGTTTGATGCATACCATTCAGGTAAAGGGAATGTCCTGCCAGCACTGCCAGGTGGCCGTGAAGGAAGCTTTGGAGGAACTGGGCCTGACAGAGGTAAAGGTTAATCTGGAAAGCGGGCAGGTTACCTATCAGGGCCAGGCCGAGTGGGAGGCTCTGCGAGCCGCTATTGATGACGCAGGCTTTGAACTGGAATAGCTGGAAAGAAAGGGTGGCACATGAGGCTGCCCTTTCTGATTGCATCGGCGGACGAAAGCTTTCTGCCAATCTGTACAATACAGAAAGACATGTGTTATAATAAGCAGAACAGGCTCCAAACAAGTGGTGGAGGCCCAAGGGGAAGGCTGCCTCTAAAACGTGGTGTGGAGGGGTGTTTGTGAGCAAGCTGGGCTATACGGTGGATTTTTTAAATGTGGGCTTTGGACTGTGTATGACAGCCTACCCCACTCAGGACCGCTTTCCGGTGCTGGTGGTGGACGGCGGCTACGACCGGCCCCAGCAATATATCGGCTGCGCCCTATCTTTGGAGGAGCACTTGAGCCGTCTTGGGGTAAAAGAAGTGGATCTGATGGTGTCCACCCATCCCCACCGGGATCATATCGGCGGCCTTGCCCGGGTAGTGGAACAATTCCCTGTCCGGCGCTTTCTCACCGGCCTTGCCTGCGCTCCCCACATCCCCTTCGATAAGGGGAGCACGGGCAATATGGCGGCTGCCCTTGAATTGTTGAGGGGTATGCTGGAACGTTTGCATGGTCAGAATGCCCACGTCATCTCGGTGACAGGGACTACCCGCATCCGGTGCGGCAGGGCGGAGCTGACCATCACCACCCCCGCCAACACCGCCATAGTCCGCCGGGACAAAGCTTTGACCCAATGCGGGAAAGCACCCAACCCTGCCGCTTTCCGGGAGCTGAGCAACACCCTCAACGAAACCAGTCTGCTGGTGAGTCTGAACGTCAACGGAGCGGGTTTTCTGCTGCCGGGAGACCGAAACCTTGTCGATCTGCCCCGCTGGGAACAGAGTATTCCCCCCTGTCAGGTGCTACAGATTCCCCATCACGGGGACAAGAACCACCTGTCTCGGGAGGCGGTAGAGGCTATCTGTGCCAAAACAGGAGTGGTCAGCGCCGATACCCATGGCACCTACGGGCTTCCCTCTGCCGGGCTGGAGGAGACTTTGGCATCCTGGGGGATGGAGAACATCCTCTACACCACAGGGTCTTTGGAAAAAGAAACGGCATCGGGAATCCGGTTCCTGATCTCTGGTGACGGAGCGCTGGAACAACAGTGGATTGACTGCAAATAAATAAAACCGGAAACTCGGTTCCCATACATCACACCATACCTTTGAGGCAGAATGACGGGTCTGCTTGGGACAGGCTCCACACGGAAATGAGAGGTTGCATATGACAGAGCGTCAGGCAATTTTGGAAAGAATCGAACAGCTGCGAACAGACTTGGAAGCATCCGCTCCTTCTTGGGGAGAAGGGATTCCCTGCGATTTGGATACCTTTATTCTGCTGTTGGGGGGAATTTCCTCCCTGCGGAAGGTTCCGGGCATGGAAGGGCAGATGGGCTTTGCTCCGAACTTTCGCTGCTCCACCGAGGAGGCCGGGCAGGTACGAGGGCATTTGGAAGAGATGTTTGGCATCACCGACCGGGAAAGTCTGCTCACCGCCTGTGACCGGCTGTTTTCCACCGGTTTGGAATACGCTCAGTTTCTGAGCTTTTGGGCCGAGCTGCCCTCCTTTGAAGAAGGAGAGCTAAGCCCCCAGGGTCAGGAGGTGTTTCGTGCCTGCAAGGGCTACGCCGCCATCTTTCGGGATGTGGTGGGGGAAAGGGGTTTTTACGCTTGGGATATTGGTGAGCGGATTGGTCTGCTGCGCACCGCCTGTGCCTGCGGCATCATCACCAAAGGGGAACTGCGGGCCATGGGCTGGGAGCTGGCCCATCTGGCCACCGACGTCTACTCCTCCTGGCAGGAATACGCCCTGAGCAGTCTGTGCGGGGCGGTCTACTTCCTGTTTGTCCAAAGCGG
>JAHDPQ010000039.1 GCA_018434245.1 Oscillospiraceae bacterium
GCGGAGCAGTCCAACAAGGCCAAGAGCGAATTCCTTTCCCGGATGAGCCACGAAATTCGCACCCCCATGAACGCCATTATCGGCATGACAGAGATTGCCTCCAAAAGCGATAACCTGCCCTATATTCGCCGGTGTCTGAGCAAGGTGGATGATGCTTCGGTTCATCTGTTGGGGGTAATCAACGACATCTTGGATATGTCTAAAATCGGGGCAGGCAAGTTGGAACTTTCCCACTCCGATTTCCTGCTGGAGCAGCTTCTGGCCCGGGTGCTCACCGTCAACGGTCTGCGCTTTGAACAAAAGCATCAGAGCTTTGCCATCATGGTGGACCCGCGCACTCCGGCGGCCATCGTTACAGACCAGCAAAGACTGGTGCAGGTACTGACCAACCTCCTTTCCAACGCGGCCAAGTTTACGCCTAAGGGAGGGAACATCACCCTTTTTGTGAGCACGGAACAGGAGGAAGGGGATTTTGTGGTTCTTCGCTTTGAGGTGGAGGACCGGGGCATCGGCATGACCGACGAGCAGCAGGCCCGGCTGTTCCGCTCCTTTGAGCAGGCGGACGGCTCCATCACCCGACGATTTGGGGGTACGGGGCTGGGTCTTGCTATCTCCAAGAGCATTGTGGAGCGGATGGGGGGCGCCATAACGGCCCAGTCCACCCCGGGCCAGGGTTCCTGCTTTGCCTTTACCATCCGGGTGAAAAAAGGTGTTGTTACCCGTTCCGCCCGCCTGAGCCCCAAGGTGGACTGGACCAAGGTGCGCCTGCTGGTGATAGAGGAGAGCCCAAAGGAAGCGGAGCATTTTCTGGCAACGGCCCGCTCTCTGGGTCTTATTTGCGATACCGTCCTCACCGGGGAAGCGGCGTTGGAGCATCTGAATCAAAACAGCTACAATGTGGTGTTCACCGACAGTCTGGAACTGGCAAAGACCCTGCTGGCTCAAGCCCCTCAGCAGCTTGTGGTGCTGATGACCACCCTGACCGACAGCCCCCGCATCGAGGAGGGCGCTTTGGCGGCAGGCATCACCCACTTTCTTTCCAAGCCCCTGCTGCCCTCTCCCCTGATCGACTGTGTCAACGAGTGCTTTGGAGAGCATCCCGCCCAACTGGAGCAGGCGGTTGCCCAACCGGGACTGGACGCGGATATTTTTTTGGGGCGCCGGGTACTTCTGGTGGAGGACATCGAAATCAACCGGGAGATTATCCGGGCCATGTTGGAGGAAACCGGAATCGAAATTGTGGAGGCGGAAAATGGTCAGCTGGCCTGCGAGCTGTTTACCCAATATCACGGTGACTTTGACATGATCTTTATGGACGTCCACATGCCGCTGATGGACGGCTACACCGCCACTCAGACCATCCGTAGTCTGAAGAAGCATCTGCCGGAGGCGGAGGCAGTGCCCATTGTGGCCATGACCGCCAACGTCTTCCGGGAGGATGTGGAACGCTGTCTGGAGGCGGGGATGAACGATCACATTGGCAAACCGGTCAGTGCGGAGGAGATGCTGTACAAAATGAAGCGCTTTATACCGGTGTGCAGGTAATCTCTACACTTTACCGGAAACATCTTAAAACAACGGAAAAACGCCCTGTTTAAGGGCGTTTTTCTCATTTTTAGGAGGGGGACACGCACATTTTAAGCCGATGGCAATATACTGTTTTGAGGTGATTTCTTTGTATTTGCTGCTGATTGGGTTTGCTCTGTGCAATTTGCTCTATCTTGCCCTACACACTATGCCCACCGGCTCCTTTCCCAAACCTCTTTCCCCCAAGGAGGAGCAGGAGTGCTTGGAGGCGATCCGGCAAGGGGATCAAGAGGCGAAAAACCGGCTGATCGAGCACAATCTCAGGCTGGTGGCCCACATCATCAAACGCTACTACGCCAGCCTGAAGGATCAGGAGGATTTAATCTCCATCGGCACCATCGGTCTCATCAAAGCTGCGTCCACCTTTGACAACAGCAAAGGGACGCGATTTGCCACCTATGCTTCCCGATGTATCGAAAACGAGATTTTGATGCACTTTCGCAATCAGCGAAAATGTGCCCAGGACGTCTTTATCTCCGACCCTATCGATACTATTTCTTGTCAATTTCGAGACTCTTTTTTTACCCTGTCCAGCAAGGTTCTTTTCAAACAGTCCGATAAACTCCTTTACATGCAGGCGTAGATGAACCTTGATATTATCTGGGAAGATATCCACACGCTCAATTACCCTTGAAAGCATCACTTTCTGTTCGTCAACTGTTGCGTTGTCGAACACTTCGCTCCAAACAGGGATAACTTCACGAAGAGCCTCAAGGTCGCCTTGCTCAATCTTTTTCTTTTCAAGTAACTCTTCGGCACTATGCAGGTCGGCGGTCAGTTCGTCGACCTGCATTTTTTTCTTTTCCAGCATTTCACTTAGAGTATCACGGGGCAAGGAGCTTTCGCCTGAAATAACACGAATAATCTCCTCCTCCAACCCTTGATACTCATTCTGCACTTTATTGATATCTTTTTTCAGCGATTTAATGATTTCCTCTTCTGTTTCGGTGTTTTTCTCCTGCAAACTGGTAATGTCAGCGGAAAGCTCAACCTGCTTCAGGCGGTCAAAGTAGTTGCGCAATTCGGTCAGAACTGCATCTTCTACCTTCTTTTTTTGATAAGAAGATTTCGCTGTGCAACCAATTTTGCCACTGGATTTGGAGCCACATCGATAAACGGGGTTATCCTTTCGATGTGTGACACCATCCGCCGTTTTCCATCGGTACGGGGAGTAGCCGGTCGACATTTTAGCCCCGCATACGCCACAGAAAGCGAACCCACCAAACAGCAACTTGGAACGGGAAATTACCGTATCCGGCAATGACTTATTATGAGCCTGCTGTTTCTTTTGGCGTTCCACAGCAGCTTGTTTTTGGCGGTTTACTGCATCCCAGTCCTCTGCCGAGACGATAATCCAGTCGGGATTCACCTCGTTTGCCAATGTCCACTGTTCTGGCGGCAAACGTTTTTGCCGCTTGCCCAGACCTTTGCCGGTGGTGCGGTTATAAGCCTTCAATCCCTTATAAATCGGGTTGCTCAAATAGTTGGAAATGGATGTATGCGACCACTGGTTTCCGTTTCTATTCCGAAAGCCCGCTTCATTAAGCGTTCTCGCGATGCGGTGACAGCCATAGCCGCTATTCAGTGCAAGGTCAAACATACGGCGCACAACAGCTGCTTCCTTTTCATTGATTACGAGCGTTTTTTCGGGGAGCTGCTTTTTGGTTAAACGCCCAGTGGGCACCGCTTTATAGCCGTATGGAACTTTTCCACCGGTATAAAGCCCCTGCTGGGCCATAACCGTCATAGCGTTGGAGACACGGGTAGATGTTTTCTTGCTTTCACCGCCAGCTGACCAAAAGGTGATAAAATTCAGCAATTCATCAATATGACCGTCAAATTTCATTTGCCCTTCGACAGCAGACCACACTTCACACCCTTCATTTGCAAAAGATTGAGCAAGCAAAGCCAGCTCATTGCGCCTTCCGAGGCGGTCAAACATAAACACAAGCAATACTTTTATCTTCCCACTACATATGTCATCCCGTATTTCGGAAAGTTTTTCCCGCTGATGAACAGGCACATTGAAACCGGAAACACCGAGTTCCAAGTATTCTTTTTCAAATTCCCAATCAGAGTGCTGCTCAATAAAGCGCATGCAGGCTTCTCGTTGAGTAGGGAGGTCGGGTTCGTTGTTTTGTTGTGTATTGACCTGCATCATTGTCGAAACACGAAGCAGTATTCCCACCGGCAGTTTTTGTGTCATATAGCAGCCCTCTCTCGAAATAACAGTATCTACTATATTACCAAAGTTCAGTTTGTCCGTCAATAAATATCAACCACCAATAGACACCCACTTAACATATAATTGGAGAAGCAAAATATAGTGTCTTGGTTTAACCTGATATAGTAAAATATGCTCTCCGCAAAAATAATAGGGAGCATATTTTGTGATGCTGATTAAGCACATACCTCAGCGAAATGAATACGGGCACGCCAGAGACTGCTGTTTGCTGTCACGCTTGGGAAAGGCGCAAACTATCTCATCTGATGGAATTTTCCAACGGAATCAATACTCCAAAAATGATTAGCGTTGTGGATATTCTTGCCAAAGGAGAAATATCCTTTCAAACTATATAGAAGCGCAGTAAGCATTGATAACAACGTGGATATGTGTAGAATATAAACCGGATATCCCAATTCCCCTCCCAGCTTTTGACGCAGGAAGGGTACAACATTTTAACCAGCCACACTTCATGCATCAGGAAAGCCCTATGTTGACAAAGCATGCGTCAAACCGGTAAAATAGATAAAAACCGTAACCTTCCGATATGGTGCGGCTTTGTCGCAAGCATGATGGCCTTCGGGAGCGTTGCGCTTTGCCACAGAGGAGGTCTTACTGTTGAAAAGTAAAGAGGATAACCTTTTTTCTATTGGAGAAGTAGCCGACCTTCTAGGTATATCGGTTCAAACCCTGCGGTATTATGATAAAATCGGGATCGTGGAGCCTGCCTACATCAATATGAATACCGGGTACCGTTATTACTCTTATATTCAAATCTCACTGATTGACCGTATTCGCTATCTGCAGGACTTTGGAATGTCGTTAAATGAAATTGGTACAGCCTTTCAAGATGGACACGTGAAGGCTCTTGTCCCCTACCTGGAGAAACAACTGAGCATCAAATCCAAAGAACTGCAAAAGCTACGAGATAGCATCGATACCCTGCGCTGGTACATCAGCTTTTTTCGCTATCCGGATCAGCCGCAGTATCACGGACTGCCTTATAAGCGAACCTTGGAGGCGCGCTATATTCTGGCTGTTGATTGTGTCCCCCATGAGGCCCCCATTCGAGACTCCAACCACCCTTCCACAGCCTCTCTGGAACTCCGGAAGATCCGAACAGATCCTATATTCCAGGACGTTACCTTTCTGCGCAAGCACGGGAATCTACTGTTCTTTCGCAGCACAATGGCGATGGATTGGGATCCGTATAAATATTATATTTATCTCAAAGGAGAACCGGGGTTTGAGCATCCCAACCTCATTCGCCTCCCCGCCGGTGATTATCTATGTTTCCAAGGAAAGCCTCTGGCTAATGAGTGGGACACATCTATCGTCTCCAAATACTTCCAAAGCATGTCTGAGGCAAATCTGCCGGTTTTGGTGATTGCAGATGAATACGAAAACAAACTAAACGATTTTTTGGAATGTATCTACGAGTTCCAGATTCCCATTGGCTCCGTCAATGGAGAAAACAGCCTTCTATTTACGCTTCCAGATAGAAGCTAGCGCACAGCGATGACAGCAAGGCCGACGGCCAGCAACCCCCGAGTCTGGGATTGCGAGCCGTCGGCCTTGTATCGTCTCTTAGTGGGTCAAGCAGCGTAAGTCAGTAAGGAATCTCCAGCGGATATCGCAAGAGAGGTTGCAAAATACAGAACTACGCAGTCAAACTCCGCCACAATGGTTTGAAGCACGTTTCCAAAGTAATCTCGAATCTCGCCCATTTTCTGCCCCTTTTTCACCCGCTCTTCCAGCTCCACAAAGGGATACCAGCAACCGGTGTGCTCTGCCGACAAATAACGCCCCTGAACCAGGCTCTGGGCGGCAGTTTGCGGCACATTTTTTTCGCCAGGGATGGATCCATGATAACGCAGCACATCATAGACATCTTTCTTGTATCGTGCGACCTCACTTGGACTCCACTGTCCTCGCCCACCTCGCTCCAACAGAATACACGGTGTGCCGCGAAACCCGCAGGAGTTGTAGGCACCGTTGAGGGCGCTGGAGCGCATCATATACTTGGCGTCCAACGTATCCGCCACTGCTTTGCTGGCCAGCATCACTTCCTCGCTACACTTCCCCGGATAATATACATAGGGAACCAAATGCTCATGGATGTCCCCGCCGTGCAAATCCACGAAGAAGTCCGCACGATCCTGGTATTCCCATGTGATGACATACGCAATCTTTTCCGCAATGGTGCCTGTCGCACTTCCTGGGAATAGATGGTTGATATTCTTCCCATCCTCCGGGATGACACCGGAACAGCGCTGCTGAAATCCTTGGACATTGACAATTGGGATTATGATCAGGTGTCCGCTCACCTGCTCTGGATCCAGTTCCGAGGCCAGCTCTATAGCTGCTTGGATGCTGGGATATTCGCCCCCGTGAATCCCGGCGGTAATCAGAATCGTAGGGCCATCCTTGCGGCCGTTGATGATAGTCAGCGGCATCTTGTGTCCTGTATCCAGAATGGGTGCATAGCCCTGAGACTTTTCGCCGACCTTCGCCGTTAGACCACCAATGCTGTACTCCGATTTCACGTAACATCAGTTCCTTTCTTCACCACGTTTGGAATTTCACTGCCATTTGGGGAGATATAATGGCAGGCGGCAAAATGCCCGGGGCCAAGCCGCCGCAGTTCTGGTTCCTCTCTGCTACAAATATCTACTGCTTTCGAGCAGCGGGGGCGGAACCGACAGCCTGTGGGCAGGTCAATAGGGCTGGTCAATTCTCCCTCTACCAAGCTATTTTTCTTTCTGAGGCGGGGATCCAGGCTTGGATTCGCCTGCATTAAAATTTGAGAGTAGGGATGTGCTGTATTCTGGTACAATTCGTCAGCGGGCGCAAGCTCTACAATCTTTCCCAGATACATCACCGCCACACGATCGGATATGTAGCGAACCACACGCAGATCATGAGAGATAAAGATCATGGTGCAGTTCAACTCCCGCTTAAGCTTGAGCAACAGGTTTAGAATCTGCGCCTGAATCGAAACATCCAGCGCAGAGACAGGTTCATCCGCAATAATGAGCTTGGGGTGCAGCGCCACCGCCCGGGCAATGCCTGCCCGTTGCCGCTGTCCACCGGAAAGTTGTCTGGGATAGCGACTGCCCATTTCCTCGTCAAGCCCCACTTGTCGCATGATCTCCTTGCAGCGCTGGGCTACCTCCAGTTTGTCACAAACATGGTGATATAAAAGCACTTCCTCTATGGCCTTCCCAATTGTCATTCTGGGATTCAGTGAAGAATATGGATCCTGAAAAATTACCTGAAAATTCTTACACACCTTTCGGTGTGCTTCTCTGCTCAGCGCGGTAAGATCCACGCCATCAAAGGAAATGGTTCCGCCATTGGGTTCCAACAAGCGGATCATACTTTTGGCAAAGGTGCTTTTTCCGCAGCCACTCTCCCCCACAAGACCCAGTATCTCGCCCCGTACAACCTCTAAGGAAACATGATCCACAGCTTTGAGCAGCTTCTCCGGCTGTTTTGTGAGGACTTGCAGCAAATTCCTGTGCTGGGGAAACACCTTATACAAACCTTCCACGCGAAGCAGTATGTCCTGTTTATCTGTCGCCCACTCCATCTATGTCCTTCCCTCCCTGTGTTGCGCATCCTCCAGGCAGATGAGGCCTATCGCGTGTTCCATGTGTTCTGCATGGTGGCAGCCAACCCAATGCTCTTGAGCAATCTCCCGCAGTTGCGGCACTGTTGTCCCACACACCTTCGACGCATATTTACATCGTGGAAAAAAACTGCACCCCTCCTCCAGCCTGCTCAAATCTGGCGGCATTCCCTGGATGGGATTAAGCTTCCCACGCTCGCCATTGTCCTTGGGAAGGGACTGCATCAAACCTTCTGTATACGGATGGCGTGGATATGCGAACAGTGTTTGTGTATCCGCCATCTCCACGATGGAACCGGCGTACATAACTGCCACACGGTCGCACATCTCGCTAACTACGCCCAAGTCGTGTGTAATGAGGATCATGCTCATTCCAAGCTTCTCTTTCAGAGCCTCAATCAACCGAATAATCTGATCTTGAATCGTTACATCTAAAGCCGTAGTGGGTTCGTCTGCCAGCAGCAACTTAGGTTCTGCTGCCAAGGTGACTGCAATCATAGCCCTCTGTCTCATGCCGCCGCTATACTGATGGATGTATTCGTTTAGTCTGGTTTCCGGGGAGGGGATACCTACCAAACGCAGCATCTCGATCGCTTTATCGTGCTTTTGTTGCTCGGTCATATCAGAACCAAGGAACTGCTCGTACATCTGCTCTTTTATTTTCAAAACGGGGTTGAGGGCAGTCATTGGCTCCTGAAAAATCATCCCGATCTCTTTCCCGCGAATCTTTCTCATCTGTTTTTCGCTCTGTTCCAAAAGATTGATCCCGTTGTAAAGGATGCTCCCCCGAACAACCTCTCCGTTTTCAGGAAGCAGTCGGAGAATAGTTTTGCAGGTAGCGCTTTTTCCGCAACCACTTTCTCCTACAAATCCAAAGGTCTCACCCTTATGGACATAAAAGGATACATCATTTATGGCCTTTATCCTTTTATTCTTCTGAACAAAATGCATTTCCAGGTTTTCCACCTGCAGGATATTCAGGTTTTTTTTGTTCATCTCTATCACCTCCCTCCCCCTTAATGATCTTCCGCACGTAACAAATCGGAGAGGCCGTCTCCGATAAGGCTGAATCCCAGGCCAGATATGATGAGCAAGACACCCGGAAAGACTGTGATCCACCACGCCGTGGACAGGTAAGCCCTTCCACCGGAAATGATGGCACCCCATTCCGGGGTAGGCAGCTGCACTCCCAAACCCAAGAATGACATGGATGCACCCGCCAGTATGCACATGACGATGTCAGACGCGCCGTATACAATTGAATTGCTCACAACATTGGGCAGGATATGCCGAAACAGGATTTTTCCGTCACTGTAACCTAAGCTCTTCGCCGCTTGGATATATTCCATGTTCTTGACAACCATGACCTCGCTTCGGATCAATCGGGTATATTCCTTCCAGCCCACCAGCCACATGGCGATAAACAAGTTCTTTGTTCCGGCTCCCAGGATAGCGACAATACCAATAGCTAAAACATAATATGGAAACGCCATAAAAACGTCAAGAATGCGCATTAGAAGACTGTCCAGTTTTCCTCCATAATAACCGCTGAGCAAGCCGATGGCGGTGCCCATAATCATGGGTACAATCATCGCACCGACCCCGATGAGCAGATCCAGCCTGGTTCCGTATACAATCCTCGACCAAATATCTCGACCGTACTCATCGGTTCCCATAATATGTCGAGCGGACGGCGGCTCAAGGATCGCCGTAGGATCCAAAGCAATTGGATCATATGATGTAAACAGGGATGGAACGATGGCTAGCACAACTAAAAAAAGAACGATAATACTGCCTATCAGCAGTGATTTGTTTTGCATTAGTTTTTGTAGCGGATCTATTTTCATATTCGCATCATCCCCCTCATTGCAATGTGACGCGCGGGTCAAGCACAGAATAGAGAATGTCCGTCAACAGGTTGACCACAAGTACTACCACGACAAAGATTAGAACCAGACATTGCACCACCGCGTAATCTCGGGCCAGAATACTATTCACAAGAAGCGAGCCGATGCCAGGTAGATTGAAAACAGTTTCGGTCACTACGCTTCCACCCAACACGGAAAGAAACTTTAGCGCTAATAATGTCGTAGTGGGAATCAGGGCGTTGCGGATAATGTGGCGCAAACAAATACGCAGCCGCCCCACCCCCTTACTTTTGGCAAAAGAGACATAATCCATCTGTTTGATATCTACAATGTTGTTACGCAGATTGCGAACGATCAACGCCGATACCCCAATGGCTGAAGTCAGGCCCGGCAGAATCAGGCTTTTTAGGCGATCGCCCCAATCGGCACCCCACCCGTTGATAGGGAACCATTTTAAATGAACACTGAATATCATCAGCAGGATCATTCCGACCCAAAAGCTGGGAGCAGAAAGGCCGAACAGAGAAAAACCGCGTACGACCTGATCGGCAGGCTTATCTTTTTTCATGCCGGCCAGATATCCCAATGGAATGCTGATTAAAACAGTAAAAAACATGGAGGTAAGCGTAAGCAGGAGCGTTACCGGAAGTCTAACCTTGAGCAATTCCACTACCGGCTGGTTATAGCGAATCGATTCGCCAAAATTCAGGTGCACCAAATCCTTCAGGTAAATTCCAAACTGAACGATCAGCGGCTTGTCCAACCCCATCTCCACTCTCTTGGCCGCCAGCTTTTCCAAGGGGGCCTTTTCCCCCAGGATAACGCGAGCCGGATCTCCCGGAATAAGGCGGATCATTAAGAACACCAGAACGGTAACAATGATAAAAACCGGAATCATTTGTAAGAATCGCTTTAGCACATAGCTGAAATTGTTCATCCTCACAGTTCCTTTCCGAATGGCACAAGGGAGCCGTTGTGACGGCCCCCTTATGCTGCCACGCAGTTATTCGTATCTGCAAGTGTTATTTAAGCGGTATTTGCCCAAAGGTGTCTGCCAGAAGCCCTCCACATTACTGTTCATTGCCACCACATACTTAGCATGATAGAGAATGGGGTCGATGCATAGCTCGTAGCGTTTTTCCTGTAACGTCTTGTACATTTCGGCACGCTTCGCCTCGTCCATTTCAGCATCGCTGGCAAGAGAGAATGCCTCCATTTCCTCATCCACGTAGCCAGTACTGTTAGCATCGGAGATCCGGTACTCCCAGCAGTAGTTGCTCCACATCATTGGATCGTTCATATCCTCCGCCCAACGACCAATCGTCATAGTCTGCTTCAGCTCGCCCATCAGATCCCAGAGTGCGGCGGTTTCTACTGTGGTGATGGTTAAATCGACTCCTATTTTAGCCCACTGATCTTTTAGAATAGTAGCGATTTGCTCATACTCAGCGTTGCCAGAGTAACTCATCAATTCAATGTTTAAGCCATCAGGATATCCGGCTTCGGCCAATATTTCCTTGGCTTTATCGGGGTTGTAGCTTTCCTTGTCCAAACCCTCAACACGGAATTTTACGCCGGGCGAAAGGTAGCTGGAGCCCACTACGCCGTACCCCTGAGTCACCATGTCCACCAACTGCTGTTTGTCCACAGCCATATATAGCGCCTGACGCACTTTGATGTTGTCGAATGGCGCAACGGTCGTATTGAAGACCAGTTGGCGCAGTTGACTTGCTTCCAGGGTCTCGACCCGGACGTTGGAGGAGCCTTCCAGAGCAGCAATATGCGAGTATGGAACGGTAAGCACAATGTCCACATCGCCTGACTGCAACATCATCATGCGGGAGTTGTCATCCGCCACCGTCAAAATTTTTATAGATTCACTTTTGATCTCGTCGCGATAGTAGGGATTCTTCTCATAGAGGACGTACTCACCAACCTTCCACTCCTTCATTACATAGGGACCCGTCCCTACAGGTACATAGGAAGAATCGCCCATGGTGTAATTCGCCTCGGCATGGGCTTTGGAAACGACTGCAAAGGAGAACATGCCCAACTCTGTAATAAAGGCCGGTCGACGTTCAGAAAGCTTGATGATCAAAGTATTGTTGTCCGGAGCGGTTATCTCCTCCATTTTTTCAGCGGAGGCATGCCAATAGCAGTCTGTAAACTCTTTAAGTCTATTGAAGGAGTACACCCAGTCCTCAGCTGTCACGTCGGCACCATCGGAGAATTTTATTCCGGGATGCAGCTCAAAGGTATATGTTAAGCCATCCTCGCTCACCGTGTATGACTGGGCCAAGTTCATTAGGTCTTCTTTGCCGTCATCGCTGGATTTGACCAAGCAGTCAAACATGAGCTCAGATACCCAAATGTCCTCGTTCCGATAGATTTGAATCGGATCAAAGGAGGTGCCGTCAACAGAGCGAGCCAGCACAAGCTGAGGAGCGATTTTGCGTCCACCGTTACTTTCCGCAGACGAGCCAGGAGATTCCGAGCTACTTTCGTCGGCCGGTGTGCTACCGCATCCTGCGAAGATCGACAAAACCAATAGCGTAACGAAAAACAGGGCGATACTTTTCCTTTTCATCGTATACTCCTTTCATGCGCAGGCGTATTGTAAAGTTAAATGAAAGTTGAGAACCCCTCAAGCCTTTTGGTACAATGGTTTCACCACAAAACCCATGTACTCCCAAAAAGAAAGAGAGGTTCTCATGGTGA
>JAHDPQ010000146.1 GCA_018434245.1 Oscillospiraceae bacterium
AGCTCCGATCTGTCTTTTATTATGATTTTACGGTGCCCTTTTAATAGAACCAACCCTTCTTCCTGCAATGTGGCCAGCTTGCGGCTCAGGGTTTCCTGCGTCATCCCAAGCTGGGATGCCAAATCCCCCTTGGTCATAGGCAAAAGGATCTCCTGCTTGCCCTCCGACAGCTCCAACAAAGCCCCTGCAACCCGCTTGGTCACCGAGCTTAAACTGATGTCCTCGATGCGGTTTTCCGCTTTTTCTAGCCTTCGGGAGAGCTCATCCATCACCTTGAAGGCAATGGATGGGTATTTTGCCATCAGCTCCTTGAGGCGTTCCCCTTGCAGAACGCACATAATTGTCGCCTCCAGCGCTTGAGCGTTGTCGGTGAGGGGCAGGGAAGAAAAAAGGGATAGCTCTCCGATAAATTCCCCCGGCTCAACCAATCGAAGAACCTGCTCCTTTCCACTGGCATTTAAGCGAAAAAGCTTGGCTTTGCCGGTATAGAGAACAAATAGGGTTCCGCCCTCATCACCTGCTCGATAGATCGTCTCGCCTTTCTCAAAGCTGCGAGAGGAGGCAATCTCTACGATCTCCAGCTTTTCTTTATGGCTTAGGCTGTCAAAAATCGGCACATACTCAATACAGCTTGCATGGCCTTCACAGTGGTGGTCGCATTGCATTTGCATTTCCTCCTTCCATTCACCCGTTATTCAACTATCTTATGTTCCTAATCTAACGGTTGATATCTATTATACAGCGCATTAATTTGATTAGCAAAACAAAAGCGGCTTGTTCGATGTCACAGTGGCAGCTTTTTTGATGCTCTGAATTTCATCAAGTGTCCAATGCTTTTATTTGTCGTAAAGTCAAAGCCTCCGGCTTAGCCGGAGGCTTGAATGGCTCTAGAAGAGCATGATACAGACAATGCCCCTAAAGGGCCCCCGAAAGGTCTGCCATCCTCATCGGAATACCGGTTCTGCGATTGAGAGCAGGTTATTATTCCATCGCTACCTTTGCTGTTGCATTTGTACTGCAAGAATTTTCAAACAACCTGACCTCTCTCACCGGAGGAGGAATGGGGCTAAGTTTTCCTATCCTTGGAATCGATGGAATCAACACTTATTTTTACTGCAATATGCTGGCAATTCTAATTGGAATCACTGTTTTGTGCTCCATTCTCGCCAAATCCAGCTTGGGATATGCCCTTATGGCGATTAAGGAGGATGAAGACGCGGCAAACGTACTGGGAATCAACAAACGGTGTTCAAGGTAATTGGCTTTGCCATCAGTAGCTTTTTGGCAGCCGTTGTCGGTGGAACCTACGGCAATTGGCTTACCTTTATTGAGCCAGTCAGTGCCTTTGACACTAACCTTTCCGTCATGCTCATCATCATGGCCATGGTTGGTGGTGCAGGTACGGTTTGGGAACCTCTGGTAGGTGCCGTGCTCATTTCTGCAATTTCTGAATTTTTGTGGAACCATTTCCTTTCGCTGCATCAGCTTATCCTTGGACTTCTGCTTATCCTTGTGGTTATGTTCCTGCCCAAAGGAATTATGGATATTTTCTTGTTCCGTGAGAAAAAGATCAACCTGAAAACGCTTGGACGAATATTCGCGGAAAATATTTCGAAGTACAAAATTTAGGAGGGCAGACGCATGGAATTAATGCAGGTACAACATGCAACCAAGCGTTTTGGTGGCCTTTGTGCAAAAACAGTGAAGTATCGTGTCAAGATAATTTTTGGCAAATATTATCTTGACACGATACTTTTAAAGCGTTATAGTGTAGTTGTCAAATGTTATAATAATTATACATTTAAAATTAACTTTTTTTATATTTTTGCGAAAAAAGTAAGAGAGGTAAGGGTATGGAAAAATTATCAAAGCATGTTGGCAATCGAATCCGCACTTTTCGTAAAGTGCGTGGACTCTCTGTGGAGCAGCTTGGAGAGCGTATCGGGAAAAGCAAGGCTACGGTATACAAGTACGAAAGTGGACTGATCCCCATCGATGTAGATACCATAGCGAAGATTTCGAAAATCTTGAAAATTGAGCCCGCCTTTCTGTTTGATATTTCCTTCATAAAGTGCGAGACAAAACACAATATTGCTTTTTTTGATACTGGTCGCATCTATACATACTACTTCGACGGCCGTATAAAAAAAGTCGTGCGCTCGCTGCTCACGTTTCACCTCTCTCCCCAAAAAGACGAGATTGTGGCCTCATTTTATATGAACCTGCCAGATTTTTCCAAGCCGGAGCATTCCAGATACATATATTCCGGTGCCCTATCCTCTCACGAAACGGTATCCTACTTCATATTGGAGAATATAACCCTCCCGATTGAAACCCTGGTAATAGAAATGATGCACCCATTCCAGACAAGCGTAACGACGTGGGGGCTCTTCATGGGGCTCTCAGATCAGCCGCTTGCCCCCATGGCAACCAAGATGCTTTTTTCCAAGATATCGCTTACTAATAAGGAAATTGATGATTACCCCCTCGTTTTCACCAAAGATGAACTCAGGAATATCAAGGACAAAAATTCGCTGCTGCTATCAATCCGTGAATGATAGGATTATTGCTGTCATCGGGCTGTCTGCTCGGTTTACGGCGCCGTATGCCGCAATGGAAATGGCAAGGTTCTTTGGCCTGTGACCACAGCGGCAACTAAATGTAGCAGAAAAAGCAGGTTATTCCATTACATCTTCCTAAATAATGTCCCCCAATAGTAATTGTCATTAGACTGGGCTCTAGAAAATAGACATTGCATAAAAAACCTCCTATCGTGAGTTTGCTCTACGATAGGAGGTTTTTGAGACGGCAGGTCAAAAAGTATAAAATAATATTTAGACTATCAATCCCTTATACCAAAGGCAAGCTGGCATGAAGATATATGAGGATAGACACTCCTCTCAAAGGCTAATTGCTATTTGCTTAGCTGTCAGCCTATTACTACGATGGACATTTTCCGGTAAAAGATTTTGTATACCAAGCATGAACTACCGCCTTTGCCCTGGTGGAGGTTTGGCCGACTTATTTTAGCAACTGATTCGTTTGAAAAAAACCCTTCCAGGGGTCGGAGTCACCAAGTCTTGACAGTGCATCCGCCATATGGATGCCATTGGGAGCAACTGTATCCAGCTCCTCCCATGCAATGGGCATGGATACCCGGGCCCCTTGTCTTGCCCGTATGGAATAAGGGGCGATACTGGTGGCCCCTCTGCCGTTGCGAATCCAGTCGATGAATATTTTGTTTGTCCGTTTACTCTTTCTAACATTGCTGGTGTAGCGGTCTGGCCATTTTTGCTCCATCACCTGAGCCACCTGCCTTGCAAAATCGTGAAATGTATCCCAGGAAACAGCAGGTTGTAACGGTACCACCACATGATACCCTTTGCCTCCACTGGTCTTGAGATAGGCAATAAGGGAAAGCTCGGTGAGGATGCTTTTAATGTCTTTGACACCTTGGCGCACCAAATCAAGGTCCATTCCCTCGTCGGGATCCAGATCAAACACCATCACATCCGGTTTTTCCAGCTGATCTACCCGGCTGCCCCAGGTGTGAAACTCCAGCGTGCCCATCTGTGCTTCCCATATCAGCCCCAAGGTGTTTTCGATATAAAAGTACTCTTCCGGTTCCCCATCGCTGTTGGGAACAGTTATGGTGACGACTTCCTGGCTGCCCGACCCGGGGTGTTTTTTATAAAAGCAGGACTGCGATACCCCCTTGGGACAGCGGACGATGCTTAAAATCCGATGACTTACATAGGGTAGCATACGCTCCGCTACCTGAGCGTAATACTCCACTACCTCAGCTTTTGCAATGGGGGGATCGTCAAATATCACCTTGTCGGGGCTTGTAATCTTGATTCCTTCTATCAGGATACTGCTTTCTTTTGTTTCCATCGGCTTCACCAACGTTTCAGGGGATGGCTGGAACTGCATCTCGTTATCCGCCTGTTCTTTTTTTATATTTCTGGGGTCCTTATCCGTCCGCAAACCTTTGAAGCTTGCCTGTCTCAACAGATTTTCTTCGGTCCACTGGGCAAATTTAATTTCGGCTACCAACTTCGGCTCAAGCCAGGTGATGGCTTCGTTGGATCTTGCCTTGGGCGCAGATTGGAAGGGGGATTCTGTCTTTTGCAGACCTTGAAATGTTGCCTCCAGCTCTTTTATGTCGGCTTCTGTAAAGCCTGTTCCGGCCCGCCCCACATAAATGAGCTGGTCTCCTTCGTAGATGCCGAGGAGAAGGGAGCTGATCCCTTGATTTTTTTTATTGGAAAGGGTATATCCCCCAATGACGAATTCCTGCCTTTTATCACATTTCAGCTTGACCCAATCTCCGTTTCGGGTTCCGCTGTAGAGGGAATCGGCGTATTTTCCGACGATTCCTTCCATGTTCATACGGCAGGCGGCCAAAAAGCTCTCCCGGCCCTTGCCTTTGACGTGGCGGCTGTATTGTAGGTTGTTAGGAGCATTCTGCAGCAGGGATTCCAGCGTCTCTTTTCGTTGGATCAGAGGCTGCTCTCGGAGATCGGAACCGTCCAGAGCCAACAGGTCGAAGATGATGTAGGTGAGATTTTGGGGCTGGGAATTTCTCATATGGTTTTGTAGCGCCTGAAAATCTGTCCTGCCCTGGGCATCCGCAATCACCATTTCCCCGTCCAGCACCATGGCCCGCCCAGCGGCCCAATCCAGCAGAGAGTTGGCAACACCCTGAAACCGCTGGGTGTAGTCGTTGCCGTTCCGAGTGATTAGCCGGGCACCTCCTCCCTCCACATACCCGAGTATTCGGTAGCCGTCGTATTTTAGCTCGAATAGCCAGTCTTCCCCGGAAGGAATCCCGCTCACCAGCTTTGCGAGCTGCACTTCGGTCTGGTTAAAGGGGTTTTTGGTGGTTTTATCCGGTATGCCTCCTTCAATTTCTGTCATGGTGCGCCCCGTGCGAATGCTGGTGGTAAACTGGGAAATCCCATCATTTGATCTGGCATACTCGTCTTTTTCTTTCAGCAGAAGCCAGTTGTTTTTATTCTCGCCGTCTTTTGCCTTCATCCGCACCAGAGCCCATTTTCCTCTGAGTCTTCTTCCCTGCAGGACAAATTTAAGGGAGCCGTTGACAAGGCCATCGGCTACATCCGCTTGGGGCTCCCAGCAGCCTTCGTCCCAAAGCAGGACGGTGCCTCCACCGTATTCCCCTTTGGGAATGATTCCCTCGAAGTTCCGATATTCCAAGGGGTGATCTTCCACCTGTATGGCAAGCCGCTTGTCCCGGGTGTTGTAAGATGGCCCCTTGGGCACTGCCCAGCTTAACAGAACACCCTTCCATTCCAGGCGGAAGTCGTAGTGATCCCGGCGGGCCATATGGTGCTGCACCACAAACCGAAGCCCCTCGTCAGGCTCTGCTATTTCACCTTGGGGTTCCAGAGTTTTTCCAAAATTTCGTTTTTGATTATACTCTTCCAACCTGGCTTCCATTACGCCAAGGCCTTTTCATTTTGAGCCTTTTCCACACTGGCCTTGAGGGCCTCCATTAAATCAATGACCTTGGCGGGGCCTTCGGACTGGGCGGCAACTACTTCCTGTCCGGAGATTTTGGTTTCGATAAGAGCGCGGAGCTTGATCTGATATTCGTCCTGATACTGGGCAGGATCAAAGGGGGTGTCCATGGAGCTGATCAAGGTCTTTGCCATATTGAGTTCTTGTTGGGAAACCTCCGGTCTGGTATATTGCTTTTGGAGCCCCCGGATGTCGTCGGCGTAGAACATGGTGGAAATGAGGATGCCGTCTTCCCGGGGGATGATGGCCATCAGGGTATCCTTGGTACCCATCACGGTTTTGCCAATGGCAATCTTCTGTTCATCCATCAGTGCGGCGCGCAGCAGCTCAAAGGCTTTTTCGCCTCCTGCCTCCGGTGCGGCCTGATAGGTTTTATCATAGTAGACGGGGGAAATCTGATTGAGCTGTGCAAAGTGAAGAATCTGAATGGATTTTTCCTTTTCCGTCTTGATTTTTTCAATCTCATCGTCTGTGACGACCACATATTTGTCTTTGTCGTACTCAAAGCCCTTTACAATATCCCCTGTCGTAATCTCCTGGCCGCAGTGGGAGCAGGTCTTTTTATACCGAATCCGGCTGTTGTCTTCCTTGTGCAATTGGTTGAAATGAATATCGTTGTCCTGAGTGGCGGTAAACATGGCGATGGGAATGGCAACCATGCCGAATGTGATGACTGATTTGCGGGATACCATAATAGAAACACCTCCGGATTTAGTGTTTCCAATTGAGGGATTGGTATCCAGAGCGGAGTACAATACCCGCTGTGCTGTAAATTTTATGGTAGAAATTGGGATGCTTCTGAGCCGTTGACAGTTGGGGAAAATCCATCCCCTGACCGAAAAGAAAGATCCCACCAAATGGAAGGGAACCATCTTGGTGGGATTTTCTGCGCCGCTCCGCTAATGGACACTCCATCCGGCGCTGTGGGTTTGTATCAATCGGATTACCGATAGGGGGTGCCTTGACCCAGAACCATGGAATCGTAGGCCCGCTTGACCCGGTCGTAGTTCTTATCCCGATCCAGCACCAAACCTCTGCCGACGCCGCCGGCAATCTGGCCGGTGCCGATTTTCCGCAGTTGCTCCTCCAGTTCCGCCAGCAAAGCGGGGGCGCTTCCCGGCTCGGTGCTGCGTCCGTCAAAGATGACATGCAGCCATACCCGGTCCAGCCCCTGCGTTCCCGCCATCCGGCAGATTTCCAGAGGGTAGTCGATAGAGCCGTGGGAGGATTTTTTGGTCAGGTAGGCCAGAAGATGAAGGTCTCCGCCTGTTTTTTTGGCGTAGTCCACCGTCTGTCGCAGCACCTGGTTGTCGGCAAAGGTACCGTTGGAAATGGCGTTGGAAAGGCGCTGGTCATCCTGAGGGACTACCCGGCCCGCCCCCAGGTTCATGTGCCCCGCCTCGGAGTTGCCCGGCTTTCCTGCTTCCAGGCCCACATCCTCGCCGGAGGCATCCAGCAGGCTGTGGGGATAGGCGCGCAGCAGGCGGTCCCAATAGGGGGTGTCGGCCAGATGGATGGGGTTAGTTTCATCCTCCGCGCCCATGCCCCAGCCGTCCAGAATCAGAAGCAACACCCGGCCTTGACGGGGGGGATCCGCAGCCAGCAGACTTTGGCCCTCCATGGCTTGGGTGGGGGACAGCCCCATCAGCTGCAGGATGGTGGGGGCTACATCCCCCAGCCGCCCGTCCTTGAGGGGAGCCGCTGCCCGGCACACTTCTTCATCCCCCACCACAACAAAGGGGACCTTGTTGGTGGTGTGGGCCACATGAGGCTGCCCCTTGGGGGTGTACAGTACCTCCAGATTGCCGTGGTCGGCGGTGACCACCACGGTAAAGCCCGCTTGCCGGGCGGCCTCTACCAGTTCCTCCATAGCTTTGTCCACATGAGTGGCGGCAGCAATCTTGGCCTCCCGGTTGGTGGTGTGGCCGATTACATCCCCGTTGGCAAAGTTCACCACAATGAAGGGGTACTGGTCCAGACGGCTGCGCACCTCTCTCACCACCTCAAAGATACTCAACTGGGGAATTTGATCAAAGGGGATGCCTTTGGGAGAGGGGATGCGCAGGTCGTCCTCCCCGGGGAAGGGCTGGTGGTGCCCCCCGTTGAAGAAGAAGGTTACGTGGGCGTATTTTTCCGACTCGGCACAGTGAAGCTGAGCAAGACCCGCCCGGCTGACCGCTTCCGCCAAGCCATCCATCACCTGACTGGGGGCAAAGGCGGTAGGCAGGTCTTTGAACTTTTCGTGGTACATGGTCAGGGGCACAAAGCGCAGCCCCGGCAGAAAGGTTCGCTCCACCGCGTCAAAATCAGGATCGGTGAACATGTCGGTCATCTCGATCTCCCGCTCTCCCCGGCGGCAGCAAAAGACCACGCCGTCCCCTGGACGGATTAGTCCCATGGGTGCACCTTCTGAATCGACTCGCACCAGCGGTTCCATAAAATAATCGGTTTGTCCCTGCCGGTAGGCTTGTTCTACGGCGCCAGCCAGCAGAGTTCCTCCCCGTTCATTCATTCTTCTCCACTTCCTTTCGTAAAAAAGCGCCGGAAGAAGCCTTGGGTCCTCCTCCGGCGCGGACCAGTTCTTCCGGCCTCTTTGATTCTTATTTAGATAATCATCCGCCGGGCCCGTTCCTTATCGGAGTCGTCCTCCTCCGCTGGATACCACATGGGGCTTGGGAACTTCAGGCGGCACGGCTCTCCTTCTTGGAACAAGTTGCGGTGCAGAGTCTGCACCCGCAGTATGTCGTCACCGACCGGCACCAGATACTCTACAAAGTCGGTGCGGAACACCCGCTTGAGCACCTTGGTGGAGTAGCCCTCGTCCCGGCCCATCTCAATGGTGTTGGGCCGGGTGGCCATCAGCATTTCCTTGTTGCCGCCGGTCTGAGGGGCGGCCCAAATTTGTTGGGAATGGTCCCCCTTGGCGTAGACCTTACCGTCCCGGATGTCCACGTGGGTAAAGTTGGACTGCCCCAAAAAGCTGTGGACAAAGCGGCTGGAGGGGCTGTTGTACAGTTCCACCGGAGTGCCGATCTGCCGGACGTTGCCCATATCCATCACCAGCATCCGGTCGGAAAGAGCCATGGCCTCCGACTGGTCGTGGGTAACGAAGATGATGGTGAAGCCAAACTGCTTTTGCAGCTTCTTAATTTCAAAGCGCATGGTTTCCCGCAGCTGGGGGTCCAAGTTGGAAAGAGGCTCGTCCAGCAGCATCACCTTGGGGTTGACCACAATGGCCCGGGCCAGAGCGATCCGCTGCTGCTGCCCGCCGGAAAGATCGGAGGGGTAGATTTTTTCCATGCCGTCCAGACTGCAGTGCTTCAGAGCAACCTTGACCCGCTCCCGAATTTCGGCGGCGGGGCGCTTTTGCACCTGCAGGGGGAAGGCCACGTTGTCAAAAATGGTCATGTGGGGCCAGACGGCAAAGGCCTGAAACACCATGCCCAACCCCCGCTCCTCCGGCGGCAGATAGATGTTTTTTGCCTTGACCGATACGGCATGACCCCCCAGATAGATGGCACCTTCCGACAAATCTTCAAACCCGGCAATCATCCGCAGGGTGGTGGTTTTTCCGCAACCGGAAGGCCCCAGAAAGGAAAAGCATTCCCCTTCGTTCACCTTGAGGCAAAAGTCGTTGACAGCCGTCACCGTGCCCAAAGCCTTGGTGGTAAACCTTTTTGTGACATGTTCCAATACGATCTGTTCCATTGGGTCAGACCCCCTTCTTGTCTCTGGTGATCCGCTTGACCACATTGTTACAGATCATGATCAGCAGAATGGTGATCACCGACAAAGCTGCCGCAGGGGCGATCTGCCCGTTGATGCGCAGCTGATAGATGGCGACTCCCAGAGTGCGGCTGTTGGGGCCGTAGAGGAGCACCGATGTGGTCAACTCCCGCATGGCTGGGAAAAACACCAGGAAGAATCCCGAGATCATGGCGGGCTTGATCAAAGGCAAGGTAATGTCCCGCAGCGACTCCAGATGGGTGGCGCCACAGGCCCGGGAGGCTTCCTCTAACGAGACGTGAACCTGCTGTAGCGAAGCGGAACTGGATTTAAGGGTGTAGGTAAGGTACCGGGCCACATAGGCCACCAGAATAATCCAGATGGTGTTGTACAGGGTAACGCCAAAGAAAGCGCCGCTCCAAGCCAAAATGCAACCGATGGCCAGCACCGTGCCGGGCAGAGAGTAGGGCAGCACCGCCAGCAGCTCCAGAACGCCCCGGCCCTTGGGCTTGACCTTGTAGATGACATAGGCCAGCATAGCGCCCAAAAACAGGCAGATAATGCCTGCGGCAAATCCCAAAAACAGGCTGTTGCCCACAGAATCCTTCACCATGGTGTTGTTGATGAGAATCCGCTTGTAGTTTGCCACAGTGAAGTTTTCCGGAGCAAAGTTCAGACCGTAGGCCTTGATGAAGCTGACCAGCAGAATCATCACCAGCGGGGCCAGCACCACCAGGACCAAAAAGACCAGAGAAAAGATGAGCAGTGGGTACTTGGCCGCCCGCAGTTTGATGAGAGCCGGGCGCATACTCTTGCCCTTGATGATGTCGTAGCGGCCTACCGTCAGCAGTTTGCGCTGCAGCAGCAGAGCAAGGGAAACCACCACTACCAGCACAATGGAAAGGGCCGTGGCCTGCCGGATGCCTTCAAAGCTACCGCCAGCCCGGTTCATCCGCTCCACAATCATGGTGGGCAGGGTGAAGATGTTCTGGGAAAAGCCCAGCATGGCGGGAATGCCGTAATTGGAAAGGGAAGTGATTAGTACCAGCAACACGCCGGAGGAAATGGCGGGAATGGTCAGAGGCAGGGTGATCCTGCGGATGACGTAAAACTGCTTGGCACCGGCAATGCGGGCGCTTTCCTCCAGGGTGGGGTCCATCCGCTCCAAGGCGCTGACCACCTGCATGTAGACAAAGGGAAAGTAGTAAACCACCTCAATGATGATGATGCCCATGACGGTGTTGATGTTAAAAGGTGCAGAGGCCAGGTTAAAGGTGTTCATCAGCCAGCGGTTGACATAGCCACCCCGGCCGGAGAACATCATATCCCATGCCATGGCTGCCAAAAAGGGAGGAATCATAAAGGGGATGGAAAAGAGGAACTTCATCACACCCTTGAGGGGGATGTCGCTGCGGCCCAGCAGCCAGGCGAAAAAGACGCCCACTACTGTAGCCAAAGTGGTGGAGAACACCGCGATGATCAGGGTGTTCTTAATGGCGGTCAGGTTCTCTTTTTGCAGCAGGACGTTGAGGAACATCTGAAAATCGATCTTGCTGCCATCCCAGAAAGCGTAGTAAATGATCATGAATACCGGTAGAATAACCACCGTAATCAAAATCAGGTAGCACAGCAGAGTCATGATCCGGTCCAGATTTAAAAAGCGGCGGCCTTCCAGCTTTTCCAGATCGCTGTTTCTTTTTCTAGCAAACTTCTTCATTCCGCTGCCGCCTCCTTTGCATCGTAATATTTTTCGTTGAGGAAGGTAAGGCCCACCTGCTGCCCCTCTTCATACTCCTTGCCGCCCAGGGCGTCCAGAGTGCTGCGCTGCACCCGCAGCTCCAAATCCCCCAGGCGCACAAAGTAGTTGTACAGGCTGCCCAAAAACACCGCTTGCTCGATGGTTCCTTTGACGGGGCTCTTGTCGTCAAAGACGATGTCCATGGGCCGCACGCCCATGACCACGTTTTCTGCGTCATCCAGATAGCCCTCGGGCTTGCTGTCCCGGTAGCAGACCCGGCCTTTGCCGGTTTCCACCCAGTATTTTCCCTCCCGCCGGGTGACGGGGATAAAATTGGAAACGCCGATGAAGCTGAAGACAAACCGATTGGCTGGGTTTTTGATAATCTCCTCGTCGGTGCCGATCTGGCAGATGGAGCCGTCCTTTTCCATAATGACGATGCGGTCGCACAGCTGCATGGCCGCCTCCTGATCATGGGTGATGTAGATGATGGTGGTGTTTAGCCGCGACTGCATCAGGCGGATTTCCACCAGCATCTGCTCCCGGAGCTTAGCATCCAGGTTGGTGATGGGTTCATCCATGACAATGATGTCGTCGGAGGAGGTGAGGGCCCGGGCGATGGCCACCCGCTGCTGCTGCCCCCCGGAAAGCTGGGAGGGCATATACTTTTCGTAGCCGGTCATCTGAGCCTGTTCCAGGGCGTAGGTCACCCGCTTTGGAATCTGATCCTTGGGCACTTTCCTCTTTTTGAGGGGATAGGCTACATTGTCGTACACCGACATATGGGGCCAGATGGCGTAGTCCTGAAAGACGATGCCGATTTTGCGGTTTTCTGGCGGGACGTTGACCCGCTCCTCTCGGCTAAAAACCGTTTTGCCATTGATGGTGACCTTTCCTTTTTCCGGGTTGAGGAAGCCGCACAGGCTGCGGATTGCCGTAGTTTTGCCGCAGCCGGAAGGCCCTACGATGCCCACGATTTCCCCGGGCTCCACCGCCAGAGAAAAATCCTGCAGCACGATGTGATCGCCGTATTTGGCGCAGATATGTTCCAATGTTACCTTGGACAAGACGTATTTCGCCCCTTTCTATGTGATCCCCATGTCCCACCTGCCGCCGGACCGGGAGCTGGCACAGGGTGCGTCAGCCCCCTGTTTTGGGCAGCTCTGAGGCAAAATGGGTATGAAAAGTGCCGGCATACAGATGTTTGCCCCTTGTATGCCAGCACCAATGGTTGTGTCTTTGTTTGTCAGAACTGGCGGAGTCTTAGCCCTTAAAGATGGCATCAAACCGGTCCAGCAGCTCGTTACTCACCTTGGCCAGATCATTCCAGTCGATGGGCAGAGCCTTTTCGGCCACGTCGGTGGCGGCCATCATGCCCTCGGGTAGCTCAAGGCCGTCTACGATAGGGGTGATGTTGTACTGGGTCAGCAGGGTTTGACCGCCGTTGGGGTCCAGAATAAAGTCATACAGCAGTTGGGCCAGTTCCAGATGAGGGGCACCCTCGGGGATGGCGATAGGGCAGGGAACCGCTACAATATCGGTGGTGTCGTGCCAGCCCAAGGGAGAACCTTCTGCGATGAGGTTCTTGGTGTTGTAGTCCACGCCAAAGGCCAGCTTGTAAGCACCGGAGGCCACACCGTTGTTGGTGGAACCGGAGCTGGACTGCAGCTCTGCACCCAGTTCCTTGAGCTTCTCAAAATATTCCCAACCGTATTTTTCGTGGTTGGTCAAAGCATAAACCAGAGCTTTGGTGGAGCCGGAACCGGTGGGGTCAGTGAGGACGATCTGGCCCTTGAAGGCATCATTGAGGACCTCGTCGTAGTTATGAGGAGCTTCCTCGTCGGAGCTGGTCATGGTACTGAAGGTCATCCCCATCAGCAGCAGACGGGCACCGCTGTAGTAGCTGTCCGCATCCTTAAACTTTTCATTGATCCCCTCTGCAAAGGGAGATTCGTACTTGGTCAGGTGATCTTCACTTTTCAGGGAGATCATGGCAGAGGGATCGGCCAGCCAGGCAAGGTCGCAGGCCACGGTGCCGGACTGGAACTCGGTGGCCAGCTTGGTGACACATTTGCCGGAAGTTGCGGCGTAATAGTCCAGAGTCACGTTGGGGTACTTGGCCTCAAAAGCATCCTTCAAAGCGATGATGACATCTTCGCCGGTGGAGGAGTAAAGCATTACGGTACCTTTGTAGCTGGCGGGATCAATTTCGGTTTCGCCGGTGCTTTCTGCAGGAGCTGCATCGGTAGGAGTATTCGCTACAGACTGCGGGGCGGCAGTGGAAGGCGCTTTGGAGTTTCCGGAGCAGGCTACAGTTGCCAGAAGCATCAGCCCTGCCAGAATAAGTGCCATCACCTTTTTAATCATTGATACCTTCAGTCCTTTCTTCGTTGACGAGCCACTTTGTTGTTTTCTAACCTATACGGTGCTCTTAGATCAAGCCGATAGCTGGGACACTGGTCCCTTGTGGCTATCCTGCCTAAATCCATCTTAATAGACCCCGACAACCTTGTAAAGTGCAAAAATCGGACTTTTTTTACATGTTCGAAAATTGGATTATTTTATATTTTAAAGCGGATTGACTATATGATATAATGAAAAGCAGAAGGAAGGTGTGCAACTTTATGAAAAAAGAGCGGTTTCGCTTTGCACGGGTGGGGGGCAGAACTTCAATTTCCCTTCGGTTCAACACCGTGGTTTTGTCCTGTTTTGTGCTGATTGCAGCCTTTTTGGGGCTGCTGTACCATCAGTTCCAGAAGGTGCTGCTGGAGTCCATCAACAATCTCAACACCGAATTTGTAGCTCAGGTGAGCGCCACCTCCGGCTTTGCGGAGGAATTTTTGCAGAACATGGCCAACCAGATCTTTTACACCCATTCGGTTTCCAAGCTCCGCTCCTATCAGGAGCTGACCAACCAACAGGTGATCGAGGGCATCCGGGAACTGAACTCCTTTGCGGCTTCCAGTACCATCATCGATTCCATCTACATATTTAACGGCAAGCAGGATTATGTCTACAGCACCTCCTCCACTGGGGCAGTGAGCGACGCCACCGATTCTTTTGCCGATCAGGCGGCGGTGGAGTTGTTTGGCCGGCGCAATGCCGCCCAGCGTCTGGTACCCATTCCCCGATACTCCCGTTCCGCCAACCGGTCCAGCAACCGGGAGCTCTACTCCTTCCTGTTCTTTGAGCTGGATAGCTCCGGCACCCCCCGGGACAACGCCATTATGTTCAACATCAGCAAAAACTGGTTTACCAAGCTCTACTTCAGCAACGATCCGGGAAACCGGGCGTTTATTGTCAGTGGGGAGAAGGAGCTTATTGCCCTGCAGAACGGCCTGTCCACCGACGAGTGTCAGAGCCTTTCCGACCGGGTTCTCCCCATGGCCCAGCAGGGCGACGACAGCGGCTACTTTGTCTATACGGCCCAAAATGGCGAAAAGAGCCTCTGCTTCTTTTCCGTCATGGGCAGTCACGACTGGTATTATGTCAAGACTGTTGGTTATGACCAGTGCCTCAGCGACCTGAAGGACATCGAAAAAGAGGCCATGATATTTCTGGCGGTGGGGTTTGCAATCCTCTTTGCGGGAGGCGCCATCATCTCCCTCAACATCTACCTGCCCTTTCAGCAGGTGGCCAACCGCCTTTCCCTCATCGAGCCCGGGGCCTCTCAGGATACCAGCCTGCTGCTGGACAGCCTCAACCGGCTGATCGAGACCAGCTCCAGCGCCGACCGGGTGCGGGATTCCCTGCAGGCTATGGTGCGGGGGGAGGTGCTGGAGGGGCTGCTGCAGGGAAGCCGCCAGTTCGAAAATCCCGCCGCCCTGATTGGGGAATACGACCTTAACCTCACCGGCGATGCGCCTCTGATGCTTTGTCTGGCCAGCGGCCTACGGATGCCCCAATATCTGGAGTGCGCCCGGGAAACCATCCCCTATCGGGAGGGCGTGGTGATACAAAACGAATACACCGTCCTTTTTTTGCAGCCCACCGACCCTGCCTCCCTGTCCCCGGTGCTGCAGCAGCTGTGTGCCCGTTACCCCAGCGTCTGGTTTATCATAAGTCCCGAAATCACCGACTGGCAGATGCTGCCTCAGGCCTATGAAAAACTGTTGGAGACCTTCCATCTGCGGTTTCTCTTTCCCCGGGAGAAGCTCCTGTTTTCTGAAACCTTTGGTGAGCTGGACAACTCCTCCGCCGTTTTGGAACAGAAGATCGACCCCATCCTTTCCGCTTTGAAAAAGGGGTATGGCAACAAAACCATAGAGGCCTATCAGGATTTTGTCGCCTGCTTTGCCGGACAAAGCTACCGGAGCATCTCTTATGCCTTAACCGCTCTTTCCAACGCTGTCTTTAAGCTCTACTTCGAGGTATTCCCCAACCAGGACAGATCCTATGAAGCCGCCTGCCGGGATTTTGAACAGCAGCTGAACACTCTGGTGGACATCGAAACCCTCAACCGCACCTTTGAAGAGCTGTTCACCCAAATTGCCGAACAGCTGCAAAAGGAGCGGCAGGCCAAGCGGGGTAACGCCATGGAAGAGATTATGGAGACCATTCAGGAGTGCTACTGCGACCCCAACCTTTCCTCCCAGTCTCTGGCCGACCGCTTTGGCCTTTCCTCTGCCTACCTCTGCCGCCTGTTTCGTCAAGTGAATGGCTGCTCCCTGATGGATTACATCAATCAGCTGCGAATGGCCAAGGCGCAAGAAATCCTCTCCGATCCTTCAGTCAAGGTGAAGGATGTTCCCGAGCAGATCGGTATCGAGAACAAGCAGTACTTTTTCATGCTCTTTAAGCAGACCACCGGACAGACCCCCAAGCAGTTTCAGACCGCCCGGCAGGAAAAAGAATCTGCCGCTCTGGTGTGAGCTAGTATGCCCCAAGAAAAAAGGGATAGACTATGCCGGAAGATTCCCTGCGGTGAATGGCTGTTCGGGCCCGACGACCAATTCAAGGGACCGGGGGCTCTGGGGGGGCTCAACCTCCCCTGAGGGGGCTGACGTAGTAGATAGACCTTGCGATAGCTTTGAACACCTGTGATACCCACAGAAAATCCCCCAGCATTATGAACTGCACCCCAATCGTTTTCAGTATATCAATACTGTCTAACTTTTGGGGTCATTTCATACCGGGGGATTTTTATTCTGCAAAGCGATGCCACCCCATCCGGGCGGTTGGCAGGGTTAGGCCCACCAGAAGTTTTTGCAGCTCTGCCCATATACCTTTACTGGCGGACGTATCAAGGATTTTCTTCCATAAGCAATCAATTGGAAGGGGAGACATTTAAAAATCCAGCCGCCCCGGGGACCGACGGCAAACCCCGGAGATGCCTGCGGCTGCCAACTTTTGCAGCAGGGGACCGCAGCTTTCCTGTGCGGTGTGAAAAAGCATGGCCTGCTTTGCACCCAGCTGCTTTGCCAGCCTGAGAGCATCTTCTTCATCTTGATGGGCCTTAATGGTGATCCGCTTCGCCTGCACCGCCACCCTGTTTTTGACCCGGTAATCCTCCTTAAAGATTAGGGAGCCCATCACCCCTTTGGAGGTATGACCGGTGATGATGATTTGATCCGCCGGACAGCTCTTCATCCGCTCATAGTAGAACAGAGCCGCCTTGCTGGTGAGCATGCCGTCGGGGGTTAGAATCACACCGCCTTCCACCAAGGCCTGTTCTCGCTGCTCGTCACTGCTCAAGGAATGCACCGGAAGGTTTTTGGCCCATCCCCAGTCCTTCCCCTGATGCAGCCACTGCTGTTCTTTCAGCAGTGCATCGGCTTGGCACAGCACATCCTTCTCCGCCCAGATGGGGACATTTTCTAGGGTCTGACCCAGATACAGCAGAATATCGCAGCCCCGGCCGTTGGGGGGGACCGGAAGCAGTACCCGGCCTCCTGCAGCCACTGTGGCCTTCACCGATTGGAGCAGCGTTTTGTATTGAGTCTGCTGGCAAAGCTCCCTGCCGGCGTAAGCGCATTCCAGAATTGCCGTGTCTGCCTGGGGTGGAAGATCGGCCGCCAGAAGCTGCCCATCAAAGGTCATGTCGCCGGTGTACAGGAGAGTTTTGCCGCCCACGTTAAAATGAATCCAAATGCTGCCCAACATGTGGCCGCTCCGCCCCAGTGTCAGGGAAATGCCCTTCCAATTCTGGCTTCCCAGTTCCACGGGGCAAAAGTCCAGAAGGTTTACGTTTTCTTCCCGGAAAGGAAGAGTTCCGCCTCCGGCCTTGACAAAGCGAATCCACTTATTCATGAACCCCTTCACCATCTGGATGGTCTGGATTGTGGCGTAAACCGGTCCCCGGTAGCCCAGCTCGGCGAGATAGGGCAGGGCTGCCACGTGATCCTCGTGGGCGTGGGAAAGAAACACCCCGTCCAGAGACGTGGCGATTTGAGGGGTGAGGGCGGGGTAAATTCGCTCCTGCCCGGCCTCTAATTCCCGGCGGACACCACAGTCCAGCAGGACCAACCGCTGGCCAAGGCGCACCAAAAAGCAGCTGCGGGCATCCTCGCCGCTGCCGCCCAAAGACATCACCCAGTATTCTTCCATCTCAGAAACCTCATTTCATCCCAGTCTTTTCTCGGTCCAACGGAGCCAAAACAGAACGCGGACTCAAGGCGAATGCAAGGGCTCCTCAATCATTTTATCATATCACAACCGCTGGACTGGAACAAGAAGGTTGCCATCCCGGATTCCATGTTGTAACATTCAAACAAAAGCTCCTTTTCCGGGGGCAGCCTCCAATGCTAAGGCCGGCACCGTTGTGATAGCGGTGCCGGCCTTTTGCATCGGATCAGCCATATGGAAAGAAGCCGGGAGCTCCTCACTCCCGGAAGGCGCCCTCCACCGGACAGGGGAGGTCTTCCTCCGTGTTATCCTGAGATTGGGAACAGTCCTCCCCCGCATCATTCTCGGGGACAGGCTGCTCAGCCGGTGCTCTGTTCACCCCCTGCTGGAAGGCCTGCCACAGATCGGCAAGGTTGGCGTGGCGGACGGTCTTGGGATCATAGCGGAAGAGGTTAAAGGCCCCCTGCAGGAAGGGGCCGATGGTAAAGGCGGAAAGAACAGTGCCTGCCCCAACCTTGGCCCCCATCAGCCAGCCCAACAGCACCACGGTGATTTCCAGAATGGTCCGGCAGGTTCCCGGCACCACACGCAGGGGCCGGGAAACAGCCACCATCAGGGAATCTCGAGGCCCGGCTCCCATGGCGGCGGCCATATAATAATAGGTGCCCAGCGCCAAAATTGTCTGCCCTGCCAGCATCATCAATACCCCGCTCCCCAGATGTCCCATCTGGGGGATGAGGCGCAGACCTTGGATGAGGTCGATGAGCAGGCCGGGGAAGATGACATTGACGATGGTGCCCAACCCCAGAGGCTCCTTGAGAAAAAAGGAGATGAGGGTGGCAACGATTCCCACCAAAATGCTGCAGACGCCAAAGGACAGTCCCGTGACGTTGCTCAAGCCTTGATGCAGGCAGCTCCAAGGGTCCAGACCAATGTTGGCCTGATACATCCCCACAATGCCTATGGCGGAAACCACCTGCCCCAGAATGAGATAAATGCTCCGTTTCCGATAGTTCACGTTGATTCCCTCCGTCAGTGGCAGCGGTGGAAATAGAGCTCCCCCCAGCGGCCGGTTTCTTGATACCCAATAGAGCGATAGAGAGCGGAAACCGCATCATAGCCGCTGATTAGCACAGGGGTTTTCCCCAGTCCCAGAACCCGGCGGGTGAGAAAGGCGGACATTTGGCGACCGTAGCCCCGGTTGCGATACTCAGGCAGAACCGCCACCGCACCAATGGCTCCCGTCAGGTCATCCTGAGATAGAATGCGTCCGGTTCCCACCAGCTGGCCCTCCACCTCCAGGGCATACAGTTCAGTAAGCCCCAGCTCCTGCCAACGCTTTAATTCGGTGGACCAGGGGGCGAATTGCAGGTGCTTCTGATAATAAGGGTGGCTACCCTGCAGAATGCCAAAGACGATCTCCGGCGCAGGGCTTGGAAGGATGCGGATGCCGGAATCCTCTTCCGGAAAAACAGGAGCATCACAGCGCATAAAAAAAGAGCTTTCCAAATCGCCACCCAGTTTCTCCTGAAGCTGGGTACACAGAGCGAGGGTGGAGTCTACCTCTATAATCTCGTTGTGTTCTAAAATAAACCTTTCCAGTGCCGGCAGATCGGGGATGCCGGGGGAAACTACAGTGAGGACGCCCCCCGTCAGAGAGAGGGCGGCGGGCAAGGCGTCTTCCAGCAGAAAGCTTTGGGCCGTACCGGCAATGTGAGCACACAGGCTACGGGAGCCAAAGAGCCGCTCACAGGCACATACCTCCCGAAAGCGGGGGAGGGTCTTGTCGGTGGCCGGTAAACAGCTCATGCTTCTTCCTCCTGTTGCACTTTGTTGAGATAGCGGTAGATACTGGCAGGGGAGGAGCGAAGGACATCGGAGACGTGGACTACCGAACCCTTCAGCCGGAAGATGCCCTTTTCTTTCAGTCTGGCCACGATGCGTATCTTCCCCGCTTGCGTTAACTGATCCACCGACACCCCTTCCTCGTCGAGGATTTCCTGAATCACGCTGTCGGCCGCCGAGGTCACCGAGTCGCCAAAGTGCTCGGTCTCGTCATTATCTTCAAAGCTGCTCAGAACATCGCTGCGAATGACGATGTTGTTTTCTACATAGCTGTCCGGGTGAATGAGCTGGAAGAGCTGGCTGGAAAGGGCCTGAAATTCGCTATCATCAAAGTTAATGCAAAGCATTCCCACTAGTTTGTTTTCTTCATCTTTGATATAATAGGTAGAGGAGCGCAACATTTTGTTGCTTTTGGCCAAACCAATATAGTTGGTGTGGAAGTCCCGGCCGGCGGCATTTTCCATCATGGCCTTCATGGCCATAGCGGTGGGTGGAGAGTCCAGATCCCGGCCGCTGATGGAGCCGTTGACGATGGCGACAATGGAGCTTTCCTTCCCTCGAATGTCGTGAAGGGTGATTTCGTAGCTGGGCCCCAGCGTCAGCCCCAGGAACTCCACCAACTTGGTGTATTGTTTTAGCATGGCGCGATTCATTGTGTCACCTCGTTGTTTGAAGGTTCAAGTGTACTTTCTTACCCTAAAAATACACTTTTCTAAAAGTATCATACCTGGATATTTGAGAAAAATCAAGAGATGAACCTATCAATATGAGAAAAAACGAATCACAAATTAACCTATAAATAAACATGTATATAAACTACACAGTAATACGTGGATAGAATTGGGCGACATTTCACAATAATCCCTTGACAATATAGGAGAATGGTGATAAAATTATTCTCACAAAGGTACTGTCCGCCTGTCGCAGAGCCTGACGCCCAATCTCAGCTCTCGACGACCGGGGTATCCTCATAATGTCAGACGCACTATGCGTCAAATAATGGAGGTAATTATGATGGAAAAGTACCCGTTGAACGTTCCCGCCCCCCGCTCCTTCTCCTATGTCAAGCGCAACCTTCCCCAAGTTACCGTAGAGCAACGTGAGCGTGCCCTTAAAGCAACCCACTACAACGAGTTTGCTTTCCCCGCCGGCATGTTGACGGTAGATATGCTCTCCGACTCCGGCACCACCGCCATGACCGATGTCCAGTGGAGCGCTATGTTCCTGGGCGACGAGTCCTACGGCCGGAACAAGGGCTACTATGTCCTGCTGGACGCCCTGCGGGATGTGTTTGAGCGCGGCGACAACCAGAAGAGAGTCATCGACCTGGTCCGCACCGACTGCCAGGACATCGAAAAGATGATGAACGAGCTGTACCTGTGCGAATACGAAGGCGGCCTCTTTAACGGCGGCGCCGCACAGATGGAGCGCCCCAACGCCTTTATTCTGCCTCAGGGCCGCGCCGCAGAAAGCGTCCTCTTTGAGATGATCCGCAAGATTCTGGGCGAGCGCCATCCCGGTAAGAAGTTCACCATTCCCTCCAACGGTCACTTCGACACCACCGAGGGCAACATCAAGCAGATGGGTTCCATCCCCCGCAACCTGTACAACAAGGACCTGCTGTGGGAAGTGCCCCAGGGCGGCAAGTACGAGAAGAACCCCTTTAAAGGCAACATGGACACCAAAAAGCTGGAAGAGTTGATCGAAAAGCTGGGTCCCGAGAATGTGCCTCTGGTTTACACCACCATTACCAACAACACCGTTTGCGGTCAGCCGGTTTCCATGGCCAACCTGCGTGAATCCAGCCGCATCGCCCACAAGTACGGCATCCCCTTTATGCTGGACGCTGCCCGCTGGGCCGAGAACGCCTACTTCATCAAGGTCAACGAGGAAGGCTACGCCGACAAGTCCATCGCCGCAATCGCCACAGAGATGTTCTCCTACTGCGACGGCTTTACCGCCTCCCTGAAGAAGGACGGCCACTCCAACATGGGCGGCATTCTTGCCTTCCGGGACAAGGGCCTCTTCTGGAAGAACTTCTCCGACTTCAACCCCGACGGCAGCATCAAGACCGATGTGGGTATCCTGCTGAAGGTTCGGCAGATTTCCTGCTACGGCAACGACTCCTACGGCGGCATGTCCGGCCGTGACATTATGGCTCTGGCTGCCGGACTCTACGAATGCTGCAACTTCAACTATCTGGACGAGCGGATTAAGCAGTGCGAGTATCTGGCCCAGGGATTCTATCAGGCCGGCATCAAAGGCGTTGTGCTTCCTGCCGGTGGACATGGCGTGTACATCAATATGGACGAGTTCTTTGACAACGAGCGGGGCCACGAAACCTTTGCCGGCCAGGGCTTTAGCTTGGAACTGATCCGCCGCTATGGCATCCGTGTTTCCGAGTTGGGGGACTACTCTATGGAGTATGACCTGAAGACTCCCGAGCAGCAGGCGGAGGTCTGCAACGTTGTCCGCTTTGCCATCAACCGCAGCCAGCTCAGCCAAGAGCATCTTGATTATGTCATTGCCGCAGTTAAGGCTCTGTACGAGGACCGGGATAGCATCCCCAATATGAAGATCACCATGGGCCATAATCTACCCATGCGTCACTTCCACGCTTTCCTGGAGCCGTATCCCAACAAGTAAGCTTTGCAAAGCGTATTGCGGCCTGTGTTGCCCACAAGGCGACACTGAAAAACACATTGTAACGTGACTGTGCCACGGAGAAGCGTACAGCAGAGAAAGGGCATCCGCAAGCTTATATCGACCCCGGCAGATGCCCTTTTTCTTTTGTATTTGGGAAAGAGGCTTTGGTAAAACGGAAACCCACAGCGCGACAATTTAGTAGAGAGGTGAAAGTGTTATGTCAGCTCCTGAAACGATCCTGGAAAAACGCGATGGATTCCAAAGCAAGTGGGGATTCATCCTCGCCTGTATCGGCTCTGCGGTAGGTATGGGCAACATTTGGCGTTTCCCCATCATGGTCTCCAAATATGGAGGGTTGACTTTCCTGATTCCCTATGTTATCTTCGTCGTTCTGATTGCCGCCTCAGGCGTCATCGGTGAGTTTTCCCTGGGACGCGCCGCCGGTGCGGGCCCTATCGGCGCCTTTGGACAATGTACCCAGACACGCACCGGCAACAAAAAAATCGGTGAGGCCATCGGCATCATCCCTGTGATCGGTTCCCTGGCTCTGGCCATCGGCTACACCGTAGTGGTAGGCTGGATCTTTAAGTATACGTTTTTATCTCTTTCCGGCGGGCTGTATGCCCTGGGCACCGATATGGGTGCCATCGGGGGTACCTTTGGGGCCACCGCTCCGGAGACTGCCACCCTTGGCGAGAGCATGGCCACCGTATTTGGAGGTGGTGCAGGCAACAACCTGTGGCAGATTATCGGTCTGGCAGTTAGTATGATCATTATGGCTATGGGAATTGCCGGCGGCATCGAGAAGGCCAACAAAATCATGATGCCGGCACTGTTCTTCCTGTTTGTGGCTCTGGGTATCTACGTGTTTACGCTGCCCGGCTCTCACGATGGCTACAAGTACATTTTTACCATGGACCCTGCCGGATTGGCCAACTGGGAAGTGTGGATCTTCGCCTTTGGGCAGGCCTTCTTCTCCCTGTCGGTGGCCGGCAACGGCAGTGTGATCTACGGCTCTTACCTGAGCAAGGAGGAGGATGTCCTCTCCTCCGCACGGAACGTGGCCGTCTTTGATACCCTGGCTGCTTTGCTGGCTGCTTTTGTCATCATCCCCGCCATGGCGGCAGGCGGCGCCGAGCTTTCTTCCGGCGGCCCAGGACTTATGTTTGTCTATCTGGTCAATGTGTTTAACGGTATGCCCGGCGGCCGGATTGTCGGCATGATCTTCTATGTCTGCGTGCTCTTTGCCGGGGTTACCTCCCTCATCAACTTGTACGAGGCTCCTGTGGCCACCCTGCAAGAAAAATTCGGCATAAAGCGTCTTCCCGCCGTTGCTACCATTGGTGTTCTGGGCTGCATCGTGTCGGTGTGCATTCAGGGCATTACCTCCCCGTGGATGGACGGTGTTTCCATTTATATCTGCCCTCTGGGTGCCATGCTGGCCGGTATCATGTTCTTCTGGGTGGTGGGCAAGGAAAAAGTTCTGGAAGCCGTCAACATGGGCGCCAAGAAGCCTGTGGGCAATTGGTTTATCCCCTTGGGCAAGTATATCTATGTACCTCTGGCTCTCATCGCCCTGATCGCCGGCGTTGTTTTGGGCGGTATCGGCTAAACCCAACATCCACCCTAGCCCCCATCGATTCTCTTTCCGGCGAAGCACTCTCTTACAATCGTGTTTATTAAAATTTTATAGAATGATACCCCCCCTTCGATGCAGAAAATACTGCGCCGGAGGGGAATTTTTTATGCCATGGGGACTCCGCATTGGTTGCCGATCAAAACACTGAAAACTCAATATTTCGTCGAATATCCGGGCCTTTTTTTGTAAAAAATGCTAAAAGTCATGCCTTCACAAAAGAAATATACATGAAACTAACAAAAAATATAATAACCCATTGGCTTTTTTATTGCTATCCTGTATAATACATACTAATAGATGCACCTGATGATAGGGACCGATGGGAAAACCTCCGTTTTGACGAAAGGGAGGACTCCATAGGTCCCGTATTGCCCCCGGGACGGCACCATAGGTGCATTGCCGCCTCCGGAAAATAAACAAGGAGATGGTAGTCATGCTTGAAAACTTGGTGTTCCTGGTGCCGGTCACAGGGGCCGTAGCTCTGTTGGTAGCCTTTGGCATTTCGTCTTGGATTGGGAAGAATGACGAAGGTACCGATCGTATGAAGGAGATCGCTTCTTACATACGGGAGGGGGCTATGGCTTTTTTGATGCGGGAATACCGCACCATTGTGGTGTTTGCCGTGCTAATGTTCGCCTTACTCTGCTTCCTTATCAATCTGCCCACTGCAATTGCCTTTTTGCTGGGCGCTTTCTTTTCGGTTCTGGCCGGGTTCTTTGGAATGCGCACCGCCACCCGCGCCAATGTCCGCACGGCGGCAGCTGCCAAAAGCCACGGTATGGGCCTTGCCCTTAAAGTTGCGTTTCGGGGCGGAGCCGTCATGGGCTTGTGTGTGGTGGGCCTTGGCATTCTGGGGCTGGGAGCCCTGCTAATGGTGCTGGGAATGGAAAATGCCGAGATGCTCACAGGATTTGGGCTGGGCGCTTCCTCCATCGCCCTGTTCGGTCGTGTGGGTGGAGGTATCTACACCAAGGCCGCCGACGTGGGGGCAGACCTTGTGGGCAAGGTAGAGGCTGGAATTCCCGAGGACGATCCCCGCAACCCTGCTGTCATTGCCGACAACGTGGGGGACAACGTGGGCGACGTGGCGGGCATGGGCTCCGACCTGTTCGAAAGCTATGTGGGCTCCATTATTTCCGCCATCACTTTGGCGGTCTCCATGCAGAGTGTTGCCGTGGTGCCGGGGATTCTCTTCCCCCTGCTGCTGGCAGCCATTGGAGTGGTCGCCTCCATTTTGGCCATCTTTCTGGTGGGAAGCAAAGAGGGTCAAAATCCTGCCACTGCTCTGAACGTGGGAACCTACGCCAGCGCTTTGATTGTAATGGTGGCCTCCTTCTTCCTCAGCAAGGCCCTGTTTGGCGACCTGAAGAGTTTTGGAGCCATTACCGTGGGCCTGATTGTAGGGGTGGCGGTGGGAGCCCTCACCGAGCGGTACACCTCCTCCGATTACAAATCGGTGAAAGAAATCGCCAGACAGGCGGAAACAGGCCCCGCCACCACCATCATTGACGGTTACGCCGTGGGAATGCTTTCCACCGTGGGCCCTATTCTTCTGATTGCCGCGGGAATCCTTGCTTCCTACTACTTTGCCGACCTGTACGGAATCGCTCTGGCTGCGGTGGGGATGCTTTCCACCACCGGAGTGGTGGTGGCGGTAGACGCCTACGGCCCTATTGCCGACAATGCGGGAGGCATTGCCGAAATGTCTAAACTGCCGGAAAACGTTCGCTCTATCACCGATAAATTAGACAGTGTGGGCAATACCACTGCCGCCATCGGTAAGGGATTTGCTATCGGTTCCGCCGCCCTCACCGCTCTGGCTCTGTTTGTCTCCTACGCCCAGATCGCGGGCCTGAGTAAGATCGACCTGCTGGACCCCCACGTGGTGGTGGGACTGCTTATCGGCGGCGTGCTGCCTTTCCTCTTCTCGGCACAAACCATGAAGAGCGTGGGCAAGGCTGCCTGTGAGATGATTGAGGAGGTGCGCCGCCAGTTCCGAGAGGATACGGGGATTATGGAGGGTACTTCCAAGCCCGACTATGCCCGATGCGTGGATATTTCCACCGCTGCTGCCCTAAAAGAAATGATCTTGCCCGCCCTGCTGGCGGTGGTGGCTCCCATTGCCACCGGCCGCATTCTGGGGGTGGAAGCTCTGGGTGGACTGCTGGCCGGCTCTCTGGTTTGCGGTGTCCTGCTTGCCATCACTATGTCCAACGCCGGCGGCGCCTGGGATAACGCCAAGAAGTACATTGAAGAAGGCAATCACGGCGGCAAGGGCAGCGAGGCCCACAAGGCCGCAGTGGTAGGGGACACGGTAGGAGATCCCTTTAAGGATACCTCCGGCCCTTCCCTCAACATCCTGATCAAGCTGATGACCATTGTATCCGTGGTATTTTTACCCATCTTCTTAAAGTAACACCGGCATCCATAAAATAGGCGTACGTATTAGCCACACTCCAACCAAGATCTTCAAGAGTGGCTGCACAGAAGTTTCCCAAATAGAAAACAAGAGATGGCATGACATATTTTGCTGATATCACCATTGCCACCTACAAGCATACCATAAGCTAAGCCCCCCGCCTTACCGAGTAAAGGCAGGGGGCTTAGCTTATGGTTACCAGTATGGTAGGGTTTGACAGGCAGGAGCGGCAAATGTCAGCGAGCAAAAAAATATCATCTTACCCTTATACGATAGAAAAGTGTGAATAGGGCGGAGCCCATTTTGGTGGCCCCTTGAACTACTCATGTGAACTGATATAAATAGCGGAAAATAAGGTTAATTAAGAGATTATGTAGTTGCCTGAAATATAAACCAGCCATCCTTGACCGAAAACTGGAATACACCGCCATGCTTTTCCACGATATGCGCCATGCTTTTTGTGCCAAAGCCATGCCCCTGTTCTTTTGACACAGGCAGGCCCTGATATAATATCGGTTCTGTTTGATAGCTGTTGCGGATGTCAATGCACAGCTTGTTATTTTTGGAATACATACGCAGCCGGATGATCCGTTTATTGCTGTCAGGTATATATTCAGAGGCTTGTATGGCGTTTTCCAAAGCGTTTGATAAGAGTGAACAAAGCTCGGTGTCGCTGAAGGGAAGCGAGACAGGCAGTTTCGCATCTACCGTCAGCATGATTTCCGCTTGATTTGCTTTGCCAGCGAAAGCGGACAAAATCAGATTGACGGTTTCGTTTTCACAAAAGCGTATGGGCGTGATAGCGTCGATGTCGGACTGGGCAGTCCGCAGATACTCCTTGATCTCATCGATGTGTTCCTTGGTTGCCAGTCCCTGTAAAAGAGCGAAATGGTGACGCATATCGTGCCGATAAGCCGCGGCATTCTGCTGCATCTGCCGCAGAGAAACAAACTCTGTCTGCGCCAGCCGAAACTGCGCATCCAGCATATTTCGCTCTCTTTGGATGCTTGCCTGTTTTTGGGTTTCGGCATAGTACAGGAGGACAAACACAAAATAGAATGCCGATGTCACGAAGGGCATGAACTGTACAGCCACCCGTGCTCCACTGTACATAAAATCGGTGTAAACAGTGGCGGCATAATCGAACAGATAGTAAAAAGCCGGCATGGCACCAAACAGAAGGCAGGATTTCACAGAGCGTTCCATTAGATGCCGAACCGATTTCACCGCATATTTTTGCAGGAACCAGTACATCAGAAACGCACCCGCAATATAACCGACATGGTCCATGGGAGCACTGTCGAAAACTTCGCCTGCAACAGTACCGATCCAGCGGGGAGGCTGGCAGCACAGAAAGGAGACAAACATACTTGTGAGTGAAATCAGCCACGAACGCTTTAAGTAAAGGGCGATAAAAAGAGCAACCGGCAAATGGGAAAGCAGCGGATATATTTTTGCCGTCAAAGCCATGCCCCAGAGCCGCAGACAGACGAGCTGTAAAACAAATAAAATGACGGTAAAGTACCCAAACGCCAGATAATTTTTCCGTGTACGTACCATTCCGGCGAAACTGACCGCAACCGATGCACCAAACAGCAGGGCAACAAAGTAACGAGAGAATTCAATGACAGTTTCTATCATCCGCTTATTCCCCCTCCATTTGATAGGCAAGATACTGCTCTTTCATCTCCCGCGCCTTGCCTTGTGCAACTGGGACAGTGGAAAGGGACTGTAAGGTTATCTGATGCTTTTCAATGGCATCCACATACTGCATATTCACAAGATAAGAGCGGTGAGGTTTGATAAAACACCCATATTTCAGAAGATGATCACAGACCGAGGAAAAGGATTCTGTACATTCGATTACCTTGCCGGAGCGCAGGTGATAGAACACGTTTCTGCCGATGACCTCGGCAAAAGCCAAATTCGAAATCAGTATTTTTTGAATGCCCTCATTGCTCTTTACGATAACCGCATCCTCGTCTTTTTCCGCCTTGATCTGCTCCAACATATCGTCAAAGGTGAAGAACAGTTTTTCTTTTGAGATTGGCTTTAGTATGTAGTTGATGGCTTTCACGCAGTAGCTTTCCAAAGCAAACTCAGGCGATGAGGTAAAGAATAAAATCGGCGCGGTTTTGTCAAACGTGCGGATTTCCTTTGCGACATCAATGCCGGTAAAGCCCGGCATCATAATATCCAGACAGTATATATCAAACCGTTTTCCTTTTTCCAAGGCCGAAACCAGTTCAAAACCGTTTGGAAAGACGGCGTATTCGCAGTTAAAGTTTTTGGATGCTCTATATAGGTTTATGAGCTGTACCATATTGGATAGCTCGTCAATATTGTCATCACAGACCGCAATCTGCAGCATAAGCACTCCTCCTTTGTTATTCCACTTCTCCAAACTAATTTTACCATAACTGAATTACCAAAACTATGATTCATGTCGAAAAAATCATGTTTCATGCAGCGGGCGGTTTTTGAGAGGGATTTTTGATAGATTGAATGCAAGGGAATGTTCCCTGTACACTACCCATACATGCTGGCCTTTGATAACCCTGTTACCATTGTGAAAGTGGACACCGTATCCTACCTGTTCATGGGTGACGGCGCTACAAGCGGCAAAAACAAAACCGTTTGTCACCTTACTTGTTCTTTTCAATCGCAGGTCAGGATTGTGAGCAGCAAATAAGCTTTACTTATGACACGGGAGTAAACACCTGCCTTGAGGTTTATATCACCGATATGATTGAGGGCATCTCATTGGAATAATACCCTTATGTACCAGCGGCAGGCAGAGGGCTTCATTTTCCCGCCGGGCATACAAGCTGCAAAACGGGTAGACAGACGAAATCTTGGCCTATCTGCCCATTAAAAAATAAACAAGGAGGATCGTATTATGCTGCCGACTTTCATTGCAATTATAGTAATTCTTGCGGCCATTGTCCTATGGACAATCTCCACCCAGCGCAGACTGGTGGTGCTGGACGAAAATATCAGCAATGCCATGAGTCAGATTGGGGTGCAGTTGTCAAGCCGTTTCGATGCTTTGACGGCTCTTTTGGATTTGACAAAGGGCTATGCGAGGCACGAAAGCGAAACGCTGATTGAAACCATTAAATCCAGACGAAGCGTCATTACGGCAAAATCTACGCCAAACGATGTGCTACGCCAAGAAGGAATTATTTCCGAAGCCTTGGGCAGGATTGCCATGGTAACGGAGCAATACCCAGAACTCGCGGCAAACCAAACCTATATCAAAACCATGGACGCAGTGCAAACCTTTGAAAACATGGTGCGCACCAGCCGCCTGATTTACAACGACAGCGTGACCAAGCTCAACCGCGAAATCCGAATGTTCCCGGTCTCCATGATTGCCTGGATGTTGGGCTTCCGGCAAAGAGAGTATCTTGTGGAGCAGGCTGGCAAGGCGGATATGCCCAGCATGAAATGAGGGGCCCTATGCGCAAAAAAGTGAGCGGCCTGATTCTGTGCTTTGCCCTGCTATTTGCGCTCCCTCTTCCCGCTTTTGCGGCAAATCAGGTGCATGCCATGGATATTCAGGCTGTCCTTTACGAGGACGGCTCCATACGCATCACGCAGAACTGGGAAGGGAGCTTTGAGGAAGGAACCGAAAGCTACATTCCCATGAATGCGCCCGATTACCTGACCATCAGTGAGCTTACGGTCTCCGACCAAAACGGGAGCTATAAGACGGTGCCAGATTGGAACATTGACTGGAGCTTTGAAGAAAAGGCAAGGAAATGCGGTATCCATGATACGGATAGCGGGTATGAAATCTGCTTTGGCATCAGCCGGTACGGGCAAAACCGCTATACCATTGCGACAGTGCGGGCAGAACCTATTTGAATCAAAAGCATTGTCTTAAAAGGTGGGATTATGCCTGCCAAGCTCACGGATCTGACACCAACCGGTGAGCAGGAGCTGGGCGAGCTGATAGGGCTAAAACGGTATCTGACGGATTTTTCGCTGGTTGCCGAGCGGGGCGTCAAGGAAATGCCGATTTGGAGGGAACTGCTGACCTATGCCATGCTGTTTGGCATCGCCGATCAGGTGGCGGAACAGATGAAAGAGCTATACCCGCAAATTTCTGTCGAGTTGACCGATTATAGCCAAAGCATGGTGACCGCCTACTCCTATCACTATTTGCTTTACAACAATATGAAGCAAGCCGAGGAGCGGCGTGAGCGGAAAAGCGCAGCGGCGGCGGTGGGCATACGCTGCTATGCCAGCACCGTGCCGGAGCGCGCTATGGCGATGGCATCGCAAATCTCCCAGTTTATTATGAACAGACAGATGACCCGCGCCCTTGATAAACTGGACGACGGCAAGGCAAACGGGTCGGCACCGGTACAGTATTTTAATGTGCCAAAACCCTTTCGGGCGTTCAACGTAGAACTGCATTTCGACCACCCTTACTGGACGGTAATCAAATGCGACATGGACGGCCCCCGGTTTGATAACACTCACCCGGACGTGAATAACTACCTCCGCTCCTATCAGCAAAGCATGGAAGAACTTGAAAAACTGGTGGCTGCAATTAGGATGGTGGCCTTTCCCGGCGCAACCGAGCAGTCTGTTGCCCCCGGTATGGTGGGAATGGGGGCGTTACATATCAACATGGCTCCACCTGCCGACGCCATCGAGGAAATCAAGAAATACAAGGCGCTCATGGAGGACGGCGTTATTTCCCAGCAGGAATTTGACGTCAAAAAACGACAGTTGCTTTGCATATAGCTTGAGTTAAGCTTGGCGGCGGTGAACGATCTCCTGCTTCAAGTTAAAAATAAAATTGTAGAAAAGGCGGAATAAGATAATGAAAAAGATACTGAGCATTTTACTTGTGCTGAGCATGACAATTTGCCTGCTGGGGGCGTTAAGCACAACAGTCAGTGCGGCGGCAGCTACAAAGATGTATGTGGGGGGTGTCGATGTCATAGCTGGCGGCTACTGGGTTGGCGACGGCGACGGCGGCATCACCTCTGAAGGCGCAAGCGAAAGTAATTATGCGGTTAAATATGTTCCCGACACTGGCACGCTCACCCTGAATAACGCAGAGATTACGAAATGCTACGATTGGGCGTCAGATAGATACAGCGCAGCCATCTATGTTAGGGGTGACCTAAACATCGAATTGCTGGGCAACAACATTGTTACCGGCAAGGACAACGACTACAGTTACGGCGTGTTTCAGTCGGACGGAACGCTCACCCTCAGCGGCAGCGGAACTCTAGAGGCAATTGCGGGAACAGCAACCGGTTACAGCTTCGGCATAAACGCCGATTCCCTTGCCATCAACGACGGCACGGTTATTGCTAAAGGCGGTACATCCGCTGGTAACAGTGTGGGCATCTCTGCTTATGGTTTGATTAGCATCACCGACAGCACCGTTACCGCCACCGGTGGGCAGACAGTATCTACATCTGCTTATGAAAGTAGCCACGGATTAAACTCAAATGGCACAATTAAAATCAGCGGAGGTAGCGTTACTGCCACCGGAGGTAACACGTACTACAGAAGCGTGGGTTTGTATGGCATATATCGTATCACTATCTCCGACGACGCTATTGTCCACGCCACAGGCTCTACAGCGACCGATGCTAAGGGAATGAGCTATGGTATAGGCACCAACGTTTTCGATCCCTCTATTACCATCTCTGGCGGCATGGTGACGGCACAATCCGGCACCGCGCCAATAACAAGTGCCATTAGAACCGCGCCCGTGCTTGGCGAATATTCAGGCTGTGAGTGGCGCATTTCCAAAGATGACGGCTTTAGCACCGATACATATACTTGGTCTGAATCCCACACCTATGTGGAGTTCAAACCCGGCTTTATTCCGGTCAACGACATTGCCATGATCAGCGCCGACTCCGTGACAGTGAATACCGACCTTACGCTTGCGGGCACGATCACACCCGCAAACGCCACCAACAAGACAATTGTGTGGTCGGTAGAGGATGTCGGCACAACGGGCGCTTTCATCACTGACAGCACCTTTCGGGCAGCGTCGGCAGGCACTGCCAGAGTAAAAGCAACCGTTACAAACGGCTTGGCCACAGATGATTACACAAAGACCTTTGATATTACGATAAGTGCGGAACCTGTTGTAACCCACACCATCACCGCAACGGCAGGCACAGGGGGCAGCATTTCCCCAAGGGGCAACGTAACGGTGAATAGCGGCGAACTCCAAAGTTTCGATATTACGCCGAACAGCAATTATTCCATTGCCGATGTAAAGGTGGATAATGTAAGCCAAGGCCGAATTACAAGCTATACCTTTGATACTGTAACCGCCGATCACACCATCACGGCAACCTTCAGCTACAACGGCAACGATTCCGGCAGCGGAGGAAGCTCCTCGGATGACGACAGCAGCCCTGTCACCATCACCCC
>JAHDPQ010000021.1 GCA_018434245.1 Oscillospiraceae bacterium
AATACGATAACCCGTTTACGGGTAGCAAGTAACAATCCCCTCGCAAGTGGCAGACCGTAAAAGGCGTCTTTAGACGCTGCTAGTACCATAGGGCTTTGCCCGCATAAGAAATACCACCGGCTAAGCCGGTGGATTTTTATTTGTCCCCCAAGGTTGTTTTGCAACACAGCTTATCGGTTTCTTAAATTATGTTAAGAATAAGGACACGGTTGAATTAAGATTCACAATATATAATTATTATAAAGATGGAATTATATTTAATATGCCGATCCATTGCACCGTGTCCCTTGTTACCATGGAAAATTGAAGGTGTCCCCATGCCAATTGACAGTATTTTACTGACACTCCTGTTCGCTTACGTCATAGGGCTTTTGTTCTGCCGTCTCAAGATTCCCGGCGGAATGCTGGTGGGCGGAATTATTGGAGCCGCCATACTGAATATTGCGTGGAATACGGCTTATATCCCACGGATAGGGAAAATCTTTGCCCAGTCGGTTGCCGGAGCGTTTATCGGCTCCAGTGTAAAGAAAAACGAGCTGAAGGAGATGCGACGCATCCTCAAGCCGGCAGCCATCCTTCTGGGCTCCTATCTGGTGATGAATTTGGGGATGGGGCTGCTCCTCTATGCCATTAGCCCCATCAGCGCCCCTACCGCCCTGTTCAGTGCGGTTCCCGGGGGAATCAGCGACATTCCCCTCATCGCAGCCGATATGGGAGCCAATGCGCCTCAGGTTGCTGTGTTGCAGTTTGTGCGGCTGGTGATCGGTATCGGGGTGTTCCCCAGCATGATTCACTACCTCTGCCGTGAGCAGGAGCAGGAATCCGGCGAATCGGCGTCGCCCCCCAAAATGAACCAAACCAACTCCTCAACCCAGGAACCGAAGCAGTGGGGGCCGTTCTTCATCACCATAGGTATCTCGTTGCTCTGCGGTATGGCCGGATACCGGACAGGCATTCCCGCCGGAACGCTGGTCTTTGCCTTGTCCGGGGTTCTATTGCTTAAAATCTTCTGGGGAAAAACGTTCTTGCCGCTTAAGGTCAAGCGGCTTGCCCAACTGCTTTCCGGCGCATACATAGGATGCTCCATTGGCTGGGCCGATGTTTTGGAACTGCGTTTTCTGGTATTGCCGGCGATTATCATCACAATGGGCTACTCTGCTTTCTGTCTGCTGTGCGGATATATGTTGCAGCGGTTTTGCGGCATGGACCGCAAGGAGGCCTTGTTGGCGGCCACCCCTGCCGGTGCCAGTGATATGGTTCTGATCTCCATGGATCTGGGAGTTCAGAGCACCGATCTGGTTCTGCTGCAGGTGCTGCGGCTGATTGTGGTTTCCTCCATTTTTCCTCAAGTAATTAACGTGGTTTTGCTGTTGCTATCAAGCTGATTTGAGGTGGAGCTATGTTTAAAAAAGCTCAACGGAGCATTATCGCAGTGTTGCGCATAATCGAAGTGATGGTTGCCATTTTGCTTACTGTCACCATTGGATTGCTCGCCATCAACATGGTTCCCGAAATATTAGGATTGCTGTCTGCTAAAACCAATATCAGCGATTTAAAATATATCCTCGAATACTCCTTTTCTCTGATTATCGGAGTCGAATTCGTCAAGATGGTTTGCAAGCCCACTGCAGGCAATGTGGTGGAAGTGCTGATGTTTGCCGTCACCCGGTTTCTCATCATCGAACATTCTGCCATCACCAGCCTGTTTGGGGTTCTTTCGATCGCCGTTCTGTTCGCCACTAAAAAGTACCTGTTTTGCGAGGTGAACGATCCGGCCAAATAAATGGTGGCAAAGATTCGTGATCTGCCTTCAATATATACAAACAAACATTTGAAACCGCTTATATTGATGCAAGGAGGGATAGGTATGGAACTAAAAAAGGCGGGGATTTCAGGCACGTTGGAATCCAGTGACGTGATGATCACTCTGGAGCCGGGCAATGGCGGAATCGAAATTGAGCTGACCAGCAGTGTAGAAAAACAGTTCGGCGACGCCATCCGCAAGGAAATCACCTCTACTCTCACGAGTTTGGGGGTAACAAATGCCCGTGTCACGGCAGTGGACAAAGGCGCCTTGGACTGCGTTATACGCGCCCGGGTCAAGGCAGCGGCCTGCCGGGCGGCAGAGGTAGAATATGCCTGGGGGGGTGGCAGCCAATGAAGCAACAGCTGCGCCGTACCATGCTGTATGTGCCGGGCAACAATCCCGGAATGATTAAGGATGCGGGAATTTACGGAGCGGACTGCGTCATGTTTGACCTGGAAGACTCTGTCTCCCTCAACGAGAAGGATGCCGCCCGCTTTTTGGTGTACGAGGCTCTGACCTCTCTGGATTTGGGGGACAAGGAGCATCTGGTGCGGATCAACTCTCTGGAATCGGGGCTGGGGCTTGCCGATCTGGAGGCCATTGTCCACACCGGCAAGGCGGTGATCCGCCTACCTAAAACAGAAACTCCTCAAGATGTATTGGAGTGCGAGGCACAAATTGCCCGCATCGAAGAAGCTGCCGGTTTACCGATGGGCAGCACAAAGATGATGGCCGCGGTGGAAAGTGCGGCAGGAGTCCTCAATGCCCGGGAGATTGCCCTGGCCAGCCCTAGACTCATCGGCATTGCCATTGGCGCGGAAGATTATGTCACCGACCTGAAAACCACCCGGTCGGAGGACGGCGTTGAGCTGCTATTTGCCCGCAGTGCCATCCTGCTGGCAGCCCGGGTGGCGGGGATCGACGCCATCGACACGGTTTACTCCGACGTCAACAACGAGGAAGGCTTACGAAAAGAGGTGCAGCTGATCCGTCAGCTGGGCTTTGACGGAAAGAGCATCATCAATCCCCGGCAGATAGGCGTCATCCACGAGATTTACACCCCCACCAAAAAGGACATCGACCACGCCCTTGCGGTACTGGATGCCATCCAGGAGGCAGAGCGAAAAGGCAGCGGTGTCATTTCCCTGAACGGTAAAATGGTAGACCGTCCCATTGTCCTGCGGGCTCAGCGGGTGATCAGCCTGGCTAAAGAGTCCGGCGTATTGAAGGAGGGTGTATATGCGCAAGATTAGTTTGAAAAACATCCCCTATCTGGAAGAGCTCCATGAAGTCAACAAGGTGTTTAATCTCAAAAAAATAACCAAGAACACCCGGACACTGGCCGAGCGTGAAGTCCACCATAACAAGATTGTCGGTAGTCTGGAGGAGGCCGTGCACCGTGTGGGACTTCAGAACGGCATGACCATTTCCTTTCATCACCATTTTCGCAGCGGGGACTTTATTATCAACATGGTCATTGACAAGCTGGCGGAGATGGGGTTTCGGGACCTTGTGCTGGCCGCTTCTTCCCTGACCGATTGCCATGCCCCGCTCATCAAGCACATAGAAAGCGGCGTCATCCGGCGGATCGAAACCAGCGGCCTGCGGGGAAGGCTGGCAGAGGCGGTCTCCGATGGGTTAATGGATGTTCCCGTTGTGTTCCGCAGTCACGGTGGCCGGGCGGGAGCCATTGAACAGGGAGACCTTCCCATCGATGTGGCTTTTTTAGGCGCTCCTTCCTGCGACCCTTACGGCAATGCCAACGGATACATCCGGGACCGCGATGAAGGTATTATGTGCGGCTCCATGGGGTATGCCAAAAGCGACGCCACCCACGCCGACAAGGTCATCGTCATCACCAACCACATTGTCCACTACCCCAACACCCCTTTTGCCATTCCCGAATCCGATGTGGACTACATTGTCAAGGTGGATGAGATCGGCGACCCCGCCGGGATTATGACGGGAGCCACCCGGTTTACCACCAATCCCAAAGAGCTGTTGATTGCCGAGCTGGCCAGCAAGGTAATTTTTGCCAGCGGACGTTTTCAGGATGGGTTCTCTTTCCAGACGGGGACAGGGGGCGCATCTTTGGCAGTGACCCGGTTTTTGCGGGATAAGATGATAGAGAAAAGCATCCGGGCCAGCTTTGCACTGGGGGGAATCACCGGTTCCATTGTGGAGCTCCATGAGCAGGGGCTAATCAAAAAGATTCTGGATGTGCAGAGCTTTGATCTGCGGGCTGCTCAGTCCTTGCGGGACAACCGCTTCCACCAGCAGATTTCGGCAGGGTATTACGCCAGCCCCTACAGCGAGGGCACGGCGGTAAACCAGCTGGATGTGGTGGTGCTTTCGGCTCTGGAGGTAGATACGGGATTCAACGTCAACGTCCTGACCGGCAGCGACGGCATCATTCGAGGAGCCATCGGCGGACACCCCGACACCAGCTTTGGCAGCAGTGTCTCCATCATTGTAGTGCCTCTGACCCGGGGCAGAATTCCTTGTGTGGTCAAAAACGTCAACACCGTTGTCACACCAGGCAAAACCGTGGACATTATCGTGACTGACCACGGCATCGCGGTGAATCCCCTGCGCAAGGTGCTGCGGCAACGGATGATCGATAACGGATTGCCGGTGTTCACCATCGAGGAACTGCAGAAAAAAGCGGAGCAGCTGGTGGGGATTCCCAAGCCCATTGAATACACCGACAAAGTGGTAGGCGTGGTCACCTACCGGGACGGCTCCGTCATCGATTTGATCTACCAAGTCAAGCAATGAGCCTATAGGCAATAATAAACGCTGTCGACTTTTTTCATCGACAGCGTTTGCGTCTTTTCATAAGAAAGAGGTAGCGTAGATTGGAGAGAATGCGGAGGTACACATGAAACTGGACTATGCATTTCCACCCCGGGGACGCAAATTGGAGCGTATCCGGGCGTTTTTGGCGGGGCTTTCTCTGGATTGGGACGATACCATCGAGCAAACGGTATGCCTGCTGGAGGATGACAACATCGTGGCCACCGGCTCTCTGCGGCAAAATGTGCTGATGTGTATCGGTGTAGATCCCACCCTGCAGGGGGAAGGGCTGACCGCCACCATTATCACCGAGCTGATCAAGCTGGCCATGGAGGCGGGCAAGCTTCATTTGTTTCTGTTTACAAGGCCGGACAACCATAAGATTTTCACTTCGCTGGGCTTCTACCCCGTTGCCGAAACCGGAGATGTACTGTTGCTGGAAAACAGGCGGGACGGCATCCGGCGATTTGTGCAGTCGCTGGAACAGCCTTCTACCCACGGCGTCATTGCATCGGCGGTGGTCAACTGCAACCCCTTTACCAACGGCCATCTCTATTTAATTGAAAAGGCCGCCGGGGAATGCGCTTTGCTCCATCTGTTTGTGTTGTCCGAGGACCGCAGCGCTTTTCCAGCCCAGGTGCGTCTGCAGCTGGTGCGGGAAAACACCGCCCACCTCCCCAATGTAGTGGTCCATCCCACCGCCGATTACCTTATCTCCTCCGCTACCTTTCCCGATTATTTTCTCAAGGATAAGGCAAAGACCTCTCAGGTCAACTGCGAGCTGGATCTTATCATCTTTGCCCGCTATTTTGCACAGCCTATGGGCATCACCAGGCGGTATGTGGGCAGCGAGCCCGACTGTACCACAACGGCGGCCTATAACCGCCAGATGAAAAAGCTTCTTCCACCCATGGGCATTGAGGTGGTGGAGATCCCCCGTCATGAGATTGAGGGGCAGGCAGTGAGTGCCAGCCGGGTGCGGGCGCTACTGCAGGAGGGCAGGCTGAAAGACATCCGCCCTCTGGTTCCCCCTGCCACCTTTGCCTATCTAGAAAGGATGACTCTCCATGGATGACAAGCGTTTTTTTCAGGATGCTTCCCCCGTGACTTTGGAGGAGATGCTGGAGGCACGGGAGAAACGAAGTCAGCAACAAAAGGAGCTTCTGAACCGGTACGGCCAGACCCTTCTCTGCTTTACCATGAACATTCCGGGGCCCTATAAGGTTTATCCTCTGGTGAAACAGGGATTTCAGGCGGGAATCGATGCTCTTGGGGCACAGCTGAAGGCCGAAGGCATTCCAACCGTCATGAAGTCTACCCAGATCGCCCCTACGGGCTGCACCTACTGGAGCATTTTGGATGCGCCCGCCCCCCC
>JAHDPQ010000149.1 GCA_018434245.1 Oscillospiraceae bacterium
AAGGTCTTCCCACATGGCACCGCTACGCGCCATCCATAGCATGGCATTCAGCATCTGCCGGTGATCTTTGGGTGGTCTGCCGGTCTTGGCGGTCGGGATATATCCTTGGATACGTTCCCGTTCACTATCATACAGTTCATACGATGGATTACCATTTCACACCATCTCCTCTTTGGGATTTAGTACGTTTTTTTTATCAACTTTTGTGCATCTTTTCGTTTTCAGAATGACCCTAGTCCAATCGATATGGGCAAAATGCCATGAGACCCGTCTTCGAATGGTTTCCGCTGATATTCGGGCAGTTATTACACCTAGGCCGCGCAGGTTTTTCTTGTGTATTTGGGCTGAACCATCATTGACATTCCAGAGGCAGAAACCGACTTAACAAGGAGGTATACAGGCAATGCATATATTGACCCTTGAATCCAGTACAACATCTGCTAAGGCGATGCTTTATTGTCCGGATACCGGACAAATTGATGTTGCAACAGAGGAGTATCGACAGGAAGATTTGATTGGCGGCAATCTAAATCCAGAGAACGTGTTTCTGCAAACGGTTGCCCTTGGAAAAAAACTGTGTGCAGGGAAAGATGTGGCCATCATCGCCCTTTGCTCCGCATGGCACAGTGTTTTTTTGTGCGATCAGCAAATGCACCCCCTTACCGGTGTTTACAACTGGACATCCCCTGTGGCATCCGACCTTTGCGCAAAAAAACGGGAAGATGAAGCCTATGTGCAGGACTATTACCGAAGAACCGGGTGCATGGTAAATGCGATTTATCCGTCCTTTAAGTTAATGTATCTCAAGAGTTTGGGTTTTGATCTGCAGACATGCACCATCTTTGGACAGGGCAGCTACAACACATACCGGCTGGTGGGCAAGCGTGTAGTAACGGACTGCATGGTATCCGGAGCCGGGCTGCTCAATGTTCATGTCAAGCAGTATGACAAGGCCATATTGGATGAAATTGGAATTGGCCCGAAACAGCTTTGCAAAATTGTCACCTATGATCATACCTATCCCCTGACACAGGAAGGAGCAGAGTTTTTGGGCCTAAAATCTGGAACTCCCGTCATTGTTGCCTGTTCGGACGGTGGCTATAACCAGATCGGCATAGGCGCCCAAAGCGAAGGCTTGATGTCCTTTTCTGTGGGTACCAGTGCCGCCATCCGTCTGACCGTAAACAAACCTTTGCTACCCGATCCCCCCAGCACCTGGTGCTATATGTCTCCTACCGGGTGGATGAGCGGCGCGGCTACCTCAGGCGCGTGCAGTTGCACCGCATGGTTTAAGGAAAGCTTCCTGCAAGGAGAGAACTATCAAGAAATAGAAGCCGTTTGCCAGGAAAGAACCGATGCGCCGGTCTTTCTTCCCTTTGTGTTTGGCGAGCGTTGCCCGGGATGGAAGGATGACGCCAAGGGGATTTTTACCTGCATTCAACCTGCTCATGACAAATATGATTTGTATTGCGCCGTGCTGGAAGGAGTATTGTTTAACATATACCACTGTTACAGAATTTTAAAAGAGCACAATAACGATCTGACGCCTCGCATTATTTTGTCAGGGGGAATTCTCAATTCACCGATGTGGACGCAAATGTGCGCCGATATTTTCCAAACGGATTTAGAAATCCCAGAAAACGAGCAATCGTCCCTTCTAGGCGGAATTGTTTTGGGAATGGAGCTCCTTGGCCTCAAGGAGCAAACCGCCCAACTTTTTCAGAAAAACCGGATTGTAAAGACCAATCCCCTCCGCCACCCTTACTATTACGAGAAATTTGAGCAATACCTATTTTGGTACAACAAGTTGATATAGACATAGAAGGAGGCCCATCTTGAAAATTCTCGTAACACCAACATCTTTTTGTAAGAATCAAAGATCCAAGGCGTTTCAAAAATTGCAGAAATTTTGCCCCAATCTAATACTGAACGAAACCGGCAGGCCTCTGGGCGAAGATGATTTGATTTCCAAATTGGAAGGCTGCGATGGCTTTTTGGCGGGCTTGGACTATATCACGGCAAAGGTATTAACCCAAACTACAGCATTAAAGGCCATCTCACGCTATGGAGCCGGTGTGGATCGTGTGGATATTGAGGCCGCCAAAGAAAAAGGTATTTTAGTTTCCAATACCCCCGGTGTCAATGCTGTTGCAGTGGCAGAGCTTGCCTTTGGATTGATGATGAGCCTGGCACGAAGGATTCCCATGTTGGACCACAGCACAAAATCAGGGGAATGGGTTCGCAGCACCGGCATAGAAATCAGTGGGAAAACCCTTGGGATTATAGGACTTGGCGCCATCGGAAAACACCTCGCAGCCTTTGCGTCTGGTTTTTCTATGAATGTCATGGCCTATGATCCATTTCTGGATACCGCCTATGCAAACGCCAATCAGATTATAGCTGCCAGTTTTGAGCAGGTATTACATGAGGCGGATATCATTAGCCTGCATTTGCCGCTCAACCATGACACCTATCACTTCATTGACCGAGATGCCCTTGCCAAGGTAAAGTCGGGTGCCATTATCATCAACACTTCCCGAGGGGGAATGATTGACGAAGACGCAGCTTATGAAGCTCTGACCGCGGGAAAGCTAGGCGGTCTGGGCTTAGATGCATTTGAGCAGGAACCACCCCAACAATCCCCCTTGTTTGGGTTGGATAATGTTGTGCTGACGCCCCATACCGGTGCCCACACCGAAGAGGCCATTGAAAAAATGTCGGATCTTGCAGTGGACAATTTAATTGACATGTTGACGGGCCAACCCTGCCAACATATCATTCGTTAGGAGTGGAAAACATTGAAACACACAAAGATGCGAATCGAAGCCACCGGCCTTGTCCCAGTTGTGGTCATTCATGAGATTGAAAAAGCGGTTCCTGCTGCCAAAGCTCTGTTGGCAGGCGGTGTGGATATCATGGAAATCACCGTGCGCACGGCACAGGGACTGGAAGCCATCCAACAGGTCAGTCAAAAATGCCCGGAAATGCTGGTTGGCTGCGGAACGGTCTTGACCATGGAACAGTGTAAATCTGCTATTGAAAAGGGTGCAAAGTTCATCGTCTCTCCCGGTTTTGACCAAGAAATTGTGCAGTATTGCATCAGCAAGAACACTCTCGTTTGCCCCGGATGTGCAACCCCCACCGAAATTACGGCGGCCCTCAAGTGCGGTCTGGATGTGGTTAAGTTTTTCCCCGCTAATGTATACGGCGGTTTAAAGGCCATTAAGGCTCTGCGTGGTCCCTTTAGCATGGTGCGGTTTATCCCCACTGGCGGTGTGGATCTAAAAAACCTTGCCGATTTCCGGGATCCCTCCATTTTTGCCGTTGGCGGCGGCTGGCTCTTTGACACAAAGCTGGTGAAAGCAGGCGAGTTTGCTCAACTATCCGACATATGTGCAAAATCGGTGAGCACCTTGCTGGGCCTTGCCGATTCTGCAGGTGTCATGATGGACATTCGCAGTTTGCTTGAAAAGGGTGGGGGCGTTGTTGCCGCTGACCAAGAGCGCACCATGCTTTATCTTCTGCAGCGCGGTTATCAGAAGGTAGACGATGGCGCTACTTTTGTCTGCGACGGTAAGGGGCCAATTTGGTTGGTTTAAGGTAAGGGGCCATCTGAGTGTGGAATATGCAGTAAAGTAAACGACAGATGAGAATATGGCAAGGTAGTGTCAAGAATTGGACCTGTTGACAAAGCCGTATTTTCTGTGCGATAGGTAAAAGCGAAGCAAGTAAAACGGATGGCGAAGGCCCCCTTAGGCAGCCCTTGCCATCCGTTTTAGATTTAACCCCATCGCCGAAAGGAGACATTCCTCAGTCGCCTGATGGATGCCTCTTTTTCGAATTCTTGATAAGTTGTGCTCCCGCTTCATCACGACAAAGCTGTCCTCGGCCTAGATCTTCCTCTTACGCATCATGGCGTGATACTCAGGTGTGTCAACTCTCTGGTGTCCGCGGTGAAAAACCGGGTAGCAACTACTGGCCAAAATCCTGCCCTGCTTCCCGCTTTCTCAAAACAGTTCGGGCGTTGAGTGCATGCTGTGCAGATCGTTCCCTGAGTCTGATAGCATCGAAGATACTTTCCTGTAGCTTTATTGCAATTGAGTCTGTTGTAGCTCAGAGGCTGTCCCATCGGACAAACAAAAGCGTCCTTTTCTGCCTCATATGAAAAACCATATTTGTGCGGCGAATTAGGGAAATCAATTGCAGGAATATATTCTGTGATGCCCAATAGCTCCAAACCTCTGTGGACGGTGCCGGTGTCATACCCTCTGTCCAGCGCCAGACTGTTGATTGCCAGACCATATGTTTTCTGCTGTTTTTCCAGATGCCTTAATACCAGTAAGCTCTCTTTCTCGTTAGCTGGATAAATGTCAACTCCAGTAATAATCACATACTTGCAATCCACCGGCTTCCAAGAGATACCCTATCCCACGTTTTAAACCGTGGTTAATGTATCCGCTTTCCGGGTCTGTAGTACTCGTTGTTCGCTTCGTCTTAAAGATGCGGATAGGTGGCTTTTTGAACCCCGGCTGTGCGGATAGTTCTTCGTCTAATGCATCCACATAGCTGTGCATGCTTTGCTCAACTTCATGCTCCACATCGACCCAACTGCTTCTTGACACTTCAGCTGAAATGCAACTCCCATCGGCAACCATTCTTTGCCATTCACAAGTTTATTATTAATGCAAAGCCGTATAATTTCTACAAAAACCTCGTAGAAAAGATTGCTCTAATTCCATTTGCGCTGGCGAGTTTTGCTAAAGGTAGAATGATCAGGAATTCTTTCGTCCAGTTCAAACCCGCAAAACCATCTGTAGGCTAAGCTTAACGGAACCTCCTGAACTAACCTACGCTCGGATTTAATCCCGTAGGGATAGCCCAAAAGCAGCATTTTGAACATGTATGCCGGGTCGACGGATGGTCTGCCGTTTGAAGGATAGTAAGGCGAAAGCTTTTCATGATAAAATCAAATGAAACAAATTCTTATATTTTCTGAAATAGATGGCCTCTTGGTATGAGTTCGGATATATCCAAGATGACCATTTGAATTCGCCCACTTTTTCTACCCATCATTCCCATCGCCCCCTATGACTATATTTTACTATAAGGGGCGATTTCTTTCTGCTTTGTCAAAAGGTCCAGAGTTATGCACAAATTAGAGTCATTCTGAAAGCTCTACGAAGTGTACTATTTCAGCAAAATCATGATAGAAGCAAGCAAATAAACGCAAAAAAGAGCTTTGCGAGTTTGTCATAGAGAGTTGCACTCTTAGGAAGTGCTTAAGTTTGTTGAAAAAGCATTCCACGAGATGACGTTCCTTG
>JAHDPQ010000183.1 GCA_018434245.1 Oscillospiraceae bacterium
AAAAGCGAAGCTATTGCAGGATCAGTGGGTTCATAAGCTGGGAAACCTTACACTGACGGCGTACAATCAGTACCTCTCCACTTACTCCTTCGAGAAAAAGAGGGACAGGACAGACACGAGAGGAAATCCCATAGGCTACAAGAACGGTCTCTTCCTTAACAGCGATCTGCGAGACAAAGAAAACTGGACTACTAAGGATATTAAGCAGAGAACGGAGAAACTGGTTAATCTGGCCTTTGAACTGTTCAGAGTATAGACTCTGTGGTCTGTAGAACGAAAAGGAGTACTGTATGCACTTACTCAAGACCGTACTTGCGAGACTCGAGAGACTGGACGATTCCATACCCATCGTCCTGAAAGACTCCGATCTCTTGTTGCGGAATAGCCTCTCCTACTTCGAGGATAAAGGCTGGCACTGCCTTAGCCTGACGGATATGGACAGAGAGTTCCTCACTATGCTAGAGGCCGAGGGCCTGGCACAATCTGGCAGAAAAGTCCTCGTGTACATAGCCAACAGATCCGAGAAGGAACTGGTCTTCCTTGCAGAATACTGGGACAGGGGGAACGGAGAGCTCGTCACTGCTGCAAACTTGCTCAGTGAGTTGAGGATCGACCGTAAAGAGTTCAAGAGGGACTTCATCGTCTCGCTTGTCAGGTACGGTCTGTCCAAAGACGAAGACTGGTGGCGCGACCTAAAGACCCGCGGTATGGAGAACGTGAGCAAAGTTGTGAGTGATAACCTCTGGGAGATACTCGGTGACAGCTCCTATGTAGCAAACCTGAGTGAAGCCGAGAGAGAGTTCGTGTTCATACACTTTGCAAACACCACCTTCGGCCTTAAACTCACCGCTGCTTCCTCGCCTGAGGAAGCCTCCACCCTTATAGCCGAGAAGATACTCGAGGCCTCATACAAGAACAGGCCGGGCGCGGAACTGCACGACTACTACAGGAGCTGGACCGACTCTAACGAGTGGGGAGAGAGCATACTCTTCCACGCGGAGAGGTTCGAGAAGAGCCACAAAGACGAACTACTGAAAAACATAGACATCTTCGAGGGCGATTACAGACACCCGTTTGTTTCCATAGAGCTTGAACTGTACGAGAGAAGGATAGAAGCCCTCCTGAACGGAGAAGAGGCGGCAGGAGTTATAGAGTTTGCAAAGG
>JAHDPQ010000047.1 GCA_018434245.1 Oscillospiraceae bacterium
TAACCCTCCAAAGGAACTATTAACGAAGAACTTGGAAGTAAGAACGGTTACTATTCGAGAAGCAATTGAACACGAAAAGAAGAGCATTGATCCTTTAACTCGGGGCTTTCCTGAAGCTCTTCTCTTCTGGAATGAATGGCCTAATCCCGTAAGGGTAAGTCAAAACCTTTTTGAGAAGATCGACGACAATAACCGCCCTGAAGAAAGGCTATTGGCGATCCCTGTTTCTAAGAAGTTTGCGCCTTACGGAATTGCCGAAACCAGTTTAAATAGCGATGTTGTAAAGCTTTCTACCTTTCATAAAACCGCTGTATTTGCGGTGCTGGCTAGACTTTACCGAATGATCCCGAGTAATAACTTTTGGGTAATTAAAGGCAAGGCAACTAAAGAAATAACTTCTTTGGCAGAGGAAAATAACGCATATATCATCGACACCGAGACCATCAGGCAACTAACTAACATCAAAAACGAAGATCAACTTAAAGCAATCAAGGCGGCTCTTTGGGATCTCCCCTTCATTGATTTATGGATAAGGTTTAATGAAGGGGGGTTATTGGAAAAATTCAAATCACAGATCGTTTTCAGGCAGGAACTATACTTAAAGGATCATTCGAGAATATTAGCTATCACTCTTCCAAAGTCTCTTTGGGGAGATGATAGGTTTGTCTTAATTGAGCCGTGGGCATATCCTAGTTTGCACGCTTTACCAGGCAACAAGCAAAAACCGGCTTCTCGGCTCATCGACTTTCTTATGACCAAAAATTCAAGAGAGAACGGGAAACGGACCTCATATATAAGTCTCAAAGTGGCAGCGGATTGTATAGGTTACGGCTCGAGGCTCAACGCGAGGCATAAGAACGACACAATCAATACGATAAATGAATATATGAACGATCTATGCGCTGTGGGAGCAATTGAAGCCTGGGAGCTTCAAGAGAATGGGGCATATAAGGTAATTATTGGAGTCTAAAACAACTTCTCATGCCACAACGAAGGGGTTTTACCAACTTTGTGTGCCACAACGCAAAAGCCGCCACCAATAAGAAAGACAGCGAACGCAAACGCTGTCTTTCTCTTTTAATAGGGCTTTCCGGTTGCGGAACGAGATGTCGCAAAAGTTGGCAGGTTGCGGAACGAGATGTCGCAGGTTGCGGAACGAGATGTCGCACCCCTGTTTTGAAGAGTGGCTCTAAGAGCCTCTTATATGGCAAAAAAAACGTCTATAAAAGGGTTATATAAAAGGGTTCTTATAAAACCCTTTTATATAAAACTGGCGGCATTTGAAAAAGCCGCCGTTTTATATATCAAGAGCAAGCGAAAGGAGAAAAGAAAAGATTTATTCTTTCCCCTCTTTTGGCTTGATTATCTAAGCCCTGAGATCGGGAAAAAAGGTTCACAGAATTCTGTGAACCTTATCTTTTGGCTTGATTATCTAAGCCCTGAGATCCCAAGATTGCCCCCTGGTTTATCTGCTTATGATACAAAATTATTCCTTAATATTCCTAACAAAGGCCTCCGAGCTCGCATCATCTCTAAAAACCCTACCAATAGTGGGTTATATTTGGAAAACAACCATCTATTGTAGTATAATAATGATAGAGAAATACAACGAATATATACCATTGAAAACAGCAAAGAAAAACGACTTGATAAAGTTATTACTTTATTTATCGGAGGCGATAATCATGACTATAAGCGACATTGCGAAAAGTTACCGGGTACGCCCTCAAGTGGTTTACACAATCGTAAGGGACTTTGAATCGATGGGATCCCTGAAGATCGACCGCACCGGGCGTTCTCTCATCCTCAACGAAAAGGCGATCGAGACAATTAAGCGAGAACTCGAAAGACGCGGCTACGAGGCGAGATCATGAGAACGAAGTATTTTGACAGGGAGGCACACGCTCTCGAGAAGCTACTGGATCAGCTGGCGATTACCCGCGCGGATCTCCACGCGATAGCGGGGCGGCGGGCGGTGATAGATTGTCTCTCGACTCCAGGGGCTCCCCCGGCCCCGAAACTGGCCGAGTGGCTCGAGAGCGTCGGAGTCAACCTCGAGAGATTCAACGTACAACTGGAGAGATACTGGGGCCGGATGAAGCATCGCAACGAGGCACTTTGATGCTTTTTACCGGCTCTTTCTTTGAATTAAAGTGTTACCTCAAGTATTTGAAACGGACCCGGGGAATAAGAGTAAGGCGAATCGACAGGATAGGGGAGAACGTTTTCAGACTCGAGACCAAAGGAGCGGGCACGATGAAAGAGATAGACAAGAACACGATGGAGAAGATCAGGATCGAACGGACCAATTACAAAGGCTATGACCTGGTTAGCTTGAGAGTTTACTACCAGGATAAAGCCGGGGAGTGGAAGCCCTCACCAAAGGGGATCACGTTCAAGGTTGAACTACTGGAAGATATCATCGAAGCCCTGGAAAGCGAGCGAGAACGGCGGCCCCTCGAAGGTTCGAGCTTGCCCCCCGGGGGACGTAAGGAGTGATGACATGACAGGTATAACCATTGGAGGCCTTCTGAAGAAGATTCAAGCCGAGATCGTGGCGATTCA
>JAHDPQ010000040.1 GCA_018434245.1 Oscillospiraceae bacterium
CCTGAAAAAAGATCAAAAGATTTTAATCGGTGTGGGTGAGGTGACCACCTATCTGGGGGATGCCATCGCCCTGATTGCCGCCGATAGCCGGGAAACTCTGGCTCAGGCCAAAAAGCTGATTCAGGTGGAGTATGAGGAGCTGCCCGGGGTCTTTTCCATCGACGATGCCAAGGCGGAGGGTGCCCCTTGGGTTCATGAGGACGGAAACCTCCTCAGCCATGTCTACCTCAAGCGGGGAGATGCTGACGAAAAGATCAAAAACTCCACCCATGTGGTGACCGTACACTACTCCACACCTCCCACCGAGCACGCCTTTTTGGAACCGGAAACCGCTGTGGCCATGCCCGAGGGGGACGGTGTTCTCATCTACTCGGGGGATCAGGGGATCTACCAGACTCTGAAGGAATGCTCTGAGGCCACCGGTCTGCCCACCGAAAAGGTGCGGGTGGTGGCCAAGATGGTAGGGGGCGGCTTTGGCGGAAAAGAAGATATGAGCGTGCAACATCATGCTGCCGTTCTAGCTTTGGCCGCCAAGAAGCCGGTGAAGTTTTCCATGAGCCGGGACGAGAGCATCCTCTGTCATCCCAAGCGCCACGCCATGGAGATAGAAATGACCACCGCCTGTGACGAAAATGGCTACCTCACCGCCATGAAGGCTGTTATCCACTCGGATACGGGAGCCTTTGCCTCTCTGGGGGGGCCGGTGCTGCAGCGGGCCTGTACCCACGCTGCCGGACCCTACAACTATCAGGATATTGAAATTGATGGCAAGGCCTGGTATACCAACAATCCCCCGGCGGGAGCCTTCCGGGGCTTTGGAGTGCCCCAGAGCTGCTTTGCCACCGAATGCAACCTCAACCTTCTGGCGGAAAAGGTGGGTCTCACCCCTTACGAGATCCGCTATCGCAACGCCATTCGTCCGGGGCAGACCCTGCCCAACGGCCAGATTGCCGATGACAGCACCGCTCTGGTGGAGACTCTGGAGGCCGTCAAGCCCTATCTGGACGCTCATCCCAAGGCGGGGATAGCCTGCGCCATGAAGAACAGCGGTCTGGGTGTGGGAGTCCCCGACATCGGGCGTTGCCGCCTGCTGGTGGAGGACGATATGGTGCAGATTCACACCAGCGCCGCCTGCATCGGTCAGGGGATCGGTACCGTGGTGACCCAAATGGTCTGCGAGACCACCGGACTGCCTTTGGAGAAGGTTCGCTACTGCACCCCGGATACCAGCCTTGCCCCCGACTGCGGCAACACCACTGCCTCCCGCCAGACCGTCTTTGCGGGAGAAGCCACCCGCCGGGCCTGCCTTGCCCTGCTGGAAGCCAAAGGCGAAGGCCCGCTGGAAGCTCTTAACGGCCAGGACTTCTTTGGGGAATATGTGGGCGAGACCGACAAGCTAGGCAGCGACAAGGAGCATCCCATCAGCCACGTGGCCTACGGCTACGCCACCCATCTGGTGGATTTGGATGAGGACGGCATGATTTGCAAGGTCATTGCCGCCCACGACGTGGGCCGGGCCATCAACCCCACTGCGGTGGAAGGACAGATTCATGGCGGCGTGGTCATGAGCCTTGGCTACTCCCTCACCGAGGATTTCCCTCTGAATAAAGGAAAACCCATGGCAAAATTCGGCACTTTGGGCCTGATGAAATCCACCCAAATTCCAGACATTGAAGCGGTGATTGTGGAAAAGCCCTTGGATGAATTGGCCTACGGAGCCAAGGGAATTGGGGAAATCTGCTCCATTCCCACGCCTCCGGCGGTGCAGCTGGCCTACTATAACCGGGACGGCAAGTTCCGCACCTCGCTGCCGCTGGAGGATACCCCCTACAGCCGCCGGAAAAAGTAATGGCCGACCCGATTTCCATTGATGCGGTTTTGATGGCGGGAGGCAGCTCTCAGCGGTTTGGCGGCAACAAGCTGCTGGCCCACTGGCAGGGAAGGCCCCTAGTTTGCTCTCTGCTGGAACGCTTTCCCCACAAGGCCTTTGGGCGGACGGTGGTGGTCACCCGCCACCCGGAGGTGGCCGCTCTGGCCGGGGATCTCGGCTATGAGGTTCTGCTCCGCCCAGAGGAGTGTCAGGATATTTCCGGCACGATACGGGCAGGACTTGCCGCCGTACAGGGCGGTAGCGGCTGCCTGTTTGCCGTCTGCGATCAGCCTTTGCTGTCACCCCCCAGTGTGCTGCGCCTGGCGGAGCATTTCCAGTCACATCCCCATCGCATCGCCGCTTTAAGCTATGATGGAAGACGGGGGAATCCGGTGATTTTTCCGGCATCTCTTTACGGGGAGCTGTTGACTCTCCCTCCGGGCGGATCGGGGGGGCGGGTGATCAAGACCCATCCCCAGCTGCTGGATTTGGTGGAGGCAGATTTCCCGGAAGAACTGCTGGATGTGGACACCCGGGAGGATTTGCAGAACCTCTAACCGAAAAGGGTATAGAACTGTAAGCAGGGTATCATGCGAAAGATGGAATTATTCAACACTCTGTGTGTCCGCCTCTTTTATATTGTCAGCTTTCATACAAAATAATCTCCTGGTTCCTACCATAGGTGGAAAAGTATTTTAATAGGAAAAGCCTCCCGATGTAAAATGGCAGTAGCTTGGTGACTGCATGGGTCAAAGCATCGGGAGGTTTTAACATTGGATAACATAGTAAGTGGGACAGAAACTCAGACTCTCAACAATGAGCAGCAACCTTCCTATGATTTTTTGGTGGCATAAAAACTCACCATTTTATCAAGAAAGGTTGCTGCTTTCCGTTTAAAAATCCAATGGTTTCTGATCGCCTTACACTGATATAGGATGGGTAAGGTAGAAATAGGTATATTATGCGGAGTGTATCAACTTCTCTTATAGATAATCGTGAAAATTACTTTTCATTATAATGCCCAAGGGAACATAACGAACTTCCTCATCGACCGGCTGGCCGGAAAGATGTTCGTACAGCATCCAGACAGCATCCTTGCTCTGCAATTCCGGAGCTTGCCAGATGGTGGCATCTACTGTGCCATTTTGAAGGTAAGGTTCCAGCTCATCAAAAACATCGCTACCTATGGCGACGATGGATTGCCCCAAATTCGTGCGGTCTAGCGCATAGCACATTGCCATTACATTGGAGGCGCTGTTGCAATAGATTCCTACAATATCCGGGTGCGACTGCAATTCCTGTACCAGGGTATCCTCCAACGAGAGATTGCCGCAGGCATTGCTCACATCCAAAATAGCAAGGCCGGGATGGTTTTCCATAATGTAATCCCGAAAGCCAAGGGCGTTGTCGCGTAAAAGTTTAAGCTTATGATTCCCGCTCATCAGAAGCAAACGCCCGGTAGATGGCACCATTTTGGAGAGCAGTTCAGCAGCAAGACGTCCGGTTTGCTTGCCCGAAGCGCGTACACAGCCCACACGGCAAGATTCCACTGCGTCAGAATCTACGGTCACAACAGGTACATTCTTTTCCTGCAATTGTTCAAAATATGGGTTTAAGCTTGTGTCGTCCCAACAGTAAGTAATAACCCCGTGAATATCGTCCCGTGTGAGTATGCTCTCAAAAATAGGAATCTGATCGGCACTCACACGTCCGCAGGGCATCCGCTCCAGGGTCACATTATAATCAAGCATCAGCTTTTCAGCCACATCGATACCTTCCCAAATTTTGCGAAAAAACTGGTTGCACTCGTGAGGCAAAAGCGGCAAAACAACAGCGATGTTCAGCATACCCCGCTTTAGACGGGAGGCTGTAGCGTTTACCGAATAATGAAGATCGTTGGTAATCTTTAAGATTTTCTGACGAGTTTTTTCACTTACACCCGGCTTACTGTAGATGGCCTTATGCACCGTCGGGACAGAGACACCCGCAATCGCGGCAATATCTTTGATGGTAGGCTTTGTATTTTCCATAATTCCTCCGGGAGCTTTTTCGTTCATACTGATGTTTTTACTTCTATATATTTAACAGTATACAAAATAAGTAAAAAAAAAACAAGCAAATAAGGAAAACGTTTAAAATTTTATAAAATCAAAAAACTAATCTTATACAATAATGAAATGATAAAAATAGTAAAAATATAAAAACCCTATATATTATATTGACTTTTTAAATATTATGACGTATACTTCACCTAGAAATATTAAACGTTTTCCAAAGGGGCTTTGCAAGATTATGCTACTATTTTGTTAAAAATACGTCCAAAATTTAAAAATATATAAAAAACTGTATTAAAATGGTATCAAATAAACAAATATATATTAAACGTTTACCTAATTCGATATAATTGGGAGGGTTTAAACATTGAAATATTTCTCAAAAGCAGATAAAAAGGCGCCAAAAGTTGTACCGGGTGCCACAAATTACCCGATTTTTTCCAATGATACAGCACCTTGTCCAGACTGTAACGCAAGCGTAAATGTCTATCACTGTGAAGAATATCCACCCCCGGGGATACATAGCGACAACGAGGGCTTTTATGTCATTCGAGGAAGCGGCATGGCTCAAGTTGGAGAAGAAGAAGCCGCCATCAGTGCAGGCAGTTTTTTTTATGCTCCCGCAGGGGTGCCCCATGCCATAAAAAAAGATATCGAGGCACCGGAACTGGAGGTTATACTATTTCACTTTCCGGCGTAAACAAATAAAAAATTTAAGCGATAGCAACATAGGCTCCGTTGCAGATAGGGAGGGAAAGCAATGAAAGTTGCAATTGCATGCGAAGCATCATCGTTTTTGTTAAAAGAGGAGGTAAAAAAGCGGATAGAAGCCATGGGCCATGAGGTGCTTGATGTTGGCCAGCACAGGCAGGACGAAAACATACTCTATTTTGAGGCAGCACAAAAACTGGCCGAAGTTATTCAAAGCGGCCAATGTGAAAAAGGTATTGTCATTTGCGGTACGGGTGCGGGAGTGAGTATGATTGTAAACAAATACCGTGGCGTTTATTGCGTGACATGCGAAAGTGTATTTACGGCAGAAAAGATTTCCCATATCAATAATGCCAACGTATTAGCTATGGGGGCACGGGTTGTAAGCTGGGATATGGGAGGCGAAATGGCAGAAAAATTCCTTGCGGGAAAATGGTGCGAGGGCTTTACAGAGCAGCGCCGCCTGAATAATGAAAGAGGCTATGAGGTACTGCAGGAAATAGAAGCCAGGCATTTTAAATAGCTTAGTTTGGGGAGGGAAGATGATATGAAGAAATTTTTGGAAGGCGTAAACAAAGCATTGGATGTCATTTTTAATGTTTTGCGTACATATTCCAAAATCGTTTTACTGGCAGTGGTTCTGATAGTGAGTGCACAGGTGATTTCCCGAAAATTTTTGCGGCACAGCATCATCTGGTCGGAGGAAGTGGCGCTGCTTCTCATGGTTTGGATGGCGTTTATTTCAATGGCCATCGGTGTTGCAAAAAACATCCACATACGCATCGAAATGTTCTACGATCGGTTTCCAAAGCCGATGCAGACGGTTGCAACATGGGTGGGACATCTTGTAACGCTTTTTGTGGGCTTCATTCTGTTGGTGAATGGGTACCGCCTTGTCATGGCTACACTCACCTCTACACTGCCAACCACAAAATGGCCCAGCTTTGTTTTGTACTTAATGATTCCAGTGGGTGGTTTTTATATTGTTTATTGTACCGTCCTTCATATGTTCTTTCCCGGAGCAGCAAAGCTATTTGAAGATCCCGAGGAAGAGGAGGAAACAGCATGACAACAGTTGGTATTGCCATTTGGCTGCTGGTAGGCGGATTTGTTGCCCTCATTATAATTAAGGTTCCCATTCCCATCGCTTTAATGGCGTCTACTGCAGTCACCATGATTTATCTGGGGCTTCCTCTAATGACCATGGTACAGCAGATGGCCAAGTCCATCAACAGCTTTTCTTTAATGGCTGTGCCATTTTTTATTCTTGCGGGAGAGATTATGGGCGTAGGCGGCATTTCGGATAAAATGGTTGACTTTGCCAACGCCATTGTGGGACGTTTCCGAGGAGGACTAGCCTGCGTAAACTGCCTGGATTCGATGTTTTTTGGCGGAATTTCCGGCTCTGCTGTGGCAGACGTATCCTCCCTGGGTTCCATCGTCATCCCTATGATGGAGAAATCCGGCTATGACCGCGATTTTTCCATTGCTCTTACGGTGACAACCTCCTGCCAGGGCGTTTTGATTCCCCCATCCCATAACATGATCTTTTTTGCTCTGGCGGCAGGCGGAGTATCGGTGGGTAAACTATTTTTAGGCGGTGCAATTCCAGGGATTATGCTTGGGTTATTGCTGATGGCTTACAGCCTGTTTGTTTCGGTCAAGCGCAACTATCCCAAGGGAGAAGCAATGGGATTGAGGCAGATCCTGCGCATCACCAAGGACGCGCTGATAGCCCTCTTTACAGCGGTTATCATCATGGGCGGTGTTACACTGGGATGGTTTACTGCAACTGAGTCGGCAGCCATTGCATGCCTTTATGCATTTTTTGTTTCTATGTTTGTTTACAAAAAGCTTAAGTGGCGGGATATGCCCCGCATTTTGGGCAACGTGGTGTATACCTTATGCCTTTCCTACAGCCTAATTGCAGCGGCAGGTGCGTTTGGTTATGTGCTGGCATTCCTCAAGGTGCCTGCACTGCTTACCAATACATTGCTGTCCGTCACAGACAATCGGGTTGTGCTGCTTCTGCTGATCAACCTAATGCTTTTGTTGCTGGGTTGTATTATGGATATGGCTCCTATCATCTTTATTGTTACGCCGATTCTTCTACCGGTGGTAACCACTCTGGGGATGGATCCCGTTCACTTTGGCGTGATGATGATCTTTAACCTTGCCATTGGCCTGTGTACCCCGCCAGTAGGTTCAGCACTGTTTGTAGGCTGCGCGGTGGGTAAAAGCACCATTGAGCGCGTCACTAAAGAAATGCTGCCCATGTATAGTGTGATGATTGTATGCCTGATGCTGGTTACCTTTATACCCGCACTTTCTACCTGGCTGCCCAATCTTGTGATGGGTTAAGCATTTCAATCTAAAAAGGAGTTCTTTTGAATGAAATTCCATTTTATGCCGGAGGAGACGCTGCGGTGTCTTGGGCCGGCGGACATGGGCCTGGTTTACGGCTCGGCACAGCGGATCGAAATATCCGGGCCGGTGTGCCTGGAAAGTGGAGAGGAGGAATTGTGCCTTGTATGCATGGAGGGGGAAGCCCTCTTTGCCTGCGAGGGACAGACCGGCAGCGCCGTACTGTGCGATATGCTCTATGTTCCCATCCAAAGCACCATTGAACTGGATGGAACAAACGCTGTATTCATGCGGTTCGGTGCACCTTGTACAAAGAAGTATGCCTTTGGGCATATCCCCTTTGCCGAGGTAAATGCCGACAGTCGCCACAAGGTGTACGGGCAGACAGAACATGGTACCCGGCGGGATGTATGGAACTTTATTGATGAAGCATTCCCCTCCGGCCGCTTCCTGACCGGTATCTGCTTTGGCCGTGACGGCGGCTGGACCGCATGGCCGCCCCATGAACATGGAGCCAAACGGGAGGAAATCTACGTCTACTTCAATATGGGGCAGGGCTTTGGGGTGCAGTGTGTATACGATGCACTGGACGAAACGGCTAAGGCCTTTGTGGTACAGGACGGACATCTGGTAACAATCCCCCATGGGTATCATCCCAATTGCGGCAGCCCCCACGGTGGGCTCCGGTATGTATACTGCATGATTTCTACCCAAGAGGGAAACCGGAATTTTATGGATCTAAAAATTCAGGAAATCTATGGTGACAAATTAGAATGAGGAGGCGATGAGATGATTAACACCGCGTCCATCATTAACGTTAGCTTTCTTCGCATGAAAGAAGAGCTGGATGAATTGGTTGCAGGTGGCACAACTTTTTTTCACATCGATCTGATGGATGGCCATTATGTGCCAAACCTATGCCTGCCTATTAAGCTGCTGGCCGAACTGAAAGAAGCTTATCCCCAGGTCACAATGGACGTACATATGATGGTATCCAATCCAAATGACTATATCGCCCGCCTCAAAGAGGCAGGGGCGGATTATGTCTCCTTCCACACTGACAGCACGCCTTTTGTACGCCGTGTCATCAACAACATTCGGGCGGCAGGAATGAAGCCCGGCATCATCATCAATCCTTCCCAGCGCATCGACCACATTACACCGTTTATCCAGTATGTGGATATGGTTACGCTGATGTCGGTGGAGCCCGGATTTGCAGGGCAACCCTTTTTGGAAGGCAGCATGGAACGCCTGCGGGAAATTGCTCACCTTCGCCAACAGTATGGGTGCAGCTTCATTCTTTCGGTGGATGGCGGCATTGATTATGAAAAAGGGCACGTCTGTAAGGAAATCGGCGTGGATGCGATTGTGGGAACAGTTCACAATATCTTTAAGCAGCCCGAGGGACTCCGGGAAGCTTGCCTGCGGTTTACCCGGGAGCTTGGATAAAGGTTGGGTTGTTCGGTGGAAACTTTCCACCCAAACATAAACTTATTTAGGAGGTACAAAATGAAAAAGATACTAGCTCTTTCTATGGCGGTGTTGATGCTGCTTCTGCTGCCTGCCTGCGGCGGAAAGTCCAACACATCCGCAAGCTCGGCTGCCCCGGCTGCCCCGGCCCCGGCCCCGGCCACCAGCACTGCAGAGCCTGCCGCAAGCACTCAGCCGGAGGGTAAGACAATGACGCTTCGGCTGGCGTCTAACCATACCGAAGATTTCGTAACCTCTCTTGCCTGCATCCGTTTTGCCGAACTGGTAAAGGAAAAAACCAACGGAGCCATCGAAGTAGAGACTTATTTCAATGCTGTGCTCGGTGAGGAAAAAGCTACCATTGAGCAGGCACAGTTTGGCGGCATTGACCTGATTCGAGTCAACGTTTCGCCTCTGGCCGAATTTGTAGACGAATACAACGCAATTCTGTTCCCCTATATCTTTGCCAACCGGGAGCATTACTGGAAGGTTATGGACTCCGAAGAAGTTGGAAAAGCAATGCTGCATTCCGAAAAAATGCTGGCAAACAACCTTTACGGCCTGTGCTTCTACGACAACGGTACCCGCAACTTCTTCTTCTCCAAAGCAGTGGTGCGCACTCCGGCGGATATGAAGGATCTAGCTGTCCGCGTACAGGAGTCCAACCTGATGCTGGGAATGGTAAAGGCCATGGGCGCAAATCCCACAGCAATGGCGGCAAGTGAGCTTTACAGCGCACTTCAGACAGGGGTTATCAGCGGTGCAGAAAACAACCTGCCATGGTATCTTTCCATGTCTCTCAACGAGGTTGCACCAATGATCACCATGGATGAACACAACCGCTCTGCCGACCTGCTGGTCATTTCCAAAGCCACCATGGACAAACTGACCGACGAGCAGATGGCTGCCATTCAGGAGGCTGCAGACGAGTCCAGCCTGTACCAGCGTGAGCTGTGGGCCCAGAGCGAGGAAAATGCCCGTCAGCAGTGCCTCGACAAAGGCTGCACCATCACCGATTTGACTGACGAGGAGCGTCAGCTGTTTATGGATGCCGTCAAAGAACTGAACAAAAATGAAGGCGCAAAATACAGCGAGATTTTTGCAAAGATTGAGGCGCTGAAGTAATCGGTTTTTTATTCTGGTTTTTAAGAAAGGTCCTGCTGTGCATTGCGCAGCAGGACCTTTCTTGTACAGGGATCAATCCATAATATAAGGTAATGCCGCACTGACAGAAGGTACGGAGTGGTATGGCTCCCAAGGGTACCCACTCCCATGCTCTGGCGACCTGTTTGCATGGGAAGGTGGGGTACAATAATAAAAATCTGCCCCGTAAAAAGTGGAGGGTCATTTTTGCCGGGGGCGGAGCAGCAGGTAAAAGATTACGCCGCTGACCAGTGCGATATAGCTGACAACCCCCCAGGAAATCCCCGAATCCTGCGGGGGAATCTGAACCTGATACACCAGAGGATCATTCTCCCCATCCAGGTAACGGGGCGGCTCGGACAAGGTAGACTCTTGAGAGGTAACGGAAGTGCTTGCGCTGGGCGAGGAATCCTTCTTCTGCGGGGAGCGGGAGGATGCCTTGGAGGATTCGGCTTTGAGAGCAACGGAAGAGCCGCCGCTTTTTTTGTCGGCAGCACTGCTTCCATCGGCTGGCGGGGATGCCTTGGCAGAGGATTTCGATGATGCTTTGGAGGAGGACTTGGACGAGGAATTTGCTGCCGGGCTTTCCGGCAGGCTGGAGGTGACGCCGGGGTTGGGGGAGGATTCCCGGGGAGGACCCACCGTCAACGAGACGCCTTGCAGTTTGACCCAAGCGAGACTGGTTCGCACACTGGGGGAAAGCAGGTTGCCTTCCAAATCATTGAGCTCCACCCAGATGCTGGTGGTTTTGGAGGGGAGGTTCTCGCAGGCAAAATCTTCGACGCAAAACAGCTGACCCTCCACCTCCAGATGCTGAATGGAGGTGCGGGTCAGGGCAAGGAGAGTTTTGTTGCCTCCATCCTGAGAGAGGTAGACACAGACCCCGAAGGGAACCAGTTTGGCTCCCTCCACCTCTTCCACCGTCTGAAAGTCGCCGTAATTGGTTAGGGCGCTCTGCTCAAACACCTGCCAGCCCCCATGATAGGCATATAGCTTGCCGTTTGCTGTATGATAGTAGGCTCCCGATACCGCCGATGGTTCGGGGCGAAACACTCCCGAGTCGGTGCCCAAGGCCAGGGTGCCGCCGGAAGAGGAGACGTAGGTTCCTTTGGGGGTGTAAAGGCGCAGCGCAATGCTCTCGACTCCCTGGGCCAGATACTGGACACTGCCCCGGAGCTTGCCGTCCCGCCCCGGCATCACCTGCAGCTGGTAGCGGTCGGTAGGTTCCAGACTGCGGCTGCGCATCACAGGAGCCAGATATTCCGCAGAGCCCCGGGCACCACTTCCCGAGCCGTCCATTTGATCCAGATAGGTCAGAGCGTTGACGGGCAGGTGCAGCAGATACAGACAACCTAAAAGCATCAAACAAAAGAAGGCCTTTCTCACAGCTTCACACTCCCGAAGGCCAAAAATCGACTGACTTCGACGGCTTTAGTATAGCAAAAGCAGGGGCTGGGCGCAAGGAAAAAGCGGATAAAACAAGGGGAAATGGGAAAAGCGCCACAGACTTTCATCCGTGGCGCAAAGTAACAGGGGATGGAGTTGTTATTTTCTTGATTTTTCCAAGGCACGTGCCTGCCGGATATCGAATTCCGGGTTAAAGGCGTAGAAGTTCTTGCAGTCCAGATTGTCCTGGGTAATTCGCAACGCTTCGCCAAATCTTTGATAGTGGACAACTTCCCGCTCCCGCAGAAACCGGATGGCATCCTTGACGTCAGGGTCATCGGCAAGACGCAAAATATTATCGTATGTAGTGCGGGCCTTTTGCTCTGCAGCCAGATCCTCGTGGAGATCGGTGATGATGTCTCCCTTGGAGGCCAGATAATCCATGGTGAAGGGAATCCCCGCCGCCGAAACCGGGTAGATTCCGGTGGTGTGATCCACAAAGTAGCTGTCAAAGCCGGACTGCTTGATTTCGTCCATGCAGAGCCGGCGGGTGAGCTGGTAGACAATGGCGGAAATCATCTCCATATGGCCCAGTTCTTCGGTACCCACATCCGTGAGGATACCGGTGACCTCCCCATAGGGACAGCTGTACCGCTGATGGAGATAACGCATGGCGGCTCCGGTTTCGCCGTCGGGTCCTCCCAGCTGCGTCATGATAATTTTTGCCATAGCCGGGTTGGGATTCTTAATTTTAACAGGGTACTGAAGCTTCTTACTATACATCCACATAAGTTAAGCCTCCTCATTTTGCCAGGGCCAGGGATTGTCTACCCAGTTCCAGCGGGGCCCGCCGTCGTAATCGCTGTGTACCAGAGGGCCAAACCTGCTTGTGTAAGCATCTGCGGCAGATTTGCGCATTTCTAGATACTTTTTGTAGAAATCCAGCGCCATTTGATTCTCGGGATGAGTGTCTAGGAATAGGGCGGTGTCCGCAAGGGCAAAGTCACAGATTTGCACCCTTTTTAAAAGAACTTCACGCTCATTCACGGCGACAATCCCCCTTTCCCATAAAGGGCAGATCCAGCTCTGCGAAAATGGTGCCGCGGCTGAACCCTTGCTCCGGGTCGTAGATATCGGTAAATTCCTGCATGGGGACATAGGCCATTGCAAGGGTGATGCAGTAGCCGCACTCTTGGGTAGGCATCTGCTCTGGGCGGGTGCCGGGAGTGGGGGCAGGCATGGGGGTAGGCATCGGCATGGGGGTAGGCATCGGTGTGGGTGTTGGCATCGGTGTGGGTATTGGCATGGGCATAGGCATTGGGGTAGGCATCGGCGCGGGAGCAGGAGCCGGCGCAGGTGTTGGCGTTGGCGCTCTGCTCATAGACGGCTCCGGTGCAGGAGTGCGGCTGACGGTCCAACCGCCTCTATCCCTCTCCATCCGGAGCTGTGCTTCTTTTTTTCTGTTGTCCAAACGTTTTCGCTCCTTTCACAAGTAATCAGGGCATTTTGTTTTTATTTTTGCGAACACAATACCTTTGCCCCAGTCTATGCGCCGTCTATGGGTCCGGTTCGGGATCGACTTGGATTCTTTTTTCAAATTTGCGGTTATTTTTATGGGTTCTCCCTTTTTTCGCCAGAGAATTGGAAGGATTTCCCCCCAAACTGTATTTTTGCGTTCCGTAAGGCAAGACTACTCTTGTATTTGCTGGAGCAAGAAGATGACGACAAGGTTGGGAGTATCCGCATGAGTAATCTAACACAGGCCGGATTGGTACGACTGGCAGAAGCCGCTGCAAAAGCTCCGGTTTCGGGAAGCCCCGGCCGCATTTGCCGGGAACTAAGGGCCATGACAGCTCGTCTGCGCCAGTACTACCTTGCGGTCAGCCGGGGGGAGCGCCAAAGCAGCGACCCGGAGCAGATGGCGGTAGAGGAATGGCTTTGCGATAACTATTACGTGCTGGAAAAAGAGAGCAAACAGAGCATCCGGGATATTCGGGGGCAAGCCAAGCAGGCGGTCCCTGGTGAACTGGAGCGCTTTTGCTCTTTGTTTTGGACGGTGCTGCGAGAAACTCCGCCTCTGACCGACGAAACCCTTACCGCTGTACTCACCGCCGCGGGAAAGGTGCGCAAAATCAGCGAAAGTCAGTTTGGCTTTGTCCCCACTGCCGTCAAAATCGCCCTGATACGCATGGCCTATGAGGCCTGCTTTGACCGGTACAGCCACCAGCGGATGAGCTATGCCATCACCGGGATCGGCAAACTTTCGGACATTGATTTGGACGAGATCATCTACCTCTGCTCTGGGGTGGAGCGGATTTTGCTGCAGGACCCTGCGGGCATTTACCCCTGTATGGATGCCGATTCCCGGAAATACTACCGGCGGCAGGTTGCCTTGATCGCCGCCAAAACCCGCCGCTGTGAGGAGGAAACCGCCCAGATTCTTCTGGAGGACTGCCTTGCCCAAACGCAGGAGCCAAAGGACAGCCCCAAGCGACACATCGGATACCCCATTTTACACAGCTCTTGTCTCAAGAAAGCCCGGTGGCGGCGGGGGAGAATCACACTGGCGGCAGGGGTGCTGCTGCCGCTGCTTCTCTGTATCCTGCTGGCTGCGGCAACCCACCGGATTTGGGTGGGAGTGCTCTGCTTTCTTCCCTTGTGGGAGGTGCTGCGCACTCCCCTATGGCAGGGAGCCATTGCGGGGGTGGACCCCGACTTTATCCCACGGATGGACCCCAAAAAGCTCAGAGAAAAACCAAAAAGCGTAGTGCTGGTCTCCACCCTGCTACCGGGGGTGGGACAGCTTCCCGCTCTGGAAGACCGGCTGCGGCAGCTTTACTTTTCCAACTCCGATTCGGATATGTACTACTGTGTGTTGGCGGATTTTAAGGAGTGGAACCTCCCCGACGATGAAAAGGATGAATCTCAGGTCAAGGCAGCGGTAGCTCTTATCCGGGAGCTGAACCGCCGCCACGGCAACCGCTTTATGCTGTTTTTGCGCTCCCGCACCTACTCCAAGACTCAGGGGAAATACAGTGGGTGGGAGCGCAAACGGGGAGCGATTACGGAATTCATCCGCTTTTTAAAGGGAGAGAAGACCAGCCTTTATACCTTTGAGGGGGACAGGGGAGTCCTCCCTTACCTGCGATATATTATTGCTCTGGACTCGGATACCTCCCTGCTTTATGAATGTGCCCAAACTCTGGTCTGCGCCGCCATCCACCCCCTCAACCGCCCGGTGATCCACGAGGACCGGCAGGTGGTGGTGGAGGGCTATGGGATTCTGGCCCCCAAAATCAGCCCCGACCTGAAAAGTGCCCGGGCCACCGCCTTCTCCCGGGTGATGTGCGGCTGCGGCGGCGTAACCGCCTACGAGACCAGAGACAAGGATTTTTATCAGGACCTGTTTGGGGAGAGCATCTTTGCCGGGAAGGGACTCATTGATGTAGACGCCTTCTACACTCTGCTTTCCCGCCGCTTCCCGGAAAATCAGATTTTGAGCCACGATATTCTGGAAGGAGCCTATCTGCGGGTGGCCTTTGTCTCCGACGTGGAGATGAACGACACTGCCCCCACCAGCATGAGCGCCTGGCTTTCCCGCCTCCACCGCTGGCTGCGGGGAGACTGGCAAAACATCAAGTTTATCGGCAGGCAGTACCGGGTGGACGGCAAGGTCTATCAAAACCCCATCAATACTCTTTCCCGCTACAAGCTGCTGGACAACCTTCGCCGCTCCCTGACCAGCATCGCCAGTCTGGCCTGCCTAATTACCGCCCTCTTTCTGCCGGGAACCGTCGGAGCACTGGTGGCGGCGGTAGGGCTGCTGGGCATTATCTTTCCCTCCTTCTGGGCGGCCCTTTACTCGCTGTTAAACGGGGGACTCTTTACCCTTTCCCGCAAGTTCTTTACCCGAACTCTACCCCACGCCTTTGAGCTGATGGCTCAGGGGCTGATTTTGCTCATCATGTTGCCCGCCCAAAGCATCATCACCTTGGATGCAGTGCTCCGCTCCTTGTGGAGAACCTACGTCTCTCGAAAGAAGATGCTGGAGTGGACTACCGCTGCCCAAAGTGAGGCCCGGGCAGTCAGCGTTTTATCTCTGCTCAGACGGTTTTGGCCGGCACAGGCTTTTGGCCTTGCCTACCTGATTTTGGCCTCACCCTCTGCCCTGTCGCTGGTGGGAATTTGCTTTAGTCTGCTGATCCTGCTGGCTCTGGTCACCGCCCGCCCGGTCAGCGAGGAGGAGCCCCGTCTTTCTGCCACCCACCGGGATACTTTAATTTCCTACAACGCCGCCATGTGGCGGTATTACGAGGATTTTGCAAACGCCGAAAACCACTATCTTCCCCCCGACAACATCCAGCAAAGCCCGGTGTACCGTGTGGCCAACCGCACCTCCCCCACCAACATCGGAATCATGCTCCTTTCGGTACTGGCCGCCCGGGACTTTGATTTCATCGACACCGATGGCCTGTACACCCGGATTGAGCGGACCCTTTCCACTGTGGAAAGCCTGCCCATGTGGGAGGGGAATCTCTACAACTGGTACGACACCCTGACACTGGACACTCTCAAGCCGGAATTTGTCTCCACCGTAGACAGCGGGAATTTCATCTGCTGTCTGGTGGCTCTGGCGGAAGGGCTGGGGGAATTGGTTCGGGAAAAGCCCGCTCTCAAGGATCTGATCACCCGCATCGAAAGGCTAATCGAAAACACTAATCTAAACGCCCTGTACAACAAAAAGAAGAACCTGTTTTCCATTGGCTATGATGTGGATCAACAGGCACTGACCGGTTCCCACTACGATTTTTTGATGAGCGAGGCCCGGTTGACCAGTTACTATGCCGTGGCGCGGAAGCTGGTGGGGAAAAAGCACTGGGGCTCCCTGAACCGAACGATGAGCCGCAGCGGCTCCTACGCTGGAGCGGTGAGCTGGACCGGAACCATGTTCGAATACTATATGCCCCATCTACTGCTGCCGGTGTACGACGGTTCCCTGGTGGGGGAGGCCCTGGACTACTGCCTCTACTGCCAGAAGCGCAGAGGAGCCCGGGCAGGAGTGCCTTGGGGCATCAGTGAAAGCGCCTTCTACGCCTTTGATAACAACCTCAACTACCAGTATAAGGCCCACGGAGTACAAAAGCTGGGGGTTAAGCGGCATCTGGACCGGGAGCTGGTGATCTCCCCCTACTCTACCTTTTTGACGGTTCCCGTGGCTCCCAATTCCTCCATGGCCAATCTGGCCCGCCTACAGGAACTGGGAGTATACGGCCGCTATGGATTTTTTGAAGCAGTAGACTTTACCGCCGAGCGGGTGGGGAAGGGGAGCCTTGCCGTTACCCGCAGCTATATGGCCCACCATATCGGCATGAGCATGGTGGCCTCCTGCAACGCGCTATTTCAGAACAAGATGCAAAAACGCTTTATGAGCAACCACTATATGCGCTCGGCTCAGGAATTTTTACAGGAGAAGATTGCGAAAGATACTGTGATTTATGATGAATTGACGGTGGAAAACCGGGGGAGTGAAAAACACGAGCGCCCTATTATCCGGGAGGAGAACAGGAATATCCATGCGCAAGCTCCCCGGGCTACCCTGCTGACCAACGGGGAGCTCACCGATATCCTCACCGATACGGGAGCCGGATGGCTTGCCTTGGGAGAAACCGACCTGACCCGGCGCAGCACCGACCTGCTTCGGAGGGCTCAGGGGGTCTTTACTCTGGTGCGGATGAACGGGACCACCCTTTGCGCCACTCAGGCCCCTTACTTTGACCAAAAGGCAACCTACCGGGTGGAGCATCAGGACAGAAGCGTCACCTACTACGCCGAGAAAAAAGAGGTACAGCTGGGCATCCGCTGTATGATGCACCCCACCATCAGCTGCGAGCAGCGGCAGATTGTAGTCAAGAACACCTCCTCCCGCAAGCAGGCGGCTCAGCTCCTTATTTATCTGGAGCCCACCTTGAGCACCCACCGGGACTACAGCGCTCACCCCGCCTACTCTAAGCTGTTTGTCTCGGCCAAGTATGACGAGCAGGCCAAGACCCTCACCTTTTTGCGCCGGGATAAAGACGGTGCTCGGAAAATCTACCTGACGGTGGGGATGTTGCAGCAGTCGGCGGAGTTTGCCTTTGAAACTCATCGGGAGGCGCTGATGTCGGCTCCCGGGGGCTTCCGGGATTTAAAACAGTTCTATAAAAAAAGGTTTTCCGGGGGCAGCGCAGGCAGCGAACTGGGCATTCCCGATGCCTGCTGTGCTCTACGAATGGACCTCTACGTTCCAGCGGGGGGACAGCAGCAGGTTACTCTGCTGCTCTGTGCCTCCCGCACCGAGGCCGAAGGAGTCAGCTCCATTATCGCCATGCGCAAGCAGGGCCTGCTGGACGAAAAAACCGCGGCGGCTTCCCCTCTGCTGGGGAACTCTCTGGAGGGCAGGCTGGGCAGCGGCATCTTGGGGCAGCTGCTCTTTCCCCAGCGCAGCGATGAACAGGCAAAGCTTTGCAACCAGTTGGGGCAGAGCGGACTCTGGCCTGCGGGGATTTCCGGGGATTTGCCCATCGCCCTCTTCCGACTGGAAGAAGGGGAGGAGCAGGCCGCTCCCCCCGGTTCTGAGTTGCCTTTGGAGCCTTTCTCGGACCGGCAGGACAACCTTGATGCCCGCCTTACCGCTTTGGACAGTTATTTAAAACTTCACGCCAGCCTGCGCAGTGTGGGGGTCATCTTTGATCTGGTGATTCTCTACGACAAGGCCGATACCCGTCGGGAGTTGGAGGACCGGGTGTTTAAAAACAGTGTGAGGGGGATTTTGGGCAGCAAGGGAGGGGTGTTCCTCCTCCACACCCCGGTTACCACCGAGGAGCTGCTGACCCTGCTGGATGCCGTGGCCCGCCATGTCTTTCCGGCGGGGCCCGTGCAGGCGGGGGGAGCACCTTTCTGTCCGGCAGAGCTGCTGCCTTTGACTCCCCACCCCCTGCCGGAGCATCCCCAACTGGTGGTCAATGGCGGCGTATTTGCCGGGGGGCGGTTCTATGTGGACAAAACCTCCCCCTTGCCCTGGAGTCATATTCTTTCCAACGCCACTTTCGGGACGCTGGTGTCGGACAATGCTTTGGGGTACAGCTGGGCCTTTAACGCCCGGGAAAACAAGCTGACCCCTTGGTACAACGACATTGCTACCGACAATACCGGAGAGATGCTGCTTCTCTCTCAGGGGGGGAGAATCTACAACCTGACCGAGGGGGCCAGAGCCTCCTTCTCTCCTCAGGATGCTCTGTGGCAGGGGCGCAACTCCGTCATTGAGAGTACCGTACAGGTAACGGTGCCGGAAAAAGGGCTGGTCAAGCAGATCAGAGTTACCCTGCAAAACCGCAGCGACACCCTGCAAAAGCTGCGCCTTGCCTACTACACCGAGCCGGTGCTGGGGGTGGATCGGGAAAGCTCCAGTGCCATCGCCGCCCGAGAGGAGGAGGGAGTCCTTCTTCTCCGCAATGCCTGGAATACGGTGGTGCCCTGCTGGATGGCTCTGGCGGTCCCCGGGGAGAAGGTTCGCTTTACCACCAACCGAATCGCCTTTTTATCGGGGGACTGGAACCGGGTAGAAACTGGGCCACAGGCCGATCCCTGTGCCACCGCCATGGTCCATCTGGAACTGGCAGGCCGGGAGGAAAAGACTATCACCTTCCTGCTGGCCTGTGGGCGCAGCAGAAAGAGCGCTCTCGCCATGACTGCTTTGCCCCTTCATGAAGTCTACCGCCCAAAGAATTCTCTGGAGCTGCATACGGAATTCCCCGCTCTAGACAGCTTTGTCAACGGATTTTTACCTCATCAGATATTGGCCTGCCGCATCCGGGGCCGCACTGCCTTTTATCAGTGCGGCGGGGCTTACGGCTTCCGGGATCAGCTGCAGGACGCCATGGCCTATCAGCTTTTGGACCCCAACATCCTGCGCCGGCAGATTGTCCGCTGCTGCGCTGTACAGTTTGAGGAAGGGGATGTGCTTCACTGGTGGCATCCCCTGCCCCGGATGAAAAACGGCAGCGGCGGACTCAAGGGGGTGCGCACCCGATTTTCCGACGATTTACTTTGGCTTCCCCTGGCGGTAGCGGAGTATGTGGAAAAAACCGGGGATAACTCCCTGCTGGAACTTTCCATTCCCTATCTCACCGCTCCGGAGCTTGCCCCAGGCCAGCAGGAGCACTATCTTTCCCCCCGGCGCTCCACTTTGCGGGAAAGCGTCTTCTCCCACTGTGTTAGGGCCTTGGAACGGGGCCACAATCTGGGGGAAAAAGGCCTACCCCTCATCGGCTGCGGAGACTGGAACGATGGCTTTTCCATGGTGGGGGCGGAAGGAAAAGGCCGCAGTGTTTGGCTGGCCCTGTTCCTCATCATTGTAATGGAACGGTTCGCCCCCTTGTGTGAGCAAAAAGGGCGGGAGGATTTAGCGCAGCTCTACCGTCAAAGGGCAGAGGCGCTGCGCGATGCCGTGGAGGAGCATTGCTGGGACGGGGGCTGGTATGTCCGGGCCTTTTACGACAACGGAGAGCCCATGGGCAGCTGCAGCCGCCGGGAATGCTCCATCGATCTGCTGCCCCAGAGCTTTGCGGTGGCCGCCGGACTAAAGAATCAAGAGCGGATCAAGCAAGGGCTGGACGCTGCCTGGGAGCATCTGGTGGACCACAAGCTGCGACTGGTGCAGCTGTTTACGAAGGCCTTTCGCCATTCCGACCAGCAGCCCGGCTATGTCAAGGCCTATCCCCGGGGTATTCGGGAAAACGGCGGGCAGTACACCCATTCGGCGGTGTGGTTTGCTCTGGCTCTCCTTCACTCCGGCCGCCGGGAGGAAGGCTGGCAGGTCCTTGAAATGCTCAGCCCCGCCGACCGGGCCATCAACCGGGAACTGGCGGAAGTGTACAAGCTGGAACCTTATTATATGGCGGCGGATATCTACACCAATCCCGCGGTTCCGGGCCGGGGAGGCTGGAGCATCTATACCGGAGCGGCCTCCTGGTATTTCAGGGCCGTCTACGAGGAACTGCTGGGCCTTACCATCACAGGGGACAGCCTTTCCGTCACCCCGCGGCTGCCCTCCGTCTGGAACGGGGCGGAGTTGAGCGCGGAAATAAATGGAACACGGCTGACTCTTACCTTTGAGCGGGGGGAGGAACCGGGGCTCTTTTTAAACAGCCAACCGGTGGAACAGATTCCTCTGGATGGAGGCGCCTATGCTATCAAAGTGGTCTTTGTTTAAACCGGTAAAAAGTCTGGCAAACCTTTCCTCCCTATGTTATAATAAAATTTTGTAAGGAGTGAGCATATTGAGCCAGACATGTGTCCGCACACCCATTGGAACGGGGATTCACCTCACTGCAATCTCTGACTCCAAATTCAAGCACAACCGACTTTCCATTAACTTTGTTCTTCCTTTGGACCGGGACCGGGCTTCGGACCACGCGGCGGTTCCTCATATTTTGAGGATGGGCTGCCGGACCTTGCCGGACCTTTCTTCCCTCAACGCAAGGCTTCAGGAGCTGTATGGCGCTAATTTGGATGCCAGTGTGTATAAATTCGGGGGCTATCAGGTGATGGAGCTTTCCATCCGGGGGCTGGATAACCGCTATGCTCTGGAAGGAGAGGACATCACCGCCCAATGCGCCCAGCTGCTGGCCCAAATCGCTCTGGATCCCAAGCTGGACGGCGACGGCCTGTTTTACGAAACCGACACCGCCTTGCAGCGCCGGTTTATTCAGGATGCCATTGAGGCGGAGATTAACGAAAAGCGCAGCTACGCCATTTCCCAGTGCCTGCAAACCATGTGTGAGGGGGAGCCGGTGGCGGTAAAAACCTACGGCTACCCGGAAACCGCCGCCGCCATCACGGCAAAGTCGGCAACGGCTGCCTACCGCCATATGCTGAAAAATGCCCCCATCGAAGTGATATTTACCGGGGCAGGGGACGCTCAGATCGCGGGAAAGATTCTATCGAAGGCCTTTGCCGGGCAACAACGCACTCCCTTTGACTACTCCGCTGTCCGGCTGGGGCCGGTGGCCGGTGCCGTGCGGGAAAAAACCGAGGAGATGGATATCGCTCAGGGCAAGTTGGTGCTGGGCCTGCGCTGTCAGGGGCTAGAGACACCCCGGCAAATAAGGGCTGCTCGGCTCTTTTCCGCCCTGTACGGTGGCACGCCTTTTTCCAAGCTGTTCCGCAATGTGCGGGAAAAGCTAAGCCTGTGCTACTACTGCGCTTCCCGCTTTGATTCCGCCACCCATCTGCTACTGGTGGACAGTGGCATCGAAACCGCCAACAAGGAAAAGGCGCAGGAAGAGATTTTGCGCCAGTTGGAGGTTGTAAAGTCTGGTGACTTTACAGATGAGGAGCTGGCCGAAACCAAACTGCTGATGCGCAGTTCCCTCATCACCACCACCGACTCTCCCTCCGCCACCGAGGGGTGGTACATGGCGCAGATTTTGCGGGGACAGATGGTCTCTCCTCAGGAGGACGCCGACGCTCTGGACGCCATCACCCGGGAGGAAATTGTACAAGCTGCGCAAACCGTCCAACTGGATACCGTTTACTTCCTGAAAGGAAAGGAGGAGAGGCAATGAAGGAGACCATTGGTTCCCGGCGCATCGGGGAGCAGTATCAAAAGATTTTACACCCTTCGGGGTTGACCATTCTACTCTATCCCATGGAGGGATTCCAGAGCGCCTACGCTTTGTTTGCCACCAACTACGGATCGGTGGACGAGACCTTTAAAACAGAAGGTGACGCCGACTTTGTCACGGTTCCCGCCGGCATCGCCCACTTTTTGGAGCACAAGCTGTTCGAAAGCGAGGACGGCGACGCCTTTGCCCGTTACGCTAAAACCGGGGCCAACGCCAACGCCTACACCTCCTTTGATAAAACCGCCTACCTTTTTTCCTGTACCGACCACTTTAAAGAAAGCATCGAGATTTTGCTGGATTTTGTCACCCACCCCTACTTCACCCCACAGACCGTGGAAAAGGAGCAGGGGATCATCGGGCAGGAAATCCGTATGTACGAGGACAATCCCGACTGGCGGGTGTACTTCAATCTGCTGGGAGCCTTGTACCATGTGAATCCCGTGCGCACCGACATTGCCGGAACGGTGGAGTCCATTGCCAAAATTGACGCCGACCTGCTGTACCGCTGCTATCATACTTTTTATAATCTCCACAATATGACACTGGCGGTAGCGGGCAACTTTGACCCGGAGGTGGTGCTGGAAGCCGCCGACCGGATTCTCAAAGCCGCCCCCAAGCAGGAGCTGACCCGCAAAGTGGCGGAGGAGCCTGGGGATGTCCGCACCTCCTTGGTGGAGCAGAAGCTACCGGTGGCTTTGCCCCTGTTCCAGATCGGCTTTAAAGGCAAGGCCGGAACCGAAAAAGAAAACCTCTGGGGCAAAATCGCCGACGAAGTGCTACTGGACATCATTGCCGGGGATTCCACCCCCCTCTACCGCCGCCTGCTGGAGGCGGAGCTGATCAACCAAAGCTTTGAGGGGGAGGCCATGGCCAGCCGGGACTACGCTCTCACCCTCTTTTCCGGGGAGTCCCGGGACCCCAAACGGGTACGGGACGAAATCGCCACCGAGATTCTGCGTCTGCGCAGCGAGGGGATCGACCCCGAGATGTTCGATCGGGTGAAGAAGGCGGTCTACGGCCGCTATATGGGGATGTATGGCCGGGCAGATGCTCTGGCGGGGCTGCTGGTCACTGCCCAGTTTGCCGATGTAGATGCCTACGAGATTCTGGAGATGCTGGCCTCCCTGACCTTGGAGCAGCTGAACCGGCGCCTGCCCGTCAGCTTTGATGTGGAGCGCTGCGCTCTTTCCATCGTCCGCAGCTGATCGCCGACAAGCACAGTACGTTGCCTGAAAGGAAGGATTTGCAATGATCGAACTGGTGAAGTTTCCGGGGTTTGGATTTGGCGTGGAGCTCAACCGGGTGGCCTTTACGGTTTTGGGCAGGCCTGTCTATTGGTATGGCATCCTCTTTGGGCTGAGCTTTGTAGCCGCCGCCCTGTATATTGTCAAGCGGGTAAAAGAATTTGGACTGGACGCCGATCGCATGATTGATGTGCTGCTAGGTACCGTTATCGGCGGGCTCATCGGCGCCCGGCTCTACTATGTTGCTTTTTCATGGGATACATACCAAGGGGATCTCATGAAAATCATCAACGTGCGGGAAGGGGGCCTTGCCCTCTACGGCGGAGTGATCGGCGCAGCCTTGGCCGGCTACCTGATGTGCCGTCTGCGGGGGGTAAAGTTTATCCCCCTGTGCGACCTGTTCTTTAGCGGGATGCTGCTGGCTCAGGCCATTGGCCGCTGGGGCAACTTTGTCAACGTGGAAGCCTTTGGCAGCAACACCACTGCCCCCTGGGGCATGACCAGCGATTCCATTGTCCGCTATCTGGAATGGCAGAAGGAAGCTCTTGCTGCCTCGGGTATTACCATTGATCCCACTATGCCGGTTCACCCCACCTTCTTTTATGAATCGGTCTGGTGCCTCATCGGCTTTGCGATTCTGGCTGCCTTTACCAAACGCCGCCGGTACGATGGCCAGCTCAGCCTGATGTATCTGGGCTGGTATGGACTGGGCCGTTTTTTTATCGAGGGCCTGCGCACCGACTCTCTGATGTGGGGAGAGGTGAGGGTATCTCAGGGGGTGGCTGCTCTCTGCGTGGTGATTTCCGTGGCTCTGCTGTTCTACTTTCACCGGAAGATTAAGAGAGCAGAGGATCCCGAGTTCATGAAGCTCTATGTGGAAACCGAAGAAGGGCAGGCCATTCTGGCCGGAACCTTCTACCCCCAAAAGGGAAAGGTAGCCCCGGAACCTGAGGCCGAGGCGGATGAAAACGCACAAGCCCCAGCGCCATCCCCCCATGAGGGAGAGCCGCAGGCCGAGGGAGAATCTTCTCAAGAAGTTGCCCCGCCGAAGGATACCGAAGAAGCTTCCGGGGAGCCTGCAGAGCAGGAACAAGCTTCTACTCCGGTGGAGGACGAAAAGGCAGCGGAGGAGCCAAAGGGTAGCGGGGAAGATTAAGCCCTTTGGCGCGGCGGGGAGGTCTTGCAAGATTTTTCGCCCAAAAGGCTGCAAATCTCTGTGCTTTCGTTGACTTTTCCGCCGCAATCCCATATACTATTCGTTGTGAATAAAAAAGCCCCCCTGGCCCGATCTCAGGTGCAGCGGGGGCTTAAAAGGGCGTTAGGGGGCTTTGCTTCCCGGCTCCCGCAGAGACGGAGGACAACATATGAGAAAAGTGGGAAAACCAGTTTTTTTCGTTGTTGTGTTGTTGATTGCCGTGATTACCACCCTGAGCTTTGTGGGAATCCATCGGCAATACGGTGACATTACAACGACCTACATCAAGGGGGCCGGGGACGTTCGCTGGGGCATTGATATCCGCGGCGGTGTAGACGTTACCTTTTCCCCGCCGGAAGGGTACGACGCTTCCGTCGAGGATATGGGCAAAGCTCAGGCGATTATCGAGACCCGACTGATCAACCTGAACATCACCGACTACGAAATTTACCCCGACATGGAGCGGGACAGAATCATTGTCCGGTTCCCCTGGAAGTCCGGCGAAGAGAACTTTAACCCCGAGCGTGCCATTGAGGAGCTGGGCGAGACCGCTCTGCTCACCTTCCGGGAAGGGGCCGAGATGGATGCAAGTGGCCAGCCCGCCGGAGCAACGGCGGAGAACGTCATCCTCACCGGTGCCGACGTGGAAAGTGCCCAGTACGCTTACGGTGCACTTTCCGATAACGGTGCTCCCAAGCACTTCGTCACTCTTTCCTTTAAGGAGTCTGGCAAGCAGGCCTTTGCCGATGCCACCGCACGGCTAAAGGGCTCTCAGATCTCCATCTGGATGGACGAAGAGATCATTTCCGCTCCCACGGTCAACGCCCATATCACTGACGGGCAGGCTATTATCGAGGGGCAATTTACCGCCGCTTCGGCCGCTGAGTTGGCCCGGAAGATTCAGGGCGGCGCTCTACCCTTTAAGCTGACCACCGAAAACTATAGCACCATCTCTCCCTCTCTGGGTGAGGGCGCCAAAAACGCCATGGTGCTGGCGGGAATTATCGCCTATATCGCTGTCTGCGCCTATATGATCTGGCAGTACCGTTTGCCCGGCGTCGTGGCCGCCATCGGTCTGGCGGGGCAGGTGGGACTCACCATTGCCGCCATCACCGGATTCTTTGGCTTTGTGCCCTCCTTTACCCTTACTTTGCCGGGTATTGCGGGTATCATCCTCTCCATTGGATTCGGCGTGGACGCCAACGTCATCACCGCCGAGCGGATCAAAGAAGAAATCCGCATTGGCAAGACCATTGACGGTGCTATTCTGGCAGGCTTTAACCGGGCATTTACCGCTATTTTTGACGGCAACATCACCGTCATCATCGTCTCCATTATTCTGATGGGCGCCTTTGGGCCTCCCAACAGTCTCTTTGCCCGACTGCTCAAGCCTGTGTTCTTTATGTTCGGACCCGCCACTGCCGGAACCATCTATTCCTTTGGCTACACTCTGCTGATGGGTGTGCTGGCAAACTTTGTGATGGGTATCTTTGCCTGCCGGATGATGCAGCGCTCCCTCTGCCGGTTCCGGCCCTTCCGCAAGACTTGGCTGTTTGGAGGTGAGAAGTGATGACCAACATTTCCTTTACCGGGCTTTCCAAACGCTTTTTTACCCTTTCGCTGACCATTATTGCAGTGATTGCGGTGGCGTCTCTGGTGCTGGGAGTCCAGCTGGACGTCCAGTTCAAGGGCGGCTCCATCATCACTTACTCCTACGAGGGCGAGCTGGACAAAGAAGCTTTTGCTAAAACCGCTCAGGATTTGACCGAGACCACCATCTCCATTCAGGAGAGCACCGACATCGCCACCGGACGGGGGACCATGGTCCTCACTCTGCCCGGCTCCAAAAGCCTGACGGCAGAGCAGATGGTGGCGGTTACGGAAGGGTTGCAGACTCAGTTCCCGGAAAACAATCCACAGACCCTTTCTATCAGCAATGTCAGTGCCACCATGGGCGCTGAGTTTCTGGCAAAATGCCTGACCGCCGTGGCCTTTGCCTCCCTGCTGATGATTGTCTACGTGTCCTTCCGCTTCCGCCGAATCGGCGGCTGGGCGGCCGGAGTCATGGGCGTTGTGGCCCTGACCCACGATATTATTATGGTGTTTGGCGTCTTTGTGCTGCTGCGCATTCCCCTTAATGGAAACTTTATCGCGGTGGTGCTCACCATTCTGGGCTACTCTCTCAATGACACTATCGTCATCTACGACCGTATTCGGGAAAACAAGAAGCTGCGGGGAGACAAACTCTCTCTGGCCGAGTTGGTGGATCTGTCCATCAACCAGAGCTTCCGCCGTACCCTGAACACCACCATCACTACGGTTCTGGCCATGGTAATCGTCACCATTGTTGCGTATATTTACAATGTGGAGAGCATCATCACCTTCTCCGGCCCCATGATTCTGGGCCTGATTTCCGGTGTGTACTCCTCCATCTGTATTGCCGGGCCCCTTTGGGTGCGGTGGCACAACTATCGGGACGCCAGAGCCTAAGCATCATCCACAAATTAAGCGCCCGCGGAAATTTTCCGCGGGCGCTTTTGCGTGCAGTTTGGACCGATCAAAGAGCCCTTTATGGAGGTAATACCCCTGTTTCCCCCTTTTTATTCCCCGAAAAATTCCCTTCTCCGGCTATTGGACAGGGGAAAGGGGATAACAATAATAGATGTTGCTGCCGGGAAAGGGCCGCCACTCAAGCTTTTAGGAGGACCGGAGGCAACAGGAGAAAGATAGCGGCCTTAGGCCAGAGCTTCGATTGTCTTTTTGAAGGTTTCCATATCCTCCACCTGAAAGACGGCGAGGCTGCGGCAGTTCTTCTTGGACAGGGTGGAGGCCGTCCGCTTGGGGCCGAATTCCACACAGGCCTCCACCCCGTTGGCGGCCATGGCGGCCACCTGCCGGGTAAAGAGGACAGGGCTGACCATATGGCGGGCAAAATAGTCTGGGAAGTCCTCCGGCACCAGCTTTTCTCCCGTTAGGTTGGAGTAAAAATCCCACCGGGGGGGAGCATAGGCTATGTCCTGCACCTTCTCCTTTAGCTGTTGAGCAGCCCGCTCCATCAGGGGGGTGTGGAAGGCGCTGCTCACTGCAAGGCGGGTGGTTCTGGCTCCTGCCTTCTCCAGTTCCCGGGCGGCTCCAAGACAGCCTTGAGTTTCCCCCGAAATCACCGTCTGATTGGGGAGGTTGTAGTTGACCGCCCAAACATTTTCATATCGGGCGCAGACGGTCTCGACGGCTTCCGGGTCGCTGCCCAAAATGGCAACCATGGCTCCCGGGGCGCTACCTGCCGCCTCTTCCATCACCTGGGCGCGGGCGGCGATGATGCGAAAGCCATCCTCCATGGAAAAACAACCGGCGCAGCACAGGGCAGCGTATTCCCCCAGAGAGTGGCCTGCGGTGGCTTCTGGCAGGGGGAGATGGTCTCTTGCTGTGGAAAAGGCTGCCAACGAGTGGGTGAAAATCACTGGCTGGGCCATCCGGGTTTGAGCCAGCTCCTCCTCGGAGCTTTGATCCGACGCCTTTGCCACATCAAAACCAAGGATGTCCCCTGCACATTCATACACCTGCCGGGCGGCGGCACTTTCCTCCCGCAGGCTCTTTCCCATGCCGGGATACTGGGAGCCCTGCCCCCCAAATAAAGCTGCTATTTTCAACCGGGTAATCCCCTTTCATAAGATTTTCCAAAATAATGCTTGACAAATGGTCTGTCACAGGATATTCTAAAAAATATAACAACTGTTACATTTCCTGCTGCCTATTATAGCGCAGAAGAAAAGATTTGTACAGAGGCGGGAGTGAATTTTTTGGGTCTTACCATACTGGGCACCGGGCACTACCTGCCGGAATACATTGCCTCCAACCGGGAATACGAAACCTTTTTGGATACCTCCGATGAGTGGATTGTAACCCGAACCGGAATGCGGGAGCGTCGAATTGCGCTGGATACTCCGGTTTGGAAGATGGGGGAGATGGCGGCCCGCAAGGCTTTGGACGATGCCGGGGTATCGCCGGAGGAAATTGACTTGATTCTTTGCACTACGGTGACGGGGGATTTCCGGTATCCCAGCGCCGCTTGCCTGATTCAGGGGCAATTGGGAGCCAAAAACGCCTTTGCCATGGATATAGCCGCAGCCTGTGCAGGCTCGGTCTACGCCTTGGATATGGCCCGGCGGTATCTGGCCACCGGAGACGTCAAGACAATTTTACAGATCAGTGCCGAGGCCCTTTCTCAAACCACCGATTACACCGACCGGGGCACCGCCATTCTTTTTGGGGACGGCGCGGGAGCAGCGGTGCTGCGGGGCGGAGACGGGCTCTTTGCCTCGGCCCTGTTCAGCGCTCCCGACTGTGGGCAGAACATCCACTGTGCCTTTCCCCGGCGGTCTCTGCCCTTTGGGGGCGGCACTCCGGCAGGGGAAGAAACCGGCCTGACTTACATGAATGGCCGAGAGGTTTACAAGTTTGCCACCCGGGCCATGCCCGCCGCCGTACAGGCAGCCTGCCAGCGTGCGGGAATCGGGGTGGAGGATTTGGACTACATCATCCCCCATCAGGCCAACCTGCGGATCATTGAGACGGCAGCCAAGGCTCTAAAGGTTCCGCTGGAGAAAATTTGCGTCAACATTCAAAAATATGGCAATACTTCCAGTGCCAGCATCATGATCTGTCTGGACGAGAGCCTGCGGGAAGGGCGCATTAAAGCCGGAGACCGCATCTGCATGGTGGGCTTTGGGGCAGGACTCACCTACGGTGCCGTGGTGATGGAGTACCAAAGCGGGAAATAGAGACTACTCAGGAATAGGCGGAATGTGTTTATGAAGACAAGAATCACCCAACTGCTGGGGATTAAAGCCCCAGTGATTCAGGGGGGGATGGCATGGGTGGCCAACGGCTATCTGGCGGCGGCTGTTTCGGGCGGCGGCGGCCTTGGGCTGATTGGCTCCGGCAGCATGACAGCCGATCACCTGCGAAAAGAGATCGCCCTGGTCAAATCCCTCACCAACAAACCCTTTGGGGTCAACCTCATGATGATGAATCCAGCGGTGGCCGATCTGGCCCAGCTTTGTATTGACGAAAAGGTTCCGGTGATCACCACCGGGGCGGGGAACCCCGGCCAGTATATCCCGGCTTGGAAGCAGGCGGGGAGCAAGGTGATTCCGGTGGTCCCCAGCGTGGCGTTGGCTCTGCGGATGCAGCGAGCCGGTGCAGACGCTCTGGTGGCGGAAGGTACCGAAGCGGGGGGCCACATTGGGGAGCTGACCACCTTTTGCCTGATTCCCCAAGTGGCTGATGCCATCGAGATTCCCCTCATTGCGGCGGGGGGAATCGCCGATGGCAGAGGGATGGCGGCGGCTCTCTTGCTGGGGGCCGACGCAGTCCAGATGGGTACCGCCTTTATTTGCTCCCGGGAATGTACCGCCCACGAGAATTACAAGAACATGATTCTGGAAGCGGGGGATACGGCAACCGTTGTCACTGGGCGGGGGCTGGGGCATCCGGCCCGAAGCCTCAAAAGCCGTTTTATCCGCCGGATGATCCAAATGGAAAAGGAACAGCGCTCCGCCGAGGAGATGGAGCAGGCCTTGCTGGGTTCCCTGCGCAGTGCTGTCATCGATGGAGATCCCGAGCGTGGAAGCTTTATGGCAGGGCAAATAGCCGGACTGGTTCGAGAGGTTCTCCCCGCCGCCGAGATCATTGAAAATGTAGTGAGTCAGGCCGAGGCTCTTTGTGGCAATCTGGCCGGGCAGTTGGAGGAAAGGGGGATCATCCTTGGGTAAAACAGCGCTGATTACAGGAGGCTCCTCCGGCATTGGAGCGGCCATCTCCCAGGCTCTGGCCCGGCAGGGTTACAACATCGCCGTGGGATGCCATAGCCACTCCTCGGTGGAGCGGGGGGGCAGCGCCGTAGTGGCCCATTGCCGGGAACTGGGAGTGCAGGCCGAGTGCTTTGTGGCCGATGTCTCGGATTTTCTGGGCTGTGCCTCCATGGTGAAGGGAGTGGCCGACCTGTTTGGCGGCATCGATGTGCTGGTCAACTGCGCCGGGGTCACCCGGGACGGCCCCATCGCCCGGATGAGTGAAGAACACTACGACACGGTAATGGATGTCAACCTCAAGGGGGCCTTTAGCGCCATCCGCCATGTCACCCCTTTGATGATGAAGCAGCGCAGCGGAGCCATCGTCAACATCTCCTCGGTGGTGGGCATCACGGGGAACCGGGGGCAGTCCAACTATGCGGCCTCCAAGGCGGGGTTAATCGGTCTGACCAAGTCGGTGGCCCGGGAGCTTGGCTCTCGGGGGATCACCTGCAATGCGGTGGCTCCCGGCTATATCCAAACCGCCATGACCGACACCATGCCGGAAAAGGCCAAGGAAGCCATCCTCTCCACCACAGCTCTGGGCCGGGCAGGCACCCCGGAAGAAGTGGCCGACGCTGTAGTATTTTTGGTCCGGAACGGCTACATCACCGGTCAGGTGCTGGTGGTGGACGGCGGCATGACCATGTAGGACAGCACATTACTGTTTAAAGGAGCAACAGCTTTGAGACGAGTGGTGATTACAGGAATGGGCGCGGTTACCTCCTGCGGCATGGGGGTAGAGCCTCTTTGGAAGCAGGTGCTGGAAGGCCGCCACGGCTTTGGAGCCATCCAGGGCTTTGATACACAGGATTTTGCCGTAAAATACGCAGCGGAAATTCCTGACTGGGACCCGGTGGCCATGGGCCTGAGCAAAAAGGAAGCCCGCCGGATGGACCGGTTCAGCCAGTTTGCCATGGTAGCCGCCAACATGGCGGTGGAGCAGGCGGGAGACTTTGCCGCCGATCTGGACCCCTTCCGGGTGGGAGTACTGGTATCCAGCGGGGTGGGAGGCTTTCGTACCTTTGAAGAGGAAAAGGCAAAGGAGCTGGAAAAGGGAGCCGGACGGGTGAGCGTCTTCTTTATCCCCATGATGATTCCCAACATGGCGGGCGGGCTCATCGCTATAGAACACGGCTTTAAGGGGGAAAACTACTGCCCCGTTTCCGCCTGTGCTTCCAGCGCCCACGCTATGGGAGAAGCCTTCCGCAAAATAAAGCACGGGTATCTGGATGCCTGCGTCACTGGCGGGGCAGAAGCCGCCATCACCAAGTTTGCCTTGGCGGGTTTTCAAAACATGGGGGCACTGGCGGTGGGGGACGACCCTGGCCGGCTGTCCATTCCTTTTGACAAGGAACGCAAAGGCTTTGTGATGGGGGAAGGGGCCGCCATTCTGGTGCTGGAGGAGTTGGAACACGCTACAAAGCGGGGAGCCAACATCATCGCCGAGGTGGTGGGATTTGGCGCCACTGATGATGCCTACCATATCACTGGGCCCGACCCACAGGGGTTGGGCGGGGCCAAGGCCATGGAGTTTGCCATGGAGGAGGCTGGCTTTGCAGGGGATCAGGTGGACTACATCAACGCCCACGGAACCTCCACTGATGCCAACGACAGAATCGAGACCCTGGCCATCAAAACAGCCTTGGGGGAGGAATCTGCCCGCAGGGTGGCCATCTCCTCCACCAAGGGGGTCACCGGCCACATGCTGGGTGCTGCCGGAGGGGTGGAGGCCATCCTCACGGCTCTTGCTCTAAGGCAGGGCGTGGTCCCCCCCACGGTGGGATATCAGGTCCCCGACGAGGAGTGCGATCTGGACTATGTCACCAAAGGAGCCAGAAAACAGGAGATTCGCCGGGCGCTTTCCAACTCTTTGGGGTTTGGAGGCCACAACGCCACCTTGGCTTTGCAAAAGTATGAACAATGATGGGAGGATACCCGTGAAGGATATTGAACTGAGTGTACAGGACATTAAGGATTTGATGGTCACTATGTATAAAAACAAAATATCCGGCTTTAAGCTGGATCAGGGGAACTTTCATCTGGAGCTGGAGGGCTGCCGCACCGAGCAGGTGGCGGTGACTGCCGTGGCCTCTGCGTCGGCGGCTGCCGTTGCCCCTCAGGAGGAAGAATGTCCCGACTACGAGGGGACCTTGGTCTGTTCCCCCATTGTCGGCACCTTTTATACCGCCCCTGCCCCCGGCAAGGAGCCCTTTGTCAAGGTGGGCAGTCAGGTAAAGAAGGGGGACACCCTGTTTATCATTGAGTCCATGAAGCTGATGAACGAGGTGCCTGCCGAGCAGGACGGGGTGGTCACCCAAATTCTGGTGGAAAACGCTCAGGGCGTGGAGTATGGCCAGCCCATTCTCTGTCTGGAATAAAGGATATCCAAGAAGAAACAAGGAGGCGGCAGGATGATATTGCTGGATCAGGAACGAATTAAGGAGATCATTCCCCACCGGGAGCCATTTCTCCTCATCGATGAGGTGATCGCTCTGGAGCCGGGGAAGAAGTGCATCGCCCGCACCTATCTCAAAGAAGATAACTTCTGGGTACCGGGACACTTTCCCGGGCACCCGGTGACTCCCGGGGTGCTGATGATTGAGATGCTGGCTCAGACCGGAGCGGTCTGCATCGGCTCTCTACCGGAAAACGCAGGCAAGGTAGCTCTCTTTGCCAAAATCGATAAAGGTAAGTTCCGCCGTCAGGTGCTGCCGGGGGAGGTTCTCACTCTGGAAATGGAGATCATCCGCCTCAAAGCACAGGTAGGGGTGGGCAGAGGTCACGCCCATGTGGACGGGGAGACAGCAGTCACCGCCGAACTGACCTTTGCCTTTCAAAAATGAGGCATCATAGCTGCAAAAACAGCTGTGATACACTCATTTGCAAGGCCCGCCTACGGCGATGGCCAATGATACCATATCCGCTTCGCTTCTATGGTATAATATCCTCCCCACTAGAATAAATAATAGGAGCCGCTATGTTTCATAAGGTATTGATTGCCAACCGGGGCGAAATTGCCGTGCGGATTATCCGGGCCTGCCGGGAGCTGGGCCTGCGGACGGTGGCCGTCTGTTCCGAGGCCGACCGGGCCGCTCTCCACGCCCAGATTGCCGACGAGACGGTCTGCATCGGCCCCGCCCCCAGTAAGGACAGCTATTTGAATATTCCCGCCATCCTCTCGGCCTGTGAGCTGACGGGAGCCCGGGCGGTACATCCCGGTTTTGGCTTTTTAAGCGAAAACCCTGGTTTTGCCCGCCAGTGCCAGCGGTGCGGCATCACCTTTATCGGCCCTTCCCCCGAGGCTATCGAGGGGATGGGCAACAAGGCCCGGGCCAAGCAGACCATGGCAGAAGCGGGGGTTCCAGTGATCCCCGGTTCCGACGGCCCGGTGGCTACGGTAGAGGAAGCACAGACTCTCGCCAAACAAATCGGCTTTCCCCTGCTGGTCAAAGCAAGTGCCGGAGGGGGCGGCCGGGGCATCCGGCTGGTGGAAAAGCCAGCCCAGCTGGAGGATGCAGTGACCCAAGCCCGGCAGGAGGCGGAAAGCTACTTTGGAGACCCCAGCGTCTATCTGGAAAAGCTTCTGTCAAATCCCCGCCACGTGGAAGTGCAGATTCTGGCGGATGGACAGGGCAACATCATCCATCTGGGGGAGCGGGACTGCTCCCTGCAGCGGCGCAATCAAAAGGTTTTGGAAGAATGCCCCTCTCCCTCCTCCCTGATGACTCCCAAGCTGCGGGAGGAAATGGGTAGGGCGGCAGTTCGGGCCGCCAGGGCGGTGGACTACCGGGGAGCCGGAACCGTTGAGTTTCTGCTGGATGCTCAGGGCAGCTTCTACTTTATGGAGATGAACACCCGCATTCAGGTGGAGCACCCCATCACTGAAATGGTGACGGGGGTGGATTTGGTCAAGTGGCAGCTCCTCATCGCCATGGGAAAAGAGCTGACCATGAGGCAGGAGGATGTGAGGTTTTTTGGCCACGCCATAGAATGCCGCATCAACGCCGAAAGCCCAGAGCACGGCTTCCGGCCCAGCCCGGGAACTCTGCGGGCTCTGCTGGTACCGGGAGGACCCGGCATCCGGGTGGATGGAGCCGTCTACGCCGGGTACACCATTCCCCCCCACTACGACAGCATGATGGCAAAGCTCATCGCCTTTGCCCCCACCCGGCAGGAGGCCATTGCCAAAATGCGTTGGGCTCTGGCGGAGTTTGTGGTGGATGGCGTGGACACCAACATTGATTTTCAGCTGGGGATTTTGCGTAAGCCGGAGTTTGAAACCGGCGAGTATCATATTGGAACCCTGAGCCGGTGGATGTCCCGGCAGGACTGACCCCTTTCCATTTAGCGGGGTTTTAAGAGAGGCCCCCTTTGGGGCGAGTGCCATGACTATAATCGGTTCACTTAAAAATACTTTATGTTTTCAAGTTGCGGCATTTGCTGCAAGCTACCCTTGCGGGCAGCTTGAACCGGATTTCGTTGTCAATCGCACGCCCGGCATGCCAGCGAGCGTTGCCCACTGTTTTAAAACGCTTGACATTTTAAAATGGATTGACGATACCATGCTCCAAGGAGGGAAGCGGATTGCTGGAAGATTTATTTCACAAGGTAAAATCTCGGGTGATGGTGACCACTCCCGACGCCGATGCTCATATTTCCATCCCCCGGGATATTATGTTTAAATGTCCCCGCTGCCAAAAGGCGGAGTTTATGGACCAGTTTGAGCAGGTGGGAAAGGTTTGCCCCCACTGCGGCTACCACGCCCGGCTCAGGGCCGGGGAGCGGCTGGAAATCACCGTGGACGAGGATAGCTTTATCGAGCTGGACGGGGACCTAAAAAGCCTTAACCCCATCCGGTTCCCCGGATACGAGGAGAAAATTGCCAAACTGCAGAAGGATACCGGCCTGACCGAGGCCATTGTCACCGGAACCTGCCGCATTGAAGGGGAAGCCTGCGTCATTGGCGTTATGGATTCCCACTTTATGATGGCCTCTATGGGCAGCGTGGTGGGGGAAAAAATCACTCGGGCCTTTGAGTATGCTCAGGAGCACAGGCTGCCGGTGATTCTCTTCACCGCCTCGGGGGGGGCCCGGATGCAGGAGGGGATTGTATCCCTGATGCAGATGGCCAAAACCTCCGGGGCTGTGGCCAACCACTCCGACGCGGGGCTGCTGTACATCAGTGTTCTCACCGACCCCACCACCGGCGGTGTGGCCGCCAGCTTTGCCTCCCTTGGGGATATTGTGCTGGCGGAACCCAAGGTGCTCATCGGCTTTGCCGGGCGCAGAGTTATCGAGGACACCATTCGCCAGCGGCTACCCGATGATTTCCAGTCGGCGGAGTTCTTTCTGGAACACGGCTTTGTGGATCGAATTGTGGAGCGCTCCCGGATGCGAGACACCTTAGGCAAACTGCTGCGGATGCACCGCAGGGAGGAGGGGATGTTGTGAGCAAACAGGCAACGGCTTGGGAGTGCATCGAGTTGATCCGCCACAAGGACCGCCCCACCGCAGCCGACTACATTCCCATGATCTTTGAGGATTTTATCGAGCTGCACGGGGACCGGTGCTACGGGGACGACGCAGCCATTTTAGGGGGAATCGCTAAGTTTGACCGCAAGCCGGTGACGGTGATTGCCCAGCTCAAAGGGCGGAATCTGGAGGAAAATAAAAAGAGCAACTTTGCCATGCCCCATCCCGAAGGGTACCGCAAGGCCCTGCGGCTGATGAAGCAGGCGGAAAAGTTCGGGCGGCCCGTCATCTGTCTGGTGGACACCCCCGGAGCCTTCTGTGGCATTGGCGCGGAAGAGCGGGGCCAGCACGAGGCGGTGGCCAAAAACTTAATGGAGATGATGCGCCTTCGGGTTCCTGTCGTCTCGGTTGTTATGGGGGAGGGGGGCAGCGGCGGGGCGCTGGCTCTGGCGGTCTGTGACCACCTTGCCATGATGCAGAACGCCGTCTATTCCGTCATCTCTCCCCGGGGCTTTGCCAGCATCCTGTGGAAGGATGCCTCTCGAGAGAAGGAAGCCGCCAATCTCATTCGAATCACCGCCAAGGATCTGGTGGAACTGGGGGTCTGCGATGGAGTGATTGCCGAGCCTTCCGGTGGGGCCCACAAGAACCCGGCCCTTACCGCAGAAGCCATTGGGACCTACCTGCATCATGTCCTTCCAAAATTAATTGAAAAACCTATTGATAATTTACTGCAAACAAGGTATATTAAGTTTCGTAAGATAGGCGTCTTCCAAGAATGAAGACGATTGATTCATTAAAGTGAAAGGGTGCTTTTAGGTGGTATTTGAAAAAGTAAAAGAAATTTTGGTGGATCAGCTGGATGTTGATGAAGGTTCCATCACCGCTAACAGCTTTATCATCGAGGATTTGGGAGCCGACTCTCTGGACATCGTAGACATTGTCATGCGCCTGGAAGAAGAGTTTGATGTGGAAGTTCCCGATGAGGAAATTGAAACCATGAAAACCGTGGGAGACATCGTCCATTTTCTGGAGTCTGCCGACAAATAAAAGGGGCTTGCGGCTCTGATTGCGGCGATAACCAAAGTAGCCCGCCTTTTTGTCTACTGGAAGCCTTAAGAGTCAAAAGCCGTTTTTGCGGCCTGATTTGCGGCTACATCTTGACAAAAGGCGCGGCTATGCGTATAATATGTTTTGTGTTTCTGCCCAGCTTGGGCGGAAAAAATAGAACCATGCGGCTTCATGCAGGAACCGTGTTTGAACCATCGGCCTGCGTGAAGCCTTGTGCGCCGTTTGGGAGAAGCCGGTCATGCGTATTAACATTCTAGCCTTGGGCCCGGAGGAGCAGCCTGTTCCCTTTGCCGGAACCGTGGATTTGAGTTATATGGTCCGGTGGGGAGAGGCTCCCTTTCCCGAGCCGGTATCGGTGTCGGGAACAGCTTGCCGCAAGCATGGACAAACCCTGGTGGAGTTGGAAGCCCAGTACACTCTGCACACCATTTGCGCCCGTTGTCTGCAGCCGGTGGTCCGGCGGGAAACCGCAGACCTTGACTACGTGGTGATGGAGCAGCTGGAGCAGGACAGCCCACAGGATTGGGTGGAAGCCCCCGGCGGCATGCTGGATATCACCGCCTTGGTGGGGGAAGATCTTTTTCTTGCGCTGGACGCTGCCAGCCTCTGCTCGAAGGACTGCAAGGGCCTGTGCCCTGCCTGCGGAGCCGACCGCAATCAAACAGACTGCGGCTGTTCCGCCCAGAAAAAAATCGATCCGCGCTTTGCGGCGCTTTCCAAGCTCTTAGACGACAAGAACGATACACAATAAGTTCCACTTTTTTTAACGAAGGAGGTGCCCAAGGTGGCAGTACCAAAGACAAAACACAGCCAGGCGCGCAAAAACAAGAGAAGGTCCAATGTTTGGAAGCTGAGCGCGCCCGCTCTTTCCAAATGCACTCAGTGCGGCGCTCTAAAAACCCCTCATCGGGTTTGTTCTGATTGCGGTTATTACAACGGTCGTCAGATCATTGTAAAGGAAGACTAGCAGTGATTGTTTCAGAATAGAGGTGGATTGTTACAGTCCACCTCTTGGTGTATTCCTGATGTTAACTTGCTTGTGAGGGGTATCCGGTACCCCTCATGTTTCTCCTTGGACAAAAACCGGACGGCATAGGCTCTGCCTGTTGCGGACCCTGTCAACACCCTTGAAGAATTTGGGGCAAAGGTACGGCTGCAATCGGCCGGGCTTCTTTGCGCTGTCCCGGGCAGGGGGTTGCCAGAGCCGCAAAACAATAAGGGAGCGCTTGGAGGAAGGATGTGTCCCGCACACATCCGACAGCAGCGGGAGAGGTGGAGGCTTTGGATTCCACCTCTGTTTTTTTATTTCTCAAAGTCAGGAGGCTAAGGCGTGGGTGTACTCATCTCGGGAATCGAACCCGGCAGCCCGGCGGCTCGGGCGGGCATTCAGCCCGGCCAAATTCTGGAGCGCATCGACGGGCAGACCATTCAGGATGTGCTGGATTATCGATTTTATATGACCAACACAGCTCCCACGCTGGAGCTTGTGGACCCCAAGGGCACCCAGCGCCGGGTGACAGTGAAAAAGAGGGAGTACGAGGATCTGGGCCTTGTCTTTGACACCTACCTCATGGACCAGCAGCGCAGTTGCAGGAACCGCTGCGTCTTCTGCTTTATCGACCAGCTGCCAAAGGGGCTGCGCCAAAGCCTCTATTTTAAGGATGACGACGCCCGGATGTCCTTTCTCTTCGGCAACTACGTCACCCTGACCAACCTGACCCAGCGGGAGATTGAACGAATCCTTACCATGCACATCAGCCCGGTGAACATCTCGGTCCACACCACCGACCCCGATCTGCGGGTAAAGATGATGGGCAATCCTCGGGCGGGGGAGGTGCTTCGCTGGCTGCCTCAGCTGGCAGAGGGGGGGATTCGCCTCAACACCCAGTTGGTCCTTTGCCCCGGCCTCAACGACGGCAAAGCTCTGGACCGCAGCCTTGCCGACCTGTCCGCTCTGGCTCCTAACATGCAGAGTATAGCTGTGGTGCCGGTGGGGTTGACCGCCCATCGGGAAGGCCTTGCTCCCCTTCGCCTCTTTACCCGGCAGGAGGCCGCCGATGTCATCGACTTGGTAGGCTCCTACGGCGACAAGATGGAGCAGCTCCACGGGGAGCGCATCTGCTACGCCGCCGACGAGTTTTATCTTCTGGCGGGGCGGACGATGCCTCCGGCTGAGTTTTACGGCGCTTTTGACCAGCTGGAAAACGGGGTGGGTCTCTGGAGCCTGCTGCGTCAGGAGCTTTATGACGCCTTGGAGGACAGGCCTTCCCGCTCTGTAAACCGGAAGGTTGCGCTGGCCACCGGAGTGGCTGCCCTTCCCCTTTTGCAGGAGCTGGCTCAGGCTGCCTGCCGCCATTTTCCCGGCCTTGCCGTTCAGGTGGAGGCGGTAGAAAATAAGCTCTTTGGCCCCCGCATTCAGGTGGCGGGGCTGGTGTCCGGAAGAGACTTGATGGATGCCATGAAAGAGCGGATTCGGCCCGGTAGCGATGCCCTGCTGATTCCTCAGGTGATGCTCCGCTACGAGGGGGACCTCTTTCTGGACGACGTGAGCCTTGTTCAAGTGGAGGAGACTCTGGGCCTTCAGGTCATCCCGGTTCCCAACAGCGGCGAGGCTCTGTTGGACGCCCTGCTGGGGGAGTAAGCTCCAGCTTAATGCTTCAATATCCTGGTTTTAAGGTGACACTTTAGGTATGTTCTGTGAAAAGGAGGGGAAGGGATGAATCTTCGCTCCCTGCGTTGGCGGCGTTGGATTGTGGCGGCTGTAGCTTTGACCGTCGTGGGAATCTATGTAGCCCGATTGATGAGCATTCAGATCATCAACGCCGAGGAGTACAAAAAGATTCTGGACGGCAGCTACATCAGCACTCAGGTGGTCAAGGCCACCCGGGGAGAGATTGTAGACCGCACCGGAAAGCCCCTCACCGTCAACCGCATGGGCTACGATGTGATTCTGGATAAGGCGTGGCTTCCCGCCGCCTCCCAGAACGAGGTTTTGCAGCGGCTGATGCAGCTCTGCGAGGAGTTGGGGGAGGAGTGGACCGACAATCTGCCCATTTCCAAGGAGCCTCCCTTTGGGGTGCTGTCCGGTCGGGAAGAGGCCATGGACAAACTGCGCAGCTTTTTGGGGATTCAGAGCTACGCTACCGCCGAGGACGCCATGTATCAGCTGGTACAGCGGTACAAGCTGGAGGAGTTTGAGCCTGCCGACCAGCGCAAAATCGCCGGTGTGCGGTACGAGATGGAGCAGCGGGGCTTTGCCTTTAACGTGCCCTACACCTTTGCCACCGATGTTTCCATCGATTCGGTGGTTCGCATCAAGGAGCGGAGCTACCAGCTGGCCGGGGTGGATGTGGTGGAAAACGCCATCCGCCGGTACGAAAATGGCATAATCGCTCCCCACATCATCGGAACCGTTGGCCCTATCTACCGGGAGGAGTACCCGGAGCTGAAGGAAAAAGGCTACGCTATGGACGATATTGTGGGCAAGGAAGGTGCGGAAAAAGCCTTTGAAAGCGTGCTGCGTGGGGTTAATGGCAAGCGGGAAATCCATCTGGAAAGCGGCAACGTGGTGATCAAGGATGTGGAGAGCCAACCCCCGGTTCCCGGAGATACAGTGGTGCTCTCTCTGGACACCGACCTGCAGCTCACCCTTCAGAAGGCGCTGGAGGATCAAATCAAATACCTGCAGGAAAACGAGCCGGAGGGCAAGGGCAAGGAAGCCGACGCCGGAGCCGCCGTGGTGCTGGACGTGAAAACCGGGGAGATTCTGGCCATGGCCACCTATCCCTCCTACGACCTTGCCACCTACCGTCAGGATTTTTCTGCCCTGCTGGCCGATCCCCGCAGGCCCCTGGTTAACCGGGCACTGCAGGGGGAATACGCTCCCGGCTCCACCTATAAGCCCAGTACCGCCCTTGCCGGATGGAGCGCCGGCATTATCGACAAAAGCCAGCTGATCAACTGTCAGCAGGCCTATGGTGTGGGCAGCCACGTCTTCACCTGCCTTTCCTACCATGGCCCCATCAATTTGGTGCGGGCCCTGAGCCGCTCCTGCAACATCTATTTTTACGATACCGGCCGCCGGGCCGGCATCGAAGTCGTGGATTCCATGGCTTCCCAGCTGGGATTGGGAGAGCCTACCGGCATCGAACTACCGGAAAAGACAGGAGTGCGCTCCAATCCCGCCACCAAGCTGCAAAAACAGGGAGAGCAGTGGTACGAGGGTGACTTGGTACAATCCTCCATCGGGCAGCTGTACAACCAGTTCACTCCCCTACAGCTGGCCAACTATACCGCCACCATTGCCAACCGGGGCAAGCGGATGAAGGTGACCATTGTCCACGAAATCCGGGACTATTCCCTGCAACAGGTGGTGGAGTCTACCCAGCCTCAGGTGGTTCAGGTGGTGGACGCTCCCCCCGAAGCTTTTGAAGCAATTATCGAGGGCATGGTGGCGGCTTCCCGGCCGGGAGGCACGGCTTCCGCCACCTTTGGTTGGTACCCTGTGGATGTGGCCTCCAAAACCGGTACCCCCGAAACTGCGGGACTGCCCAACTCTACCTTTATTGCCTTTGCCCCCGCACAGGACCCTCAGATTGCGGTGGCGGTGGTCATCGAAAAGGGATGGCACGGCTACACCGGCGCACCGGTGGCCCGGGCAGCTTTTGACGCCTACTTTGGCTACGACCAGCAGGCTCCCGACCCGGATGCCCTTGGGGAGGAAGCCGCCGGGGAAGCAGGTTCTCTTCCCCAGCCGGGGGAGCTTCTCAGTCAAGAGGGGGAAGCATCTCAACTACCATGACTGGAAGGAGAAAAAGATGAAACGCTTATGTTCCGCTTTGGCGGCGGTTTTTTCCCTGTTGTCGCTGGCCGGTTGTTCTCGCTCCGCCGGCAGCATTGGCATCATCGGCGGCGCCGACGGCCCAACGGCGATTTATATGACGTTTCCGGCTATCCGCTGGGTACCGGTGGCATTCGTCATCTTTGTGTTGGCCGTCATTGGCATTGCTCTTTGGATCAAACACAAATAGAACCAGAAAAGGAAGGCGCCTGCGCCTTCCTTTTTTTGTGGAATCAGATGATTAGCTACGGGGGAGGATGGTGTTCTCCAAGGGGCGGCCCTGCTCCAAAGCGCAGATGTTTTCCAAGGTCACCATGGCAATGGCCTGCATGGCCTCCCGGGTGAAGAAGGCCTGATGAGAGGTGACCAGCACATTGGGTAGGGTCAGCAGCCGGGAAAGCTCCTCATCCCGGATGATCTCCCCGGAGCGGTCCTCAAAGAAATAATCGCTTTCCTCCTCGTAGACATCCAACCCGGCACCACCGATCTGGCCGTCGATCAGGCCTTCTAACAGGGCCTCGGTGTCGATCAAAGCTCCCCGAGAGGTGTTGAGGATGACCACCCCCTTTTTCATCTCCTTCACCCTGCGTTTATTGATCATGTGGTAGGTGTCAGGGGTGAGGGGACAGTGGAGGGATATGACGTCGGAGGCGGTAAACAGCCGGTCCAGGGGGACATATTCCAGCTGATCCTCCTTGGGAAAGGGATCGTAAGCCAGCACCCGCATCCCAAAACCAAGGGCAATGTCTGCAAAAATAGAGCCAATTTGCCCGGTTCCGATGATGCCGGCGGTTTTGCCCGCCAGATCAAAGCCCATCAGGCCGTTGATGGAAAAATTGTTGTCCCGGATACGGTAGTAGGCCCGGTGAGTTTTGCGGTTGACCGAAAGCAGCAGAGCGGCGGTGTGTTCCGCTACAGCCGACGGAGAATAGCTGGGCACTCTGACCACTGGAAGCTGCGCCTTTGCGGCGGCGGCCACATCCACATTGTTGTATCCGGCGCAGCGCATGGCCAGCATCCGAACGCCACACTTCTTGAGCACCCCCACGGTTTCGGCACAGATGTTGTCGTTGACAAAGGCGCAGGCCACATCGTACCCTTTGGCCAGCACCGCCGTATCGGCACCAAGGCGGTAATCGCAGTAGCGGATCTCGTAGCCATACTCCTTGGAAAGTGGCTCAAACCAAATATAGTCGTAGGGTTTGGTATCAAAAAAGGCGATGTTCATCACAGGGCTCCCTTCCATTTCATGCTGTTGTTAGTATGCCGAATGAATGGAAGAAAAAACTTCGGCAGGAAGAGGCAAAAAACATTGACAGGAGAGGTGGCATCGAGTAAACTAAGGGAGTTTATAAACTCTTGGTTTTGGAGGCAACGATGCAGCAGATTTTGGGGGCGATGCGCAAGGCTGTCGCCGATTACGATATGATTCAAAATGGCGACGGCATTGCGGTGGGAGTTAGCGGCGGCAAGGATTCCCTTGTTCTGCTGGCGGGCCTTGCCCACCTGAAAAAATTTATTGGGATTGACTATCAGCTGGTGGCTCTGACCATTGACCCCTGCTTTCACGGCAGGCAGACGGATTACACAGCGGTGACGGGTCTTTGCGGCAGACTGGGAATTCCCCACATCATTCGCCGCAGCCAGCTGGGGGAGATTCTTCTGGTGGAGCGGAAAGAGAAAAATCCCTGTAGCCTTTGCGCTAGGATGCGCCGGGGGATGCTCCACGATATGGCAAAGGAAGAGGGCTGCAACAAAATTGCGCTGGGCCACCACCGGGACGATGCGGTGGAGACGTTTTTAATGAACCTGATGCACGAGGGGCGGCTGGGTAGCTTTCAGCCGGTGAGCTACCTTTCCCGCAAGGATTTAACCATGATTCGCCCTCTCTGCCTTTCCACCGAGCGGGATGTGGCCTCCTGTGCCCGGCGGGAAGGGCTTCCCGTTGTGGGCAAAAACTGCCCCGTAGACGGCGCCACCACCCGTCAGGAGACCAAGCAATGGCTGCGGGAGGCGGAAAAGGAAAAGTTCCCCGGGATTTCCAAAAAGCTGTTTGGGGCCATCTGCCGGGCCCATCTTTCCGGCTGGTGAGAAAAACCACCGTCGCCGATTCGTATTGAGATCAAAAACAGGTCCCTGTACAGGGGCCTGTTTTTTTGATGCAGAGCACTTACCAGCGCTGAAATTCTACGCTGGGAAAGGCTGCGCTGGGTGGAGAACCGCCATCCTTTTTTTATGGCATCATCCGATCAGCTCGTTGCGGTGGAGGGCGTACAGCTTGCGGGAGAGGGGCTTGGGCCGTTGGAGGGTGCTCAATTCCGTCACCGAGAGCGTTTGGGTCATGGGCAGCCGCATACCTGGGGGAGAGAGGAAGCCATCCTTCAGGGGAGAGAGGGGGATGGGGGTGCAGACACAGTGAAACTGGTTGGTGACGGCCACCACGTAAACCCCTGCCAGCTGGGCGGCGTTCCAGGCGCCGGTCAGCACCATACTGCTGGAATAGTCCCCCTGCAGGATGCTCTGGTTGCAGAGAATGATCTGGGCTCCCATAGCAGCGGCGATGCGGGCTACCTCGGGGCGGTAGATATCCACATCCACACATAGGAAGATGCTGCCCATCTCGCTGGGGAAGATGTTGAGAGAAGCGCTCTTTTTCCCACCTGCTACTCTGTGGGCAGGGCTGTTGTGCAGAGCCTTTTGGGCTCCAGCCACCTTGCCCTGAGGGTCGATAAGGCACATGCACTGGTACCCCATCAGCACAAAGCGTTCCGGCACCAGCCACACCTGATAGTGGCGGGCGTATTTACAGCAGCGGCGCAGATACTCTCTGGTCTGGGGTTCCGGTACCGGCTGCCCTGTCTCGGTGGCAAACATAACAAAATTGCTGCCCCAAGCCGGGGAGGTCCAGGGCTCTCCCACGCTTAACGCAAGCTCCTTCATAACATCCACCCCCTTGCCGGCGGATTTCCGCCTGTCTATGTCTTATTATAGCGTCCCTGAATCCGTTGCGCAAGCCGGACTGGTTGCCTCAAATATTTGGGTAGATTATGAGATTGGGCCAGCGGCCCCAACTTTCGGAAAGGTTGGGGTGTAATCGCTGATGCACTAGATCCCAACAGATTGTTATGCCTTTTGGCAAACCTTAAATGATCAAGGTCGGCAATAGAGAGAATGCGGAGCAACGGGAAATATGTTCCAAATGCCGTCCCAAAGGTTTGCAGATCTCTGTTAGAATAAAGCTAAGATTCACCATTCTGAAAGGAGATTACAAACCATGTCTGTAAAAAATGTACAACTGATTAAAGAAGTAATTAAGGGTAAGATGCGGGAATTCGTGCGGGGGAAGTGTAGAGGAAACCCTCAACAATCGGCTGGAATTTGGCCGGAATCTAAAGTAGACAAGCCGACTCGAAATCCGCCGTCGCACCCGGATTGTCGGTACTTTTCCTGATGGAAACTCTGCTCACATGCTGGTCTGCGCCAGACTTAGACACGTGGCCGGTATCTAGTGGGGCAACAAGAAACACACGAACATAGAAGATTTAGAGGGTCCTTCGAAGACACTTTTATTGACTTCAACCGACCGGAATATGCAAACTTTTTGCAAATAATTCTTGATATTTTATAGTGGCAAACAATGGAGCTTCTTTCAAGGCAAGTTCTGCATCCTTTAAAGATGTGGACTGGAACGGGATCATGCAAAGCAGTGCTGGCAAAAGGGATAAAAAAGATTTATCAAGCAAACATTAATTCATAACTATTAATAAAAATATTGCATATAAGCTACTATTTTGCACTTTAGGCTCATTCTCAGAATAACAGATTAAAGATATAATTATACAATAAGGGATAAAAAATGTACAAAATGCACACTCCATTAAAAATTGTTGCTTTCTTTCCCTTTAAACTTCCTGTTTGCATGCTCGCTAGTGAAGAGGTGGGAGAAGGACTGCATTGTAATTGTCACCACCGCATCTTATGCAGGGGGGATTTAGTGACTGAATTTGAAGAGCTGGCATTAAAAAAGATAACTAAGGACTATCTGGTCGACTGTATTTATGCCAATTTAAACGTGACAGCAGGCAAATATGGAATTAGCAATACGGAAATCAGCAAGCGAATTGGCTGGGATCCGGCAGGATTCAATCAAAAGTATAGCCGCAGCAACGATATCCGCATTACTACTTTTATCAAGATTTTTGTTGCCCTGACCGACCTTGTTCAGGAGAAAGAGGCGGAGATTGGGTTGGATATTCTGGGCATTTCCAAAATCAAGTTGGACGAGCTGATTACCCAACACGAAATCTATGTGGGTGCCTTGTTTAATCACATCAGTGCAGTGGCAGAAGGGAGAACTGTATTTTTGGATACCACCAAACTGATTAAAACATATAAACAGATGAAACCATTTGTATTGGTAGGGCGAAAAAGTAAAAAGTATAGCGAACGAGAGATCGGCGTTTACATCAATTATTACAAAAAGGTCCTTGATGGCCAATAAAGCGAGGGTGAATGACTTGAACGGTAGAGGAGATATGCAAAAACTGTTCAACCAGCCGGCAGATATGGTAGATGAGGCCATCGTTGGTTTTGTAAAGTGTTATCACCAGTATGTTGCGCATACCGCATGCCCCCGAACTCTGAAATACAAAAGTGCACCGATATCCGGCAAGGTGGGAATTGTAACCGGTGGCGGTTCCGGCCACGACCCTGCCTTTATGGGGTATCTTGGAAAAAATATGCTGGATGCCGTAGCCATCGGTGATATTTTTACCCCTCCATCGGAGGAGTCCTTTTATCATGCCTTTATGGAGGCAGATGCAGGCAAAGGAGTCGTTTGTCTGTTTGGAAATTTTTATGGCGACGTTGTTAATGCCCGCTCTGCGGCTCGCCGTGCAAAAGCCCAAGGGGTAGAAGTGCGGTTGGTGATTGCCAATGATGATGTGGCAACTGATGATCCTAGTACCCGCCGGGGGAGCACCGGAGAAACCCTGCTCTGGAAAATCGCCGGGGCCGCCGCCGCACTGGGTTACGACCTGAATCAGGTAGAATCCGTGACAGTGCAGGCGCTATCACGGATGCGCAGCATTGGTATCGGGCTTGCAAGCTGCATCATTCCCGACGTGGGTAGGCCCAACTATCTGATTGAGCGGGGCACTATGGAAATTGGCGTAGGCCATCACGGACAGTCCAGCATGGATACCTGCAAACTGAAAACCGCCAGCGAAACAGCGGACATTATGATTGCAGAGGTGCTCAGGGATATGCCCTTGGAAGCAGGTGATCAGGTTATGGTCATCTTGTCCGGTCTTGGAAACACCATGCTTAGCGAGCTGCATATTTTGTATAGCCGTGTTTGCGACGTTCTGCAAAAAAAGAATGTGGATATTTACAAAGCCCTTGTGGGAAATTATTTTACCTCCCTGGATATGATGGGGGCAACGCTGACCATATTCCACCTGAACGAGGAGCTTAAGCGCTTGCTGGACCATCCTGGGTATGCAGTGTCGCTCACAAACTATATAACTCCGTAGCAAGGGGAAATGTCAAAACAAGGGGGGCAAAACATGAGCTTGGTAGAGATGAGCGGTATTCGCAAGAGCTTTTATGGGGTGGAAGTGCTACATGGTGTGAATTTTCAGCTCAAAGCAGGTACCGTACATGCTCTGATGGGCGAAAATGGCGCAGGCAAGTCTACTCTTATGAAGGCGCTAGCGGGAGTTCATAGGTTCGACGGGGGTGTAATAAAGATACAGGGAAAGCCGGCAGACATCTACTCTCCATCCGATGCGCGTTCTCTGGGAGTGGCGATGATTCAGCAAGAGCTTTCCCCTGTGGAGGAGCTATCGGTGGCAGAGAATATTTTTCTAGGCCGCGAGCCGGTAAAAATGGGGTTTGTCGATTATAAACAGCTATACCGGCAGACCGAAAAGCTGCTGGACAGCCTGAATCTGAACATGAATCCCAGAACTAAAATGAAGGCGCTTCCAATGGCAGAGCAGCAAATGGTGGAAATCGCTAAGGCTATTTCGCAAAACGCACACATTGTCATAATGGACGAACCAACCTCTTCCATCACCAACCGGGAGGTGGAGAGTCTGTTTCGCATGATTGCGGATATGAAGGCCCGAGGTACCGGTATCATCTACATCTCCCATAAGATGGATGAAATTTTCCGGGTGGCCGATGAAATTACCGTGCTCCGGGATGGAGGCAACGTGGGCACATGGAAAAAAGGTGAAATCGATACGGAGCAACTGATTTGTAGCATGGTGGGCCGGGAGTTGAAATCCCAGTTTCCAAAGGTGGAGGTGACCATTGGGGAACCCATTCTGGAGGTCAGGAACTTAACGCTGGCCCATCAGTATGAGGATATCAGCTTTACCCTACATAGGGGCGAAATATTGGGATTTGTAGGACTCATCGGGTCGGGCCGGACCGAGCTGATGAACTCGCTGTTTGGCATTACCCAGCCGGAGAAAGGGAAAATCCTACTGGAGGGGGAAGAGGTCACCTTTAAAAGCCCCAGAGACGCGGTGACTCATGGGATAGCGTATGTGACGGAAGATAGAAAAGGCAAGGGATTGGTGTTGCCAATGAGCATATGCCACAATACCACCCTTCCCTCCCTCAGAAAATTTACTAAATCCGGTTTGCTCCAGCGCAGGGCGGAAGGTAATGCTGTGACCCGGCAGGTTTCCTCCCTCAACATCAAAACGGCCAGCACCCTGTTACCGGTCAAATCCCTGTCAGGTGGAAACCAGCAAAAGGTGGTTTTGGCCAAATGGATGATGACCGAGCCAAAAATTATTATTTTTGATGAACCCACCAGAGGAATCGATGTTGGGTCCAAGGCCGAAATTTATAAGATCATGTGCGATTATGCCGCTCAGGGAAACGCAGTAATTCTGGTTTCTTCCGAGATGCCGGAGGCCATGGGAATGTCCGACCGGATTCTAGTGCTGAGCAATCATAGGTTTAGCGGTGAATTAAGGCGCAGTGAATTTTCTGAGGAAGCCATTGTGCAAATGCAGTTTAAGCATATGATCAGCAGGCGAAATGATGACGACAGGAGCGATGTGAAATGAGCCAATTGGATCCCGGTGTACAAATCAAAAGGAGAACCATGTCCCGCAGACAGTTCGTTTCCACCTTTGGGTCCCTCATCGGGCTGATCTTGCTGATTATTATAATGTATGCCCTTAAGCCCAATTTTTTAAGCACCTCCAATATTCGTAATATTTTGCGCATCTCCTCCATCAACGGGTTGCTGGCCGTGGGTATGACATTTGTGGTACTGACCGGCGGCATTGACTTGTCGGTGGGTGCGGTGATGGGCTGCGCCGGCATGTACTCCGCTTATTTTGCTCAAACCAGTATGAATAAACACTGGATGGTAGCGGTGCTGGTAGGGGTGGGGATGGGGCTAATCATCGGTACCTTTAATGGAGTTTGCGTTTCCTATTTCCGGGTGCCCCCCTTTGTAGGCACCTTGGGCTCCATGAGCATTGCAAAGGGGCTGACCTTTCTGCTGACCGACGCCAAGCCTATTCCCAGCCTGAGCACCGAATTTAAATTTCTTGGTGGCGGAAACATCGGGGGCTGGTTGCCGACCGCCATTGTCATTATGCTGGTGGTTTTGGCCATCTGCTTTACCCTACTGTACAAAACTAGGTATGGGCGCTACATCTTTGCAGTGGGTGGAAACCTCAATGCAGCCCATGTGTCCGGCATCAATACTAAGCGGATCATTTGCTCGGTCTACATCATTTCCAGTGTGCTGGCGGCTCTGGCCGGAATTATTACCAGCGCGCGGGTGACCTCTGGTGTGACATCTACCGGCGATGGGTACGAAACCAACGCCATTGCTATGGTGGTCATCGGTGGAACCAGTCTGGCGGGAGGCCGAGGCAGATTGTGGGGAACCATCATTGGTATCCTGCTGCTTCAGTGTCTGACCAACGGCCTGGATATGCTGGGGGTCAATACATATTACCAGATGATTATCAAGGGCTTTGTGGTCATCGGAGCGGTTATGCTGGACGGTTTGAACGCGGAAGATTAAATTTGTTTTCACTCGCAAAAAGCGACTGATATAAAACGCAAGGAGGATAAAAATGAAACACTTGAAGAAAACACTTACCTTATTCCTCGCACTGTTTCTGGTTGTGGCCACCTTTGCCGCCTGCTCCTCGCCCGCCCAGCAGGCAACACCATCGGAAAGCTCTGCCCCTGCGGAAGCCAATTCGCCGGAAGCTCCGAGCGCCTCGGCGGATACCCCCGCTAAAAAGCTAAAAATCGGCGCGACTTATTACAGCCTTCAAAACGAATTTACCATGCGTATGGACAATGCGGCCAAAAAGTATTGTCAGGAAAACGGTATCGAGCTGATTTCCTATGACGGAAACTACGATGCGGCCACCCAGCTCTCTCAAATCGAGACCATGATTGCAGACGGCTGTGACGCCATTATTCTCAACCCCCACGACGCTGTGGCTTGCGCCGCTGGTGTGGAAATTGCTCATCAGGCCGGTATCCCTGTGGTGGGAGTAAACACCATGGTAGAAAGCGACCTGCTGACTTCGTATGTCGGTTCCCAGGATGTATCCGCCGGTGAGGACATCATGCAGTTTATGATTGACCATTTGGGCAAGGATGAATTTAATATCGTCATTATCGAAGGGCCAATGGGACAGTCTGCTCAGCTTCAGCGCATCGAAGGCATTGAGAACATTTTGGCAAAGTACCCCAAGATTAAGGAGCTGGCACGCAACACAGCCAACTGGTCCCGTTCTGAGGCCATGAGTCTGATGGAGACCTGGATCAACAGCTTTGGCAGCGATATCCACGCTGTTATTGCCGAAAATGACGAGATGGCTCTGGGCGCGCGTCAGGCCATTGAAGATGCCGGCTTGGACATTCCCTGCATTGGTATTGACGGTATTACCGATGCTGTTACCGCCATTCAGGAAGGGCGGATGATCGCCAGCGATTTTCAGAATGCAGAAGGACAAATGGTCGGTGCTATCGAAGCAGCGGTCAAAGCGGTCAACGGCGAACAGGTGGAGCAGTTTAATTGGATTCCCTTTGAAATGATCACCCCTGAGAACGCAGTGGAGTATGTCAACAAGTATTAATCGTTCCACTCTTTTTTCATAATCAAACGGCGCAGGGCGGATGGATGCAAGTCCGTCCGCCTTGTGTCACAAAACAGCAAAGAGGAGGCTTACCTATGCTTAAATACGAAAATGTAGACCTGCATTTTTCCCTCCAAGGTAAAACCGCTGTGATAACCGGCGGAGCAGCGGGCATCGGCTATGCCACAGCTAAATTCTTCCATGACAAAGGCGTCAACATTATATTGGCGGACCTCAACCCCAAGGTAGAAGAAATCGCTAAAAAGTTAGGTGAAAACTGTTTGGGCGTAGTGGGTAACGTCTGCGATCGAGCCTATCCGGCCAAGGTGATTGATGCCGGTGTTAAGGCTTTTGATCAGGTGGATATTTTGGTGAACAGCGCTGGAATTGTTGCACTGGAAAACGCGGAATCCATTGGTGAGGATGACTGGAACCGAACCATTGATATCAACCTTTCTGCCAGCTTTTTTATGGCTCAGGCGGTGGGAAAATACATGATCGAAAACAACATTGACGGCTGCATCGTCAACATGGCTTCTCAGGCGGGTGTTATCGCTCTCGACAAGCACGTGGCTTATTGCGCCAGCAAGGGTGGCATTATTGCCATGACCAAGGTAATGGCCAAGGAGTGGGGAAAATATGGAATTCGGGTCAACTGCGTTTCCCCAACTGTGGTGCTGACCGAATTGGGACATAAGGCTTGGGACGGACCGGTGGGCGATGCCTTTAAAAAGGAAATGCCATCCCAACGTTTTGCGGAACCGGATGAAATAGCGGCCTGCATTGCGTTTTTGTGCAGCAGAGGAGCGGGGATGATTACAGGCCACAATTTGCTTGTGGACGGCGGATTTACCATTCAGTAAACAACGATGTGGAGGATGCAAAATGCAGCGAATCTTAAACAACCCCGACAACATTGTCGATGAAATGTTGGAGGGATTTGCCAAATGTCACGGGGACATTGTAAAGCAAGTAATCACCAGTGAAGAAAATACCAGAGGCGTTATAGCCGCAGTCGATGCGCCCAAGGCGGGAAAAGTCGGAGTAGTAACCGGGGGGGGGTCGGGACATAAGCCTGCCTTTATCGGATATGTGGGAAAAAACATGTGCGACGCAGCCGCTGTGGGCGAAATTTGCTCCTCTCCTACCGCTTTGGCTTTTTTAGAAGCTTTTCGTGCTGCCGATGGCGGAGCCGGCATTGCCTGCCTGTATGGAAACTATTCTGGCGACAATATGAATGTCAAAATGGCCAGTAAGATGGCCAAACGGGAAGGACTCGTAGTCAAGACGGTGATAGCCAATGACGACGTGGCTTCTGCCCCCAAAGACCAGCGGGAAAAGCGCCGGGGGGTAGCGGGTGAAATCCTGATGTGGAAATGCGGTGGTGCTAAGGCTGCTTTAGGTGGTTCCTTAGACGAGGTGATTGCTACAGCCCAAAAGGCTATCGACAACACCCGCAGCGTAGGCATTGGCCTGACTCCTTGCACTCTACCGGCGGTGGGACATCCTAACTTTGAAATTAAACCAGGAACCATGGAAGTGGGGATTGGCCATCACGGAGAGCCGGGAATTGAGGTTTGCCCACTGGAAACCGCCGCCCAGATGGCCAAGCGCATGGTGGATATCGTGGTGCCGGATTATCCCTATCAGGCGGGAGATGAGGTTGTGGTTTTGGTTTCTGGGCTGGGGGCAACTCCTGTAATGGAGCTATATGTGCTCTACAACGAAATTGATAAGCTACTGAAAGCCCAAGGCATCCAAACATACCGCTCCTATGTGGGGAATTACTTCACCTCCCTGGATATGATGGGAGCCACTCTCACCATAATGAAGGTGGATGATGAACTTAAGGAGCTGATTGATATGGATGCCACCAGCGTTGGTTTTCGGCAGCCATAAAGCCAGGCTGCCCCTTCAGGCCTTTCCAAGAGCATCCAAACCCGACTGGTGAAGAAAATCTATGAGATAGGTGAGTTGTAATGGCGGTTGTAAAAAATGAAAACGGACGAGATATTCTTCTGAGTATGGTCAAGGCGGTTCAAGATAACAAACAATATCTTGGAGACGTGGACGGGCTGATCGGTGATGGGGATCACGGAATGAATATGAACAAGGGGTTCACCTTATATGGCAAGCAATTGGGAGATGAAAAAACGACATTTACCAATGGGCTCTTTGAGTTGGGAAAGGTGCTGCTCAACAAAATCGGTGGGTCCATGGGACCGATTTATGGAACAGTATTTATGGAAATGGCCGATCAAGGGGACGAGGTAGAAGAAATTGACCTCCAGCTCTTTATCAACATGATGGAAGCAGGGCTGGAAGGGCTGTATGACATTGTAGATGCCCGCCCGGGGGATAAAACCCTGGTGGATACCTTGTTCCCGGCCTTGGAAGCTCTTAAAGCAGCCCATACACAGGGGAGGGACTTCCCTGACGCTTTGGACGATATGGTGGCCGCGGCCCGACAGGGAAAGGATAGCACCAAGGACTTGGTAGCAAAATACGGGCGGTCCGCCAGACTGGGGGAACGTTCCCGAGGGGTGCTGGACGCAGGCGCAACCTCTTGCTTTATCATTCTGGAGGCTATGGCAGGCGGTATGCAGAAGACTATGGAGTAACAACAGAAGGGAGAGATTTGGTTGCACACGATAGCAATTGGCTGCGATCCCAACGCTGCCCAGGCAAAAGCGGCCATCATTCAAATGCTGCAACAAAAGGGATACACGGTAAAAGATTTTGGCAGTGACGATATAATTTATGCCAATGTAGCCTTTGAGGTAGCCAAGGCAGTAGCCGCAGGCCGGTATGACAGAGGTATCTTGATTTGTGGCACGGGAATCGGCGTCTCTCTGGCGGCCAATAAAGTGAAGGGAGCCTATGCGGCGCTGATTAGCGATGTATATTCCGCTGAGAGGGCACGAAAAAGCAACAATGCTAACATTGCCTGCTTTGGTGCATTTACTATTGGAATTAAACTTATGGAAAAATTGGTCAAAGTATTTTTACAATCAGAATTCGAAGAGGGAGGTCCATCCCAGCCAAAGGTAGACCGAATTTGCCAATATGCAGAGCTGTAAACCAATAAAATCCACAGGTTATGCCGGTGGATTTTATTTACGGGTACGGCTCTTTATTACCAGCCAACCCTATAGGGGGAGAGAATAAAGACGCCAAATGGTCTATGGCCTTTGATAACAGCCCTCAACACTCATAATGGAATATAAACTCCCGTAACAATTGGGACAACAACACAAAAATACCCCTTTCTATGTTTTTAAAAACATTAGAAAGAGGTATTTTTTTGCCTATCGTTATCACACTAAGGGCGAAGCGAGTCGCACAATGCGGTAACCAACCAGCAAATTCATTGTGTTGCAGTAGTAAAAAAAGCTTCCTCTAAGCCAATTTTACGCCTTGTCTACCTTATCCATGTGGGAGATCAAATCCAGAATCTTGTTGGAATAGCCCCATTCGTTGTCGTACCAGGAGACCAGCTTTACGAAGTTGGGGTTGAGCATGATGCCGGCTTTGGCGTCAAAGACAGAGGTGCGGGGATCGCCGATGAAGTCGCTGGAAACTACCATTTCTTCGGTGTAGCCCAGAATACCCTTCATAGAGCCTTCACTGGCTTCCTTAATCTTGGCACAGATTTCCTCGTAGGTGGTGGATTTTTCCAGGCGAACGGTGAGGTCAACCACAGAGACATCCAGAGTGGGTACCCGGAAAGACATGCCGGTCAGCTTTCCGGTCACTTCGGGGATAACCAGAGCACAGGCCTTGGCGGCGCCGGTGGAGGAGGGGATGATGTTGCCAGCGGCAGCGCGGCCACCTCTCCAGTCCTTCTTGGAAGGGCCGTCTACGGTCTTCTGAGTGGCGGTGGTGGCGTGAACGGTGGTCATCAGGCCTTCTACCACGCCAAAGTTATCGTTGATTACCTTGGTGAGAGGAGCCAGGCAGTTGGTGGTGCAGGAGGCGTTGGAAACAACGGTCATGTCCTTGGTGTATTTATCTTCGTTAACGCCCATCACAAAGGTGGGAGTTTCCTTGCTCTTGGCGGGAGCGGAGATGACAACTTTTCTGGCGCCGCCCTGCAGGTGCAGCTCGGCCTTTTCCTGAGCCACAAACACACCGGTGGATTCCACTACATACTCGGCACCCACTTCGCCCCAGGGAATTTCATTGGGATTCATTTTGTCAAAAACATTGATGGATTTGCCATTTACAACCAGCTTATTACCGTCGTGGGAAACTTCTCCGTCAAATTTGCCGTGAACCGTGTCGTACTTGGTCATATATACCATGTATTCGGGGTCTACAAAAGGATCGTTGATGCCCACGATCTCGTATTTGTCCATCTGCGCCATGGCTGCACGGAAAACCAGCCTGCCGATGCGTCCAAATCCGTTGATGCCGATTTTGATTGCCATAAAAATACCTCCTTTTTGTTTACACACTACTATTTTATACCAGTTTCGGCAAAACTACAAGAAAGGTCTGTCAAAAACATGACGATTCTCTTATCTTACCCAAATTAGAGGCAAAAAACCTTATCTTTTGCAGTGTTTCTTATGATTTTCAGAACCAAAAATCCCCGGAACAAGCTCGGAATTCCTTTCGGGAAAAACCAAAAAAGGTGTCGAAAGGATGTTTACACAGGGCCGGGCTTCTTATATAATAAGAAAGAGAATGGGAAGGGAGGTGGGGAGATGTCGGAATACCAGTTGGACTTTATTCGCCGATACCGTTCCCTGTTCCACTCCTATCGGAATTTTCCTCTGCCGGTGATTATCTGCAATTGCCAGTGGAAGGTCCACTTCAGCAACGAGCTGGCCAACCGGTATTACGAGGGAGCTACCACCACCCAAGGACTTGCCAATTTGCTGGGGGAGTTTGACCGGGAGAAATTGCTCAAACAGGCGACTGAGACCGGAAACTGTACCCTGAAAGAAGTGCTGCCTCTTTCCGGCATCAACCTGAGCATCACCCCCATTCTGGAGGGAGAGGAGCCCGCAGGGTTAATTCTGATGCTGATCCGCATGGACAACTACATCGATTCCAAGGTTTACTATCAGAGCACCCGCATTGCCGGGGTGCTGGCCGATGGCATCCGGGAAACGGTGGGAGAGGTGCTCTCCACTCTGGACGGCGTTTATCAAAAGGCGGAGCTCATGCGCACCGCCTGGATGCAGGAGAGCTTTAATCAGGTGACTTTGCGGGGATACCATATTCTGCGCCTGGCAGCCAACCTGACGGAATACGCCCGGTATCAAAGCGGCCTGCTGGATTTAAAACTCGTGGATATGAATCTCAACGCTTATTTGAAAAGCACCCGGGAGACGGCGCAGACGCTGGCCCAGTCCATGGGGATTGGCCTGGAGTTTTACCTGCCCGAGGAGGAGCTTTACGCCGGGATAGACCCTGAACGCTTTGAAGCCGCCTTTTTTAATCTTCTCCACAATGCCTTGTATTACACCCGAAAGGGCAACAAAGTGACGGTATCTCTTTGCCCTTCTCCCGATGGAGCGAGGGTGTTGCTGCAAGTTGCCGACAAGGGCTTGGGCATCCCCAAGGGGGTGCTGCCCGACATTACCCGGCCCTATTTTGTATACCAGCATACCCCTTCCGTGAGCGGTTCGGGACTGGGGCTGGCTATCGCCCATCTGATGGCCCAGGCTCATGACGGGGATCTTGCCATCCGCTCTCAGGAGGGAAAGGGAACCACCGTTACCCTGTCTCTTCCAGTCGGCCGGGGCTTTGAGGTCCTACTGCTGGAACAGGGAACGGCTCCTCCCGCCGTTTCGGACCGGTTCGCCCCCATTTACGTTGGCCTGATGGCCGCGGGATTGAGCCCTTACCGGGAGGAGCCGCTCCCCAACAAAAAAATGTAAGAGCGGGTTCTTTTTCCCGCGTTGACTTCCCCCTGTTCCGGTGCTACACTGTGTAACGGCACAAACGCAGCGGAACAAAAACTCCATCAGTGCCGGGGGGAATTCTCACTAGATTTTGAAAAGAGAGGAAGCTGCTTTGATATACCAAACCCAAAGCCCGGCGGAAACCATGCAGCGGGCCAAAGAATTTGCTCAAACTCTCCGGCCCGGGGATGTTGTCGCCCTGTATGGCGGCTTGGGAGCCGGAAAAACCGCCTTTGTCCGGGGGTTGGCAGAAGGGCTGGGGTTGGACCCCCGAGAGGTGAGCAGTCCCACCTTTGCTCTGATCAACGAGTATGAGGGGAAGCATATTACCCTCTGCCATTTTGATATGTACCGGGTGGAAGGGGAGGATTCTCTGGAATCCACCGGCTACTTTGACTACCTGCGGCGCAGGGACTGCATTCTGGCGGTGGAATGGAGCGAGAACATCCGGGAGTTTTTGCCCCGGGAACATATTGTGGTGGCGATTCGGCCGGGAAAAGACGAAAACCGGCGGATCATCGAAATTCAAAAAGGGGTGAAGAACCCGTGATTATATTAGCTGTGGACACTTCCTCCCAGGCGGCCTCCTGCGCGATTATGCGGGATGGAGTGCTGGCGGGGGAGTTTTTCTGCAACGTGGGACTAACTCACTCCCAAACCGCCATGCCCATGGTGGAAGCTCTCCTCCACATCACAGGCCTTGCTGCCGGGGATTTGGACGTCCTGGCGGTGACTACAGGCCCCGGTTCCTTTACCGGACTACGCATCGGCATTTCCAGCATCAAGGGAATGGCTCTGGCCCTGGACAAGCCCTGTGTGGAGGTTTCCACTCTGGAGGCTTTGGCAGCAGGAGTTCCCGGGTTCCAGGGGTATCTGGCTCCGGTGATGGATGCACGCCGGGAACAGGTTTATACCGCCCTGTTCCGCTCCCATCACGGAATGCCGGAGCGCCTCACCCCCGACGCTGCCCTCTCTCTGGAGGAGCTGCGGGAACGGCTGGCCCCTCTGGACGCCCCGGTGATGCTGGTGGGGGACGGCAGCGTTCTCTGCTATCAGGCGCTGGAAGGCCTGCCTGGCCTGCTGCTGGCCCCCGAAGGGTGTCGTCATCAGCGGGCGGGATGGGTGGCGGCAGTGGGGGCACAGCTGGCAGAGCAGCAGCGCTTTGTCGACGCCGACCAACTGGCTCCCACCTACCTGCGGCTGCCTCAGGCCGAGCGGGAGCGGATGGAGCGGGAACAGCAAATAGCCAAGGAGTCACTATAACCGAAAGGATGATGAGAATGCTGGCACTGGGAAGCGATCATGGAGGTTACTCCCTGAAGGAAGAAGTCAAAAAGCATCTGGATAAGCGGGGGATTGCCTACAAGGACTTTGGCGCCCACAGCGAGGAAAGCTGCGATTATCCCCGGATGGCTCAAGCTCCCTGCGAGGCGGTGGTGAAGGGAGAGTGCCAGCTGGCCCTGCTGTTTTGCGGAACCGGTATCGGCATTTCTATGGCGGCCAACAAGATAAAGGGAATCCGGGCTGCAGTCTGCTCCGACACCTTCAGTGCCAAGATGACCCGGGCCCACAACAACGCCAATGTCCTGTGTATGGGCGGGCGGGTGGTGGGAGTGGGACTTGCCATCGAGCTGGTCGACGCCTTTTTGGACACGGAGTTTGAGGGCGAGCGCCATGCTCGCCGGGTGGGGCAGCTGGCCGACTTGGAGCAAAAGCTGTAACCTGTATTTTTTATCTTTAATACCGGAGGCTTCTTGTAACCGTAGGGGGCTCTTTGCCCGGTAGGGGCAGGCTCTTGGACAGGCTGCAATGCCAAAGGAACTATCAGTAGCAACATCATTTGGAAGAAAGACAGCCTTTAGATTAAGCCGATCCACACGGAAGGAGCAAGAACAATGCATACACCAGTCATTTTTGATCATCCCCTGATTCAGCACAAGCTCACCCACCTGCGGGACAAAAACACCGGCACCAAAGAGTTCCGGGAGCTAATCTCGGAAATTTCCGGCCTGATGTGCTACGAAGCCACCCGCAATCTGCCCACTCAGGAAACCCAGGTCGAAACCCCCATCGGTCCCGCCAAAACTAAGGTGCTGGCAGGCCGCAAGCTGGCGGTTGTGCCCATTCTGCGGGCAGGCCTTGGCATGGTAGACGGGTTCTTGGATTTGATTCCCGCCGCCAAGGTGGGACATATCGGACTCTACCGCGACCCGGAAACCCATCTGCCGGTGGAATATTACTGCAAGCTGCCCCCGGATATCAGCGAGCGGGAAGTCTTTGTAGTGGATCCCATGCTGGCCACAGGTGGTTCCGCGGTGGATGCCATTCACCTCATCAAGCAAAAGGGTGCCCAGAGCATTCATTTTCTCTGCATCATTGCCGCTCCCGAAGGGCTGGAGCTTCTGACCAAGACCCATCCCGATGTCAACGTCTACTGTGCCGGACTGGATGAAAGACTCAACGAAAACGCCTACATCGTCCCCGGTCTGGGAGACGCAGGAGATCGCATTTTTGGAACAAAATAAGAGGAGGTCCATTATGGAACAAGCGCAGCTGATTATCTTGGGGGGAGGGCCTGCCGGATACCGGGCGGCAGAGCGTGCCGCCACAGCAGGTCTTAAAACCATTGTGGCGGAGCAGCGAGCTCTGGGAGGCGTCTGCCTCAACGAGGGCTGTGTTCCTTCCAAGACCCTTCTGAACAGCGCCAAGGTGCTGGATACGGTTAAATCCGCGGGAACCTACGGGGTGACAGCGGCAGACGCCGTCTTGGAGCATTCCAAGGTGGTGGCCCGCAAGAACCGGGTCATCAAAATGCTGGTGAGCGGCATTGCCAAATCGTTGGAAGGCGTCGGCGCCACGGTAATACAGGCTTCCGCACGGCTGGAAGGCAAACAGGGAGAGGACTTTTTGGTGCGGATTGGGGAGGAGCTTTATGCAGCCCCCCGGATTCTCATCGCCACCGGTTCCGCCCCTGCGGTTCCTCCCATCCCCGGCCTGCAAGAGGCGCTGGACAGTGGTTTTGCCATCACCAGCCGGGAAGCACTTTCCCTGCCGGAGGTTCCCGCCGAGCTGGCGGTAATCGGCGGTGGAGTCATCGGCTTGGAGCTGGCCTGCTACTACAAGGCGGCGGGCAGCAAAGTGACGGTGCTGGAAATGCTGCCCCGGATTGCTGCGGGAATGGACGCCGACCTCTGCGACATGCTGCTGGCCCAGCTGAAAAAGAAGGGCATTGCCTTCCGGCTGGGCTGTCGGGTGACAGGGGTGGGAGAAGGCTCCCTCACCTACGAGATGGACGGCGAGCCCCAGGAACTTTCCGCCCAAAAGGTACTGCTGGCAGGGGGACGGGTTCCCGTCACCGCCGGATTGGGGCTGGAAACGGTAGGTCTTACCCCTGGCCCCAGAGGTCAATTGGAAACCAATGAAAGGATGCACACCGCTGTCCCCGGCATTTGGGCGGCGGGGGACATCAACGGCCGCTCCCTGCTGGCTCACACCGCCTACCGGGAAGCAGAAACCGCAGTCAACGACATGCTGGGCATTCCCGACCGGATGCGGTATGACGCCATTCCCGCCGTGCTCTACACAAGCCCCGAGGCCGCAGGCATCGGCCTGACCGAAGAGGCTGCCCGGGAGCAGGGGATAGAAATCCAGACCGCCAGCCTTTCCCTGCGGTATTCTGGGCGCTTTCTGGCAGAAGTGCAGGGAGGCGACGGCATCTGCAAGGTGATCGCCGACGGAAAAGGGGAGCGGCTGCTGGGGGTTCACCTGCTGGGCAGCTACGCTTCCGAGCTGATCTCAGGGGTGGCTCCCCTCATCGAAAGCGGCATGAAGGTCGAAGAAATCAAGAGAGTGGCCTACGCTCACCCCACGGTGGGAGAGCTGCTGCGGGACGCCCTCTTTGCCCTAAAATAATCTGTAATTTTTTAAGGTGGTGAAACTGTGCAAACTCCCCAACCCCTGCTCACCCTCACCGGGACAGTGGAGGGTATCGTTTACCAGAGTGCCGATACCGGCTACGTGGTGATGGAGCTGGACACCGGCGCAGAACTGGTGACGGCGGTGGGGAATATTCCCGGTGTGGCCGCAGGAGAAGAAGTGGCCCTGACCGGACGCTATGTCAACCACCCCACCTACGGTCAGCAGTTTAAGGCGGAAATTTGCCAGCGGCAGATGCCCGCTTCCTCCTCCGCCATCCTCAAATACCTTAGCTCCGGCGTCATCAAGGGGATCGGCCCGGTGTTGGCTCGGAGAATGGTGGGGATGTACGGGGACAAAACTCTGGAAATCATTGAAAAGGATCACCGCAAGCTGGCGCAGGTTCCGGGGATTTCCCAGCGGAAGGCTGCCGATATTTTTGAACAGTACCGGCGTATCTTTGGCATCCGCACGGTGATGCTCTTTCTCTCCCGCTTTGGGCTGGACGCGGCAGCTTCCATCCGGGCGTGGAAGCTGTGGGGCCCCCTGACGCAACAGGTGGTGGAGGAAAACCCCTACATCCTCTGCAACGAGACGGTGGGGCTGGACTTTGAGCGGGCCGACGGCATCGCCCGGCAGATGGAGCTTTCCTCCGCCGATCCCCGCAGGCTTAAGGCGGGGCTTTCCCACGTGCTGACCCACAATCTCCTCAACGGCCACACCTGCCTGCCCCGGGACCGGCTGCTGGAAACCACCGCGGCCCTTCTGGACGTGCAGGAGGATCCGGAGCTTTTGGAAGAGCTTCTGGAGCAGGCGGTGGAGGAAGAAGAGTTGGTCAGCGACACCTTTGGGGGTCGGAATTACATCTACCTCAATCGCCTGTACACGGCGGAAACCTACATTGCGGGGCGGATTTCCCTGATGCTGGGGAACGTACCGCCCGATGACAAGGATTTTTCCAAGGAGATTGCCCGGCTGGAACAGCAGCTGGACATCGAGTACGATGAGCTCCAACGGAAAGCCGTGAAGATGGCCCTCAACAGCGGGGTGTTCATCCTGACGGGGGGCCCCGGCACCGGAAAGACCACCACCCTCAACGCCATCCTCTTCCTGCTGGAGCAGCAGGGGGAAAAGGTGGCGTTGGCGGCCCCCACCGGGCGGGCGGCCAAGCGAATGAGCGAGGTGACCGGGCGGGAGGCCTCCACCATTCACCGGCTGCTGGAGGTGGATTACCGGGACCCGGAAACAGGCAAGCACAACTTCAAGCGGGATGAAAAGAACCCTCTGCGCCAGAGTGTGGTGATTCTGGATGAGGTGAGCATGGTGGATACCCCGCTGATGTGCTCCCTAATGCGGGCGCTGCGCCTTTCCTCCCGGCTGATTCTGGTGGGGGACCCGGACCAGCTCCCCTCTGTTGGGCCGGGTAACCTGCTGCGAGATATGATCGCCAGTGACGTCATCCCCACTGTCCATCTGGGCAGGGTGTTTCGTCAGGCGGAACAGAGCGCCATCATTCAAAACGCCCACTCCATCATCCGGGGGGAACAGCCCGATCTTTCCAGCCGGGACAGCGACTTCTTTTTCTTGGAGCGGGGCAGCTACGAGCAGACGGCGGCCACCGTGGCAGACCTTTGCGCCCGCCGCCTTCCCGATGCCTACGGGCTGGACCCTTTGTGGGATATTCAGGTGATTGCACCTTCCCGGGTGGGGGCAATCGGCACTCAGGGCCTCAACCGGATTTTGCAGGAGCGGCTCAATCCCAAAAACCCCATGAAAGCCCAGTTCCAGTTTGGCAACACCCTCTACCGGGAGGGTGATAAGGTAATGCAGATCAAAAACAACTACGATATTCTATGGAAAAAGGATGACGGGGAAGAGGGCACCGGGGTGTTCAACGGCGACATTGGGGTGATCGAGATGATCGACCGCCCCAGCCAGACCATTCTGATCCGCTACGATGACCGGGTGGCCCAGTACACCACCGACATGGCCGACGAGATTGAGCACGCCTATGCCGTCACCGTTCACAAAAGTCAGGGCAGCGAGTTTGACGCCGTCATCATTCCTTTGATGCGCTTTCATCCCAAGCTCTACTACCGGAACATCCTTTATACCGGGGTGACCCGGGCCAGAAAGATACTGATTCTGCTGGGGCAGAAGGGGACAGTGGCCCAGACGGTGCGCAACGACAGAAAGGTCAAGCGCTATACCCAGCTTGCTTATCTACTGCGGCAGGGAGCTCTGGAAACCCCCGGAGGGTGACTTAGAAGGCCGTCCTGTTTCCCCCGATGATGGAGAAACCCTGATTGTTTCGTTGCCATTTCTTGTCCGGTTTGGTATAATAGATATGTTGTGCCTGTGATACTGTGTCCATATAGGTGGATGGGGGCTGCTGCTCCATAAGCCGGAGGCGATTCTTCTTCCGCGAAGGGCATCGCCAGCCCACACTTGCCGCTCAGGCCGCGGCAGGGCCCTCCTTTTTGTTCGTGCAAAAGGAGGCAAAAACACGCCGGGGATGGGTCCCCGGTCCCCTCACAAAGGGGTTTGACACCCCTTTGTATCCCCGCGTTCCGCAGCTGCTTAGCTGTAGATGCTACTCCTGTTGGATGTTTGTTGGAGGGTTGTATACTCTGGCGGCATCAATGCTTGGGTACGTGGGTGCAAACAAAAAGAGGGCAATGTATGATTATACCTTGACCGCCGCGAGGAGTCCGAGGGACGAGGGCGACGAGCGGTAGAAAGATGTGACGCTTTTACAGTTCCCTTTCTTCCGGTGGCCGTTGTCGCAAAGCGACGTTTACGGCCCGATAACCTAAGGCGAGGACATTCGGGAGAACGCAATCTTTTCGTGGCAGTTTCTTTGACGCGGGGGGTTGCGAGGGGGGCCGGCCAGGCCTCCCTGCATAGGTCTTAATACACGTTTTGGTTACTTTTCCGTGGGGAAAAGTAACGCCCGTCACGGCAGCGACAACTTGGGCCCAGCCGTCGCTGAAAAACCGGGGTACCTACGTGGAACCACCACAGGTTGGCAACGGACTGCAGCTTAACAAAGTTGATCTGGAAAATCACCCAAGCCTGATACGCAGGCAACCAGCATTTACCCCTGCGTGGACCGTATAAAATAGTTTTTATGCCCAAGGCCATTGTGCCGGGCAATGATTCCAACAGAAATGAGGAGTGCCAAAGTGCCGACAAAAGTGGTAGTAGGCGTACAGTGGGGAGACGAGGGAAAAGGGAAAATCATTGATATCCTAGCCTCCCGCTCCGATGTGGTGGTTCGTTCCCAGGGCGGAAACAACGCTGGCCACACTGTAAAATGCGATGGTGAGGTCTACAAGCTGGCCCTCATTCCCTCGGGAGTGCTTTATCCCAAGGTTCGCTGCCTGATCGGCTGCGGTGTGGTGGTGGACCCCAAATCCATTTTGGCCGAAATCGATGGTCTGAAGGCCCGGGGCATCACCTGCGCCAACCTGAGAATAGACCCTCGTGCCCATGTGGTCATGCCTTGGCATCTGGTTCTGGACGGCATGAGCGAGGACAAGCTGGGAAGCTCCAAAATCGGAACCACCCGACGGGGGATTGGTCCCTGCTACATGGACAAGTCAGAGCGAATCGGCCTGCGGCTAAGCGACCTGTGCAATCCCCAACAACTGGCCGACAAGGTAAAAGTGGTGGGAGCGCTGAAAAACAGCATCATCGAGAAGGTCTATGGGGGAGCCCCCCTGGATCTGGACGCTGTCGTTGCCGAGTACACCGAATACGGTAAGCGCCTCGCTCCCTATCTGGAAGATGTTTCGGTGGTGGTGTGGAACGCCATTCAGGAGGGGAAGGAAGTCCTTTTTGAAGGGGCGCAGGGCACCCTGCTGGATCTGGATGTGGGAACCTATCCTTACGTCACCAGCTCCCATCCCGTTTCCGGAGGTGTCTGCACCGGTGTGGGCATTGGCCCCACCTTCATCAATGAGGTGATTGGGGTTTCCAAAGCCTACACCACCCGGGTGGGAGAAGGTCCCTTCCCTACCGAGCTCTTTGATGAAACCGGCAATACCATCCGGGATGTGGGCCACGAATACGGTACCAACACCGGGCGCCCCCGGCGGGTGGGCTGGTTCGATGGGGTGATTCTGCGCCACGCCGTACGGGTCAACGGTTTGACCGGTCTGGCGGTGAACAAGCTGGATACCCTAAAGGGATTGCCGATCCTCAAGGTATGCACTGCCTATCGCAAGGCTGACGGCACCAGAATCACCGACTTTCCCCCGATTTTTGATGAGCTGGAGGGCTGCACTCCAGAATATACCGAGTTGCCCGGTTTTACCGAGGATATTTCCGGCTGCAAGAGCTTTGAGGAACTGCCGGAAAACTGCAAGAAATACGTTGCCTTTTTGGAAGAGGTCAGCGGCTGCCCTATCCGCATGGTGGGAGTGGGCCCTGCCCGGGATCAGAATCTGGAGCGATAAATCACGCTTTACTTTTTTAAAATAAAGGAGATCGTATCATGAACAAGAAACTGCGCAAGGCCGTCATTGCAGGCAACTGGAAGATGAACAAAAACCGGGCCGAGGCAAAGGCTTTGGCGGAGGAGTTGGCTCCTCTGGTTAAGGATGCCGGTTGCGATGTGGTGATCTGCACTCCCTTTACCGATCTGGACGTAGCTCTTGAGGCCGCCAAGGGTACCAACATCGGAGTGGGCGCTCAAAACTGTCACTGGGCCAAATCGGGAGCCTTTACCGGGGAGATTTCCGCCGATATGCTTACCGAGCTGGGAGTGCAGTATGTCATCATCGGCCACTCGGAGCGCAGACAGTATTTTGGCGAAACCGATCTTACCGTAAATCAGCGGGTGCGGGCGGCTCTGGATGCCGGCCTCACTGTTATTCTCTGTGTCGGCGAGTTGCTGGAGCAGCGGGAACAAGGCATCACCCGGGAGATTTGCGGCATGCAGACCCGTGTGGCTTTGGGTGGGATCTCCCAAGAGGAGATGAAGAAGATCATCGTCGCCTACGAGCCGGTCTGGGCCATCGGAACCGGCAAGACGGCCACGGCAGAGCAGGCCGGGGAAGTTTGCGGTTTTATCCGCAGCGTCCTCGCTGACCTGTACGATCAGGCCACTGCCGATGCCATCACCATCCAGTATGGCGGCAGCATGAATGCTGCCAACGCCGCCGAGCTGTTGTCCCAGCCTGATGTGGACGGCGGCCTGATTGGCGGAGCCTCCCTCAAGCCTGCGGATTTTGCCGCCATTGTGGCAGCCGCCGGAAAGTAACATCCCAGCTGAAACTCCTTGCAAAGCCCTTCGCCCCATTGGTGGCGGAGGGCTTTTTGTATCCACAATTAAACACCTGTAGAACCAACACCAAGAGGAATTCCACCAAAGCTATGAAAATAAGTTGAAGTAAAGAAGAAAATCAGATATAATAACTAAAATCGACAGAATCTGACTTTTTACATGGTGGAGGGACAAGGATGAAAAAAATGTGGGCAGTGGTGTTGGTGTCTGTGATAATGTTACTTCCCTGTAGAGCGGTGCTGGCAAGGGAAGAAAGCCCCAATCATTACTACATCCTCTGCAAAAGCGGCGAAGAGTACAGTGCTTACCCCATTGATACCGTTTTGGAAGAATTCCAAGATGACCTCGCCTGGCTGTTTGAACTATTCAGTCAGGATCTCGATGATATCTGGCTGTCTCTCCCGGTGGAGAAGATAGGTCTGGAGCCTTTTGGGCTGCTGATGAATGGTGTGACTCAGGAGCTAAAATTCCCCACCATGATAAGCCAGAACCTGAAGCTGTACTATCCTGTTTTCCTCAACAGCAGCCACTTGACGGTGGGGAATATCCCGGAGGTGAATTTTCTGCAGGGGCTGTACTTGCTGGAAAGTAGCCTGAAGATCGATATTGAGACCCTTCCGGGCTATGGAAAGGTGGCGGTGCAGGGTAATACCCTGTTGGATAGCCGTTTCAACGACGGGTTGTTCCACTTTTCCAGCCAGGGAAGTCTTGTCCTCACAGGCAATAGCCAGGGCTTTACGCTCCCTTCACAGGGCGGGAACGTCACTTCTTTGGTCCAAAGCTGCAGCTCTCAGCTTCACAACTACCAACTAAGGGGGAATGCCCTGATGCAGAGGGAGCTTGCTTTGGATGCGGGGCAGGGCCTGAGTTTGGAACCGGGAGGAACTCTCGAACTCTTGGACGGCTTGGCACTGACTCTGGGGCGCGGGGCTCTCTTTCATAACAAAGGGAACTTTGGTGGAGTGATCCGCAATCAGGGGAGGGTGGACAATGCCCGGGGAGCCATCATTGGCGGCAGCCATTTTTACAACTTGACGGAAGGCCAGATGTACAATGCTGGAGTGGTGACCAGCGCTCTTGTGTCCACCCAAAAGGGCAGCGTCATCCGCAATCTGGATGGCGGCCGCCTGACCGCTGTCCCCACGGGAGAGGGGGAGTTCCCCGGCAAAATCAGTGGGGAAAAGCCTGTCTCCGATGGAAGCAGCCCTCCGTCCAGAGAGGAAACCATCGTGCCTCCCCGGCAGGATTCGGCGAGCCGGGACGATGATGACAACGACAACAGCCTTTCGGATCCTTACATCAGCCTGCCGGATGCCCTGGTGAGCGGGCTGGCTCCCAAGCTGGACAAGGCTCAGGTGGTGGCAGCCACCAAAACCGCCATCGAACAGGCCGGGCAACAGGACCGGCAGGCGGTGGTTCGTCTGCCCAGCCCGGGAGCGCTGGACGCCGAGGCCCTCAAGGCTCTCTGGGGGGAGGAAGAGAAGTTCCCTTTGGTGCTCTACGCCTTTTCCCCAGAGAAAGACGGAAAGGGAGTGGGAGTGCGCCTAACCGTCAAGCCTTCTGCCCTAACGGAACCTTGCAGCCTTGAGGCTTCTATGGACAATGAGCAGGCACTCAAAACCCAGGAGTTATTTGAATACTACTTTGCCGGGAATGTCCGGGTGGTGAGCCTTACGTATCAGGGGGACTTTGCCAAACCGGTGGAGGTGGCGGCCAGACTGAACCTTTCCGGCATTGATTCCCAGAGGCTGTTCTTTTATGCCTATCAACCGACCTCCAACACCTACCGGGAAATCAGGAGCCCACAAAACTGGGTGGACAGCAAGGGCTTCCTCCACTTTTACACCTCTTGGGGTGGCGATTTACTGGTGACCGATGTCCGGCTGCCCTGAAACTGCCTTGGCCCACAAAAAAGAGCTGCCAATCGGCAGCTCTTTTTTGATACTTAAGAGGGAGCAGGGTCTTACAAAATCCCCAGAGCAACCTCCATCATAGAGGTAAAGCTACTTTCCCGCTCCTTGGCGGTGGTCTCTTGGTGGGAGACAAAGCTGTCGGAAATGGTCAGCAGGCAGGCGGCCTTTTTGCCGGTTACCCTAGCGTTATGGAACAGAGCAAAGCTTTCCATCTCCACCGCCAGGCATCCCTTTTCTTGATAGAGGGTCTGCCAGTAGGGGAGGGCGGCTCCCTTGTTCTCCTGATAAAACACGTCGCTGGAGTGAACAGTGCCTTCCTCAAGGCGGCGGTCAAGGGCTTTGGCGCTGGCCCGCAGCCGATCACAAAGCTCCGGGTCGGGGAGGATGGTGTCCCCCTCAAAGCCGTTTTGCACCTTGGCAAAGGAGGATTCGCTAAAGGCGGCAGTGACCAGAAGAAGATCAAAGAGGTCGAGCCGGTCACTGTAGGAGCCGGCCGAGCCGATACGGATGATATGTTCCACCCCATACCGGGTGTAGAGCTCGTAGGAATAGATGCCGATGGAGGGCATACCCATTCCGCTGCCCATCACCGAGACGGGCTTTCCCTGATAGCTGCCGGTAAAGCCCAGCATTCCCCGCACCTCATTAAAGACAACGGGATGCTCCAAAAAGGTCTCTGCCACAAACTTGGCCCGCAAGGGGTCGCCGGGCATCAAAACGGTTTGGGCAATTTCGCCGGGAGAGGCGCTGTTGTGAGGAGTTGCCACAGAGTCATCTCCTTTTCATATCAGTAATAGTGGTTATTCATAACTATAGCACCGGAAGGGGAAAAACACAACAGAGCATGGACTATAGAATCCATCGGCTCAAATCGATTAGAGCATCCAAGCCGGAGGAACAGGTCATTTCGTAAAGCGCTCCGTTCTTTTGGAAGGTGAGGAAGGGGTGCTCCGGGTCGGCAGAAGTAAAGACAATCTCCCCGTTTATGGAGAGGGGAGTCAGCCCTTGAGTGTCGGGGGCTCGGGTGGTGCTCTCCAAGGTCAGAACCACCTCATCGGATGTTGTGCTGCTCAGGTGGTAGATGGTCTTTTCCTCCTCCTGCGCTACCGAAAGGACGGTGAGGTGCTCGGGCAGCACAAAGGGCAGGGGAATGGCCAAGTCCTGCTGGCCCTGCACAAAGGCTGGGGGAGCATCTTGAGGGGCAGAGGGGGAGGGGCCTTCTTCAGCGGCGGCAGCTTCGGGAGCAGCTTGGGGGAGGGCGAGATGCTCTTCGGCATCTGCTTTACCCTCACCGGCTTCGGGGGCTGCATCTTGGGGAAGGGCAAAGGCTGCGTTTTCCGCCGGGCGCTCGGCTGCCATCTCTGCGGAAGGGGCGGCAGAGCTTCCACCGTCCAAGCTTCCCATCCGGGGCAAGAGCACCGCCAGCAGCAGACAGGCGGCCAGTGCTCCTGCTGCTCTAAGATTTCTGCGGCGCTTGCGGGCTGCTGCCTGGCCCAGCACCTTTCGGTCCATGCGGGGGGTGAGAGGGACTGTGTTTTCCCGGGTCAGTTCCTCCCGCTCCTGCAGAAGACTTTCGCCCCAGTTGTCCACGTAATCCGAGGCGATTTGCCGGAACAAATCGTCCCTGTTTTTTTTAGGCACCGACAAATCCCTCCTTTACCAAAAGATCGGCCAGCTTTTTTTTGGCCCGGTGCAGTCGCACCGCCACGTTGTTTTCGCTGATGTTTAGCGCTTGGGCGATTTCCTTATGACTCATGTCGTAGGCAAACTGGAGGAGAAAGACATGGCGCAAATCCTCGTCCACCCGATCCAGCAGCCGGTGAACATCCCGAGCGAACTCCTGAGAAAGTGTAAACTCCTCCAGCTCAAAGGAGTCCTCCTGCCCTTCGTCCAGCTCCTCCCAATTTTTGCTTTCCTTAGACAGCATGGTAAGGGCCGCATTCCGGGTGATGGTGACCAGAAAGGCGGCGGTTCGGCCGGAGTCCGGGTCCTCGATTTTATGCAAGTTTTTGTAAACGCGCAGGTACGCCTCGCTGACGGCATCCTCGGCCAAAGAGTAGTCCCGCAGGATGTCGTAAGCTTTTTTGAGACACAGGTTCTTGTACTTGTGGTACAGGTACTCGAACCGGTCCTGGTCCTGTGGGGAAGAAAAGGTTAACAGGAAGAGCAAATTGTCACCGCCTCTTCATAAAGATCAACTGAAAAAATCATTAAAAGATTACAGGGTTAAAATTTTCCCAGCAGATACCTGTCTCGGTAATAGAAGATTTTGTGCCGCCTGGCCTGCTCCAAACGGACGGTCAGCTCCTGATAGCAGGCCTGCATCGCCACCCGTTGGGCATCGGAAATCTCCCGCCCACTGTAGGAGGCCAGACAAAAAATTTCCGCAAGCTCCCGGAGCCCCAGGGGATGCTCCGGCGCAGAGAGAGCATCCTCCACCCGCCGGGCGTAGGTCAGGGCCGTTTCCCCCGGCTGGATGGGATAACCCAGAGCTTCCACCGCTTTTAGAATTCGCCCAAACCAGACTATGGTGGCCTCCCGGTTGGAAAGTGTCTCGATGGCCTGTAGTTCCTGCTGGTATCGGGTCATCCGGTGCCGCCCGTAGAGGTACAGCCCCCCTCCGGCGGCGGAAAGGACCAGCAACACCAGCAGGAAGGTCCCCAGCCCCTTGGAGGGAGGTTTTTCTTCCGGTGTCTCCCCTCTGCCGGGGAGGGACGGCTCGGATTCTTCCGGTTCCTCGGGTGTGGATGATTCCGGTTCCTCCGGTTCTTCTGGCCTGCTGAGGGAAGCGGGAGGGGGAACCTCCGGCAAGGAACTTTCAGGCTCCGAAGGTTCCGGTTGGGGTACAGGCACAGATGGGGCTTCTTCCTCCGACTCTGCCCCGGTCGCCGCAGAGGGAGTAGGGTCAAACCTCACCCAGCCAAAGCCGGGGAACCAGGCCTCCACCCAAGCGTGGGCCTGCTGATTGGTGACGGTGTAGTTGCCATTTATATTTCGCTCCCCCGGGAGGACAAAGCCCTCCAGATAACGGGTGGGGATGTCGGCGCAGCGGCCCAGCACCGCCATGGCGGTGGCGTAGTAGACGCAGTAGCCCTCCTGCCCGGAAAAGAGGAAGTAGTCCACAAAATCTTCCCCGGTGGGAACAGCTTCCGGTTCCAGGGTGTAGGGGAACCGGGAAAGATATTCCTGAATGGCCAGCAGTTTGTCATAGTTATTGCCCAGCCCCTGGGTCAGGGAAAGAGCCAGCTCCCTCACCCGTTGGGGCAGAGTTTCCGGCAGGGAAAGGGCGGCGGCCAATTGCTTATCGTTGGGATCGGGGCGCTGTCCCCCTGCCGACAGCTCCCGCAGCACCCGCTGGAGATACTGGTTGGAAAAATCCCAGGCGATGTAGCGCTGGGTGTAGGTTTGCTCCTTGGGCAGAGGCTTGTCCCCCACCATCATGCCGTAGTCGTCTATGGAGGGGGCGATGTCCTCGATGAAAAGACTCTGGGCAAAAGCAGGGGTGAAGATGGTTTTGGTGCGGGCTTCCCCGGTGATGACCGAGAGAGCTTCGATGGGTTGGGCGTAGTAGCGCATGTAATAGAGCTGGCTTTCCCGCAGGCCGCCATAGGCGCTGACATCGTACCCGCCGGAATCATCCGCTTTTAAGGGAACATTTTTCCGCCGGCTCTGATTCCAAGAGGTACCGGTGTACAGATCCCGCACACTGCCCCCCAGATACACCTGCCCCGGAGCCTCCACCTCCATCACAAAGATGTCGTTGGGGTGGCGGGGGCCGCCCAGTTGCTCTCCATCCTTGGACCAAGAGAAAATCTGGTCTGGCATCAGGTGATAGAGGAGGTTGTCGGCAACGCCGGAAACATCGGGCAGGCCCTGTTCCCGGATGGCTTCCACATCAGGCTTGGGGGCGGAGCCTGCCAGCAGAAACACGGCGGCGCAGACCGGTAGCAGCAAAAGGGCAAAGGCCCCGGCAGATTTGTTCCCATATTGGTCGTACAGCAGGGCGATGAGATTGAGCTTGTGCACCAACAGAGCCAGCAGGCAGAGGGCCAGCAGCACCAGAGCCGCCTCGTCCACCCCCCACTCCATGTAGAGGGGGACGGCGCAAACGGCTGCCGCCAGCAATGTCAGAATGTAAAATCCCGAGCCCACCCGCAGGTTAAGGGCGGAGATTAAAGTGACCAAAAGGGCGAGCCCCTTGGCGATGAGGATGCTGTATTCCGGGCGGTAGGGCAGCTGCCCCTGAGCAAACCGGAACAGCTCCTGTACCAGAGAGGAAAGCTCTATCCACCACTGGACCTCAAACTCCTGCCGGTAGAGGGAAAATAGCGTGCCTCCAGCAAAGAGAAGCGCAAGGCCCAACCCGGGCAGAAAGGTCCACTTATTCCAAAGGAGCAGACACCAAACCACCGACAGCAGAAGGCAAAGCCGCAACAGAGCACCTCCGTCCACCTCTAGAATGGTGGCGGAGAGGATGGCCCAAGATAGGGCGTAAGCATAGACGGCACCGATAATCAAGCGGAACAGGGTGTCGGAAAGCTTGTTGCGCAATGGCAATAGGGGCACCCCCTATAGAGTAATCGTAAAGCGGCGGGCTTGTTAGAATGCGGCTGGGGGAGAGGGAGATGCTTGCTCCGGCTCCAAAGCCGCCCGATGAACCTTGGCCCCGTAGGCCGCAAGGCTTTCCAGCAGGTATTCCTGCTCCGGGGTCACCGGCAGGGCGGGGGAAGAAAAGAAGTAAAGGGTGAGGTTGTGGTCAAAGGAGATCAGCTCCTTAAGGGTATCGTGGACCTCTTCATCCAACAGAGCCAGAAATACAATCAGGTTGTATGGCCCCGAGATGTGGGAAGCCACCGAGACCACCGACTCCGCCCCTTCAAAGGGGATGGCTGCCAGCAGGGAAAAGACCCGGGCGGCATCGTCGGCAGGGCCAAGGGAGGTCTGATCACTTTCCAGCCTGCCATAGATGAGGTCGGCGGAAAGGCTGCCCCGCATGCAGTAGTCGGCGGCGGCTGCCAGATACCCTACCATAGTGTCCTGCAATGCGGCTGCCGCCAGAGGGGGAAGGGGAAGGGCCCGGGTGTCCAGCAGCAGGATCAGGCGGTCGGGCTGGTAGGCGTTGAAGTTCTTGACCATCAGCTCCCCCCGCTTGGCCGAAAGCTTCCAGTGGACCTTGCGCAGAGAGTCGGAGGAGGCGTATTTCCGCACATCCGCCACCGAGCTGTAGTCCTCGTTGAACAGATCGGTGAAGAGGGCGGTTTTCTGCGGGCCTCCCTGCAGCATCAGCAGATAGTTTGCATCACTTCTGGGGTAAACCGTCACCGATAAAGAAATTTTGGGGCGTAGGGTCCGGCGGAACAACCCTAAAAAATCCACCACCACCAGCTTTTCCACTCCGATGGCGTAGACTCCCCGGTAGGGAAATTCCAAGGGATACTCCCGCCGGAACTCTCCCCGGGGCAGCAGGGGGAACAGAAGGGTATCCTCCCCATAGCCCACCAGCTCCCCGCTTTTCAAATGGCAAACCACCCGGGGGTAGAAGAAAAACCCCCGGTTGTTCACTTGCAGGGTGTAGGAAAGGGCATCCCCTTTAAAGATGATGTCCTGCTCCATGGTTTCCTCCACCAGAATGCGGGAGGCGGCGGTGACGGTGAACAGGGAAAGGGCCAGAAAAACCAGCAGGGCATAGAAAAGGGTAAAGCCCAAAGAGCCGTCGCCGTAGCCCAGCGCCAAAAGCAGGGAGACAAGCACGGAGAAAGCGTAAAGCAAACGGGATCGTATCATGAAGGTACACCTTTCGTCTTGTGGGACGGGTTTTTCATCCTGCCATTATAATCTGTTGACTTGATAACATTTTTGTTTTCAAGTCGCGGCATTTGCCACGTAGCTGCGCTACGAGCAGTTGGAACCTGATTTCTTAGTCAATCGCATACCAGCGAGGGTTGCCCGCTATTTTAAAATTGGTTGACTCTACCAGATGGCAAAGGCACGCACAGGGGAAGCTTCCAACCCCTGCAGCGGCAGGGGAACGGCGCAGAGAGTCACCCGGGAAGGCAGCTCCGACAGACTGGCCAGACTTTCCAGCAGCAGAACATCCCCTTCAAAGAAGATGTCGTGGACCTGCCGGTGGAGCAGGGCGTGGACCGATGGAGTTTCCATCCCTACAAGGGTGACGCCCCGTTCTACCAGCCATTGGGCTGCGCCGGGAGAGATGCCGGGGTGTTCCGCATAAAAGCCGGGAGTCTGATGCCGGGCGGACCAGCCGGTGCGCACCAGCAACCCCGGACAGGACTCAATCCTAGCCTGAACCGGCTCGAGGTCAGGGACTTCCAGATCACGGTGGAGCGGTGCGTCCACCACGGTACAGGGCAGCACAAAGCGCCCCAAAGGCGCCTGCTCCACCGAGGGGGTTTCCGGAATCCGGTGGAAGGGCATATCAATGTGGGTGCCGCTGTGAGCACCCAATGAAATCGTCGAGGTGAGGTAGCCATCCTCCCCGAGGTGAGAGGTCAGGGTAACCTTGGGGTCTCCAGGGTACACCGCCATGCCGGAAAAGAGGGGGTGGGTCAAATCCTGCAGCTTCATGCCGGTCACCAGCCTTGGGGCAGCACCGGCGCCGAAACTTCCCGCAGGGCCATAGCCACTACATCCTGCTGGGTCATCTTTTTGAGCTTGCCCTCCTGCCGCAGGACAATCCGGTGGGACAGCACATGGGGAGCCATGCGGATGACATCGTCGGGGAGAACAAAATCCCGGCGGCTGTACAGAGCCCACGCCTGAGAAGCCTTGTACAGGGCGATGGAGGCCCGGGGGCTGGCTCCTAGTGCCACGTAGGGGTTTTCCCGGGTGTGGCCCACCAAACTGATAATGTACTCCACCACCCGGCTGTCCACGTGGACCTGCTCCACCAGCTGCTGCAGGGCTGCGATGTCGCTGCCCGAGGCCACCGGCGATAGGCTGTGGATAGGGTTTTCCCTGCCGATGCGGGTGACCATTCGGGCTTCCTCCCCCGGGCTGGGATAGCCCAGAGAAATCCGCATGAAGAAGCGGTCCATCTGGGCTTCCGGCAGGGGATAGGTGCCCAGATGCTCCACCGGGTTCTGGGTGGCCAGCACCATAAAGGGATCCCGGATGCGGTAGGTGGTTCCGTCCACCGTCACCTGCTTTTCCTCCATGGCCTCCAGCAGGGAGCTTTGGGTTTTAGGGGAGGTGCGGTTGATTTCATCGGCCAGCACAATCTGGCTCAGGATGGCTCCGGGGCGGTATTCAAAGTCCCCTGTCTTGGGATTAAAGACCGAAAAGCCGGTGATGTCCGCCGGCATGATGTCGGGGGTAAACTGAATCCGCTTGAAGGAGCAGCTGAGAGATTTGGCCAGCGCAAAGGCCAAACTGGTCTTGCCCACACCGGGCACATCCTCGATGAGGATATGCCCCCGACAGAGGAGGGTCATGAGGGTGAGCTCGATCTCCCGGCGCTTGTCCACAATCACCCGCTCCACATTGGCAATGATTTGCTTGAGTATCAGGTTGTAATCCATAGGGATGTTCCTTTCCGGCAACAGATATGTGATGTGTATAGGATGCCCGGACTTTCCGGGGGATAGTGCTGCTTTTATCATAAATAGGGTTGGTTTTTCAATACATGGTGGGGGATGTGGGCTTTACGTGGGAGCCATGGTTTCCAGCGAGCGGCTGGAACGAAGATTGTCGCTACCGCGGCGGGGTTCGTCTGCCAGCGTATGGCGGGAATACAACCTGCGTGGGAGCCACGATTTCTCAGTTAGCGCTGAACTGCAGGTTGTCGCTGCCGCGACGGGCGTTACTTTTCCCCACGGAAAAGTAACCAAAACGTGTATTAAGACCTATGCAGGGAGGCCTGGCCGGCCCCCCTCGCAACCCCCCACGTCAAAGAAACTGCCACGAAAAGATTGCGTTCTCCCGAGCATCCTCACCTTAGGTGATCGGGCCGTAAACGTCGCTTTGCGACAACGGCCACCGAAAG
>JAHDPQ010000009.1 GCA_018434245.1 Oscillospiraceae bacterium
ATTTTTATATGGAACGCTAAAGCTTTTTTAGAACCTCCGGCACAGCCGGAGGTTTTCGTATACAATCAAACAGCCTTCGTCACCAATAGGGACGAAGGCTGTCTTCTTCTCTCCAACAGGAGGCAGCATATACAAAAACACGATAGCAGCTGCGCTACCGTGTTTTTTTACTCTGTGGCGGAGAGCACGGAGCTTTGCCTATCACAGGTGGAAAAAGCACTCACTTTTGTTTATAGATGCTCTCCTTGACCTGTAACCTGCGCAGGGCACGCAATAGGGCCACGGTGGAACGCCCAGCGTCGTTGTGGCTGCTCAGACGCTCCTGGGCCCTCTTGGCGGCGCCCTGAGCCCGCCTTGCGTCAATCTCCTCTGGCCATTCGCAGGTTTGGGCCAGAAGGGTTACCTCATCCCGGGCCACCTGCATAAAGCCCTGGGAGTGAAAGGCAACGTGCTCCCCCTTAGAGTCCTCAATCTGCAGCACCCCCGCGGTCAGAGCCGTCACCATGGGGATGTGATCGGCCAGCACACAAAGCTGACCGTCGATGCTTTCCACCGTCAGGGAATAGACATCGCCCTTGAAAAACTCCCGCTCGGGAGTCAGAATCACCAGCGGATACGTCTTTGCCATCACTTATCCATCCTGTGTAGCTTTTTGTTTGACTTCCTCCAAGGTGCCCGCATGGAGGAAGTGGGTTTCGGAAATGTTGTCCACTTCGCCTTTTAAGATGGCGTCAAAGCCTGTAAGGGTATCTATAAGGGGCACGTACCGCCCCGGTTCCCCGGTAAAGGCCTGCGCCACGTGAAGGGGTTGGGAGAGGAAGTTCTGAAGCTTGCGGGCCCGGTAGACAATCAGCCGGTCCTCCTCACTGAGCTCATCCATTCCCAGTATGGCGATGATGTCCTGCAGCTCATGGTATCGCTGCAAAACTTCCTGCACCTGCCGGGCGATGCGGTAGTGCTCCTCCCCGACGATGGCGGGTTCCAGAATCCGGGAGGTAGAGTTTAGGGGATCCACTGCCGGATAGATACCGATTTCCGCAATGGAGCGGGAAAGCACCGTGGTGGCATCCAGATGGGCAAAAATTGCCGCCGGAGCAGGGTCGGTCAAGTCGTCGGCAGGGACATATACCGCCTGCACCGAGGTGATGGAGCCGTGGGAGGTGCTGGCAATCCGCTCCTGCAACTCCCCCAGCTCGGTGGCCAGAGTGGGCTGGTATCCCACCGCCGAGGGCATCCGCCCCAGCAGGGCCGATACCTCGTTGCCCGCCTGTACATAACGGAAGATGTTGTCGATAAACAGCAGTACATCCTGATGCATTTCGTCCCGAATATACTCCGCCAGAGTAAGCCCCGCCATGGTGACCCGCATCCGGGAGCCGGGAGGCTCGTTCATCTGGCCAAAGGCAAGGCTGGAGCGGGCCAGCACCCCGGAATCCCGCATATCCAAAATGAGCTCGGCGCCTTCCCGGCTTCGTTCCCCCACCCCGGTAAAGACGGAGTAGCCTCCCCGTTTGGCGGCGATGTTGTGCATCAGCTCCATAATCAGGATGGTTTTACCCACTCCCGCACCACCAAACAGGCCAATTTTCCCGCCAAGAGGGTAGGGGGCCAAAAGGTCGATAACCTTAATTCCCGTTTCAAACAGGGTGGTGGCGGTTCGCTGCTCCGTGAGCTTGGGGGGCTTGCGGTAGATGGGCCGCCGCTCCCCCAAAATTTCTCCGCCGCCGTCAATCGGCATCCCCAGAGAGTTGATCACCCGACCCAGCATGGGTTCTCCCACCGGCACGGTGATCACATCTCCGGTGCTCTCAATCTTCATGCCGCAGCGCAGGCCCTCGGTAGCCTCCAAGGCGATGGCCCGCACCACACCGGTGGAGAGATGCCGCGCCACCTCCATGTGGACGATGGGCTCTTTGCTGGTGGCGAGGAGCATGTGAAGATCCGGCTCCTGCCCTGGCTGAAAACGCACATCCAGGACAGGACCCGATATTTTAATCAGTGTTCCGGTGTTGGAGCTTAGCTTCTGTTCCATAGTAACCTCTGATCCTTTGTAGTCGGGAGGATTTCTCTCAGGTAGGCAGCTCCTCCTCAAAGGCGGCGGAGGAGCCAACAATCTCGGAAATCTCGTTGGTGATGGCCAGCTGCCGGGCACTGTGATACTGCCGGGTCAGCTTTTCCAGCACCTCGTCGGCGCTTTTGGTGGCGCTTTCCATGGCCATCATCCGGGCGCAATTTTCACTGGCGTAGGAGTGAACCAGCGCTCCGTACAGGTAACCGATGATAAACTGGGGAACCATGGCAGAAAACACCTGAGCGGGAAGGGGCTCGTAGAACATTTCCTCCCCAAAATCCTTGGGAGGATGGCTGATGCCAAAGGAATCCAGCAGAATGGGCAGCAGCTTCATCTCCCGGGGGCGGTGGAGGATGGGGTTGATAAAGTGGGTATAAATTACACGCAGCTCGTCAATTTTCCCGGCGTCGTACAGCTCCATGATGTTGGTCACCATCCGCCGGGTGGTGTCAATCCCCGGTTCCTCGGCGATATGGGCAAAGTTTTCGTGAACCTCTTTGCTTCTGCGGCGGAAGTAGTTGGTCGCCATATTCCCCACGGTGTAGAGAAAGGTGGCGTTGCTCTCCCGAATCCGCTGCTCCGCAAAGGTGAGGATGTCTCGGTTATAGCTGCCCGAAAGTCCTTTTTCCCCGGCTATGATGACAAAGGCCGTTTTGTCGCCCGCCCGGTGGGTGAGGTAGGGATGCTGAAAATCCGTGTGCTCCCGAATATCCCGCATAATATCCAGAGCACGGCTGAAGTAGGCCCGGTTCTGCTCGATTCCCCCCATGGCTTTGCGCATCCGGGAGGCGGAAATCAGATACATGGCGTTGGTGATCTGCCGCGTCTGCTTAATACTGCTGATGTGAAAGCGAATATCACTGATATTTGCCATACCTTACACCTTTTGACCAACAGAAGCCACATACCGCTTAATGCCGGACTCCAGCCCCTTGCGCAGGTCATCGGTCAGCTCGCCGGTGGTGTCAATCTCCTTCATACCAGGACTCCACTGCTTATGGAGAAAAGCCAGCAAGCCTTTGCCGAACTCCCGCACTCTGCTCACCTCCACCCCGTCGGTGTACCCGCCGGAAACCAGGAGGAGCAGAACCACCTGCTCGCTCAGGGAATAGGGGGCCCCCTGGGGCTGCTTGAGAATCTCAGTCAGGCGGTTGCCGTAAGCCAGCAGCCTGCGGGTGCTCTCATCCACATCGGAGCCGAACTGGGCAAAAATCTGCAGCTCCCGGTATTGGGCCAGACTCAGCCGCAGCTTGCCAGAAACATCCCGCATGGCCTTCTTCTGAGCAGCCCGGCCCACCCGGGAAACGGAAAGCCCCACATTTACTGCTGGGCGCACCCCGGCGTGGAACAGCTCGGTTTCCAGGTAAATCTGGCCGTCGGTGATGGAGATGACGTTGGTGGGGATATAGGCGGAAATGTCGCTGGCCATGGTTTCCACAATGGGCAAAGCGGTGAGGGAACCACCCCCCAGCTCCTCCTTGAGGCGGCCGGCCCGCTCCAACAGTCTGCTGTGGAGATAGAACACGTCTCCGGGATAGGCTTCCCGCCCCGGGGGACGGCGCAGCAGCAGGGACATGGTCCGGTAGGCCACGGCGTGTTTGCTTAAATCGTCGTAGATGATGAGAGTGTCCTGGCCCTGAACCATAAAGTGCTCAGCGATGGCGCATCCCGCATAAGGGGCGATATACTGCATGGCGGCGCAGTCACCGGCGGTGGCTGCCACAATGACGCAGTACTCCATGGCTCCCGCCTGCTCCAAGGTTTCCCGGACTTTGGCCACATCGGCGGCCTTTTGACCGATGGCAACGTAGACGCAGAGGACATCCTTCCCCTTTTGATTGAGGATGGTGTCTACGGCGATGGTGGTTTTTCCCGTTTGGCGGTCCCCGATGATCAGCTCCCGCTGGCCCTTGCCGATGGGGATCATGCTGTCCACCGCAAGAAGCCCCGTCTCCAAAGACTGGGACACATTTTGCCGATGAATGATCTGGGGGGCAGGACCTTCAATGGGGCGCAGGGTTTCGGCATCCAGAGATTTGCCGTCCAAGGGCATCCCCAAGGGGTCGATCACCCGGCCGATGAGCTTGTCACCCACCGGAACCTCCACCACCCGGCCGGTGCTTTGGGCAAAAGCGCCCACCCGCAGTTCGTTGACTCCGTTGAGGAGCACGGCGCCCACACCTTCTTCGGAAAGCTCCATGGCCATGGCGTAGATGTCTCCCGGAAAGGCGATCAGTTCCCCGTAACGGCACCGGCCTAGACCGCTTAGGTGCAGGACGCCGTCCCCTACCGAGAGGACCACGCCGCAATCGTACAGAATGGCCTGTTCCTGATACCCGGCAAGGCGCTGGCGCAACACATCGCCCACCGTGGTAGAAAAGGGTTGCTGCATATTTTTCACCTATTTCGTCAGATGCTGTTCCAGACGCCCCAGCCGGGACAGGATGCTGGAATCGTAAAGCTTGTTATCCACAATGGCGGTAAAGCCGCCGATGAGACTGTCGTCCCGGCTGACGGAAAAGGTCACCTCGGTACTGAGTAGGGCAGAAAAGTGCCCGGTGATGTTCCGGATGGTATCCTCATCATAGGGCCCTGCAATCCGCAACGTTCCCGTTAGCGCCATCACTCAGCCCACCTTGCTAAAATAATCTTCGATCAGCCGCTGGTTATCCGCCGCGCTGACCTCCCGGCCCAAAATACGGGCGGCCAAATCCACCGCAAGAGCTGCGGTTTCCCGCACCAGCTCTTCCCGGGATTCCTTGCGCTCTTCTGCGATTCTGGAGCGTCCTTCCTCCACGATCTGCCGGGCTTCCACCCTGGCATCCTCCAGCAGGTGGGATGCCATCTGCCGGGCGTATTCCAGCTTGGAGTCGGCGTCCTGCTGAGCGGTTTGATGCGCTTCTTCCAGTAGCTTTTGGCTTTGAGCCTTGAGATCCTCAGCGTCCTTCCGATACTGGTCTGCCTCGGCCCGCTGCTGTTTGAGGGCTTCTTCCCGGGCCAGCATGTAGCTGCGCACCGGCCGATACAAAATCGCCCGCAGTATGACATAAAGCACCACCACATTGAGGATGTGCTGCACAATATCCAGTAGATTAAACTCCATGTTGCTTCTCCCGGTATTTTTTATGACTGAAAGATGATGATCAGCGCCGTAACAAAACCATAAATCGCTGTGGATTCCGTCAGAGCCAGCCCCAGCATCAACAGGGAGTTGATTTTACCCGAGGCTTCCGGCTGTCTGCCCACTGCTTCTGCCGCCTTGCTGGTGGCGATTCCCATGCCGATTCCTGCGCCCAAGCCGGTGAGTACCGCCAGTCCTGCGCCAATTGCTACCATTCCGTCCATTGTTTTGACCTCCGAACTTCAAGATTAAAATGTGAATGATAAGCTTATTCTGCTGCTTCGCCGATAAAGGTAAGGGACAGGGTGACAAAGATAAACACCTGTATCAGCGGATGGAATGCGTTGAAATACAGTCCCAGTACGGCGGGGATTCCCACGCCGAAGGTTCCCAAGGCCATGTAGACCAAGTGCATGACAATCATGCCGCCCAGCATGTTTCCGTAAAGACGGCAGGCCAGGGAGACCGGCGTTGCAATGTCCGAAAGGAGCTTAAAGGGAAACACAATGGGGGTTGGCTTGGCAAAGCTCTTGATTCTTCCCCCAACGCCCTTATGCCGCAGCCCGAAATACTGGATCATCCCAAAGGTAATCAAAGCGATGGAGCCAGTCATCACCAAATCGGCGGTGGGGGGCCTTAGGCCAAACAGCTCGGTGATGGCGCAGGCGGCAAGGTACAGGGCGATGGTCAGCATGTAGGCGCTGAGGGGCTCGCTGACAAAGCCTGCCTTTTCCTGTGTGTACTCCCCAAAAAAGCCCACCATTCGTTCTAGTGCCAGCTGGAGACCTTCCGGCTGCTCCTGAAACTTGGGGATCACAAAGATGCGAACCCATAGCGCCGCCAAAGTCACCAGCGCCATGGCGATCCAGCCCACCACCACCGAGGAGCTGACCTCAAAGCCTAGCAGAATCATCCGGGGGGCAAACACGTTGACGTGAAGCTCCGCCTGCTGGGGAGGGGCCAGCATTCCCAACCCAAGGCCACAGCCCAGCCAGAGGGCCAGCACCCCCAGAATCAGATGCTTTTTGTAACGCTTTTGAAGATCAGCCTCCTGTTCGCTGCCTCGGGCCGCGATCAAAGCACGGCGGCGCACCAGCAGCAACAACCCGCCGACAATCAGCGCAGCAGCGCTTTCCACTGCGGGAATCAGATTCATGCTTCATCACCTTCTGCTTGCTGTTTTCCTTGGTCAGAGGACATAAAAAAGCATAGAAAAGCGCCTGCAATTAAGGATACAGGCATACCGACGGCACACCAGAGCAGGCTGTCTCGAAGGAACAGGATCACGGGAGCAAAAGCGGTGGTCAATACCAAAATTTTAAGCAGTGCGTACAACACCACCCGGCGGCTATTCCCTGCTTGCACGGCAGCAACCAAGCGCCCAAGCAAGAAAAGCTCTATCCCTCCGCCAAGCAGGCCAATCAAAAAACTGAGCAAAACAAAGACCTTCTCTCCCTGTTTTTGGAATTCATAGATTTTGTGGTGTTCATTATACTCCGATTCCAATGAAATTCAAGTATATTTCAGAAATTAATCTGGCTGAAATAGCAGGACGAATCAGATAGTTTTTTTGCAAAAACCAGAAAATCCATTAAAAATAGGGTGCCCACTACAGAGGTAGTTACTCCACACAGCAGGGTTTTCTATCAAAGCGGCGGTAGGCCTGCTCAAAGAGGAGGAAGGAAAGATCTTGCTGGAGGATCAGGAGATTACCAACTTTACCCCCAGAGAGGTAATGGACTGCGGAGTTTCCCACATTCCCGAGAACAGGCAGACGGAGGGCCTTGTGCTAGAACTGAATATCGAGAAAAACTTTATTCTCGACCGCTATCACCATGCCGAGGTTAAGAAAAATCGCTGGATGCTTTCGTGGGACAGGATTCAAAAGATGTCGGCAGAGCTGATTGAAAAGTATAACATCAAAATTCCGTCCGGCAAGGAAAAGGCCTCCTCCTTATCGGGGGGAAACCAGCAGGAGGTGGTCATCGCCAGAACCCTCAAGAAAAAGGCCAAACTGCTGCTGGCTGTCCACCCCACCAGAGGGGTAGACGTGGGTGCCATAGAATTTATTCACCAGTCCATTCTGGAGGCAAAAGAAAATGGCTGCGGAGTCCTTCTGTTTTCTGCCGATTTGGACGAGGTGCTGTCTCTCAGCGACAGAATCGGGGTCATGTATAGTGGCAAACTAATGAAAGAGTTTTCCAAGGACCAATTCAATGTGGATGAAATTGCCAAGGCTATGCTGGGTTCGGTATCCTAGAAGGGAACCTGCCGCAAGCTGTGCAAATTGCCGGAGCCGTCCCCCGGAGATGTGCCGGACTGGATTCAATTGAGGATTCTGCTCGAACGAAAGCACATTCTTGGCAGTATTGGATCTTGAATACCACAAACCCCAAGAAAAATTCCCGGCTACGGCCGGGAATTTTTTTGTGTGTGAGGGGTAGAAGCACCCTCTCAAATCAACTGATGGAACAACTCCTCCGACGGCGAGGGGATGACGCAGTTGGAAATGACGTGGCCTTTTTCCTGGGCTTCTTCCAGCCCGGCCTCCACCGCCGCCTGCACAGCGCTGACACTGCCGCAAAGGGTCACGAAGGATTTTCCCCCGATGCCCATCCCCAGACGCATTTCGATCAGCTCAATCTGGGCGGCCTTGGCGGCGGCATCGGCGCAGGTAATGGCAGAGGCGATGCTGAAAAACTCCATGACGCCCAACGCGTCCCGGCTCTGCACCTCCCGGGTGCCGTTGATAGCCGGTATCAGCTGGGGATGCACGCTGGACACCACCAGGTGGTTGACCATAAAGTGCCCGGCGCACTGCATTCCCGCCTGTACCGAGGCTTTGACTGCACCCACATCTCCCGCCACCAGCACAATGAATTTGCCCGGGCAGGCAGCTTTGGAAAACAGCAGCTGAACCTGTGCAGCCTTGATCATACAGTCGGTTGTCTCGATTCCCTTGGCGATGCTGTTCAGCTCGATTAGTCCAACGGTGGTAATCATTGCCCATTCCCCCAATCCGCCTGAATTTGAATTCGCCCATCCACCCCTGTCACCTTACCGTCCACAGGGGCGTGGAGCTTGCTGCCCAAATCAGAAAAGTCTACCGTGGCGATGCACTGTCCCTTCTTCACCACATCCCCCACCGCCACCACCGGAACCGCCTCTTTGCCGATTCCGTGGCGCAGGGCGACACAAACAGCAGCGGGACGGCATTGGGTTTCCTCCAACACCTGACGGGGATAGGGGAGCAAATCCAAACGCTGGATCAGGCGGCCCTGCTCGATTTGCCGTCCCTCCCGCATGTAGGAGTGGTGGGGGTGAACGGCTTTATCCCGCACCTTGGCTCCGCCCCGGCGCAACAGATTCTTGACGTAGATATTGATGCGGCGGGGGGACAGGTGCATAGGGCATGCGTACAGCTCGCAAATACCGCACTCGCAGCACAGCAGAGCATCCTCCAAAAATTCCGCGTGGGTTCCCGTGGCGATGGACCGCATGACCCGATGGGGGCGCATGTTGTGTCCGATCAAATAGCGGGGGCAAAGTTCGGTACAGTAGGAGCACTGAATGCAAACAGATTTTGCCTGATTGATAATGTGCTCCACCGGTATGTTGGAAAAGACGTTCAGGTAATGCCCTTTTTCCAGCACCACCACGCCACCATCGGACTTGGTGATGTGCAAATCCTCCAGCTGAGCGCTGGAATACTGCCGGCCCATCATGGGCCCGCCCATAATCACCATGTAATCCGGTACGGAAGCTCCTCCGGCCGCCGCGATGCAGTCGGCCACCGGGGTACCCACCGGCACGCGGACAATGACCGGATGTTCCACCGCTCCGGTCACAGTGATGTATTTGTCGGTGACCGGCTTGCCTTCCAGAGCATCATGGATGTGGAGTATGGTCATGACGTTGGACACTACAATCCCCAGTTCCAGAGGGATTCCCCCCGGGGGAACCGTCTGCCCCGTCACCTCGTAGATGAGAATCTGCTCATCTCCGGCGGGGTAATAGCTCCCCGAACCGTGAATTTCAATGTCGGCCCCCTGCTGGTCGATGGACTGCTTCAGCGCCCGAATTTCTTCGACATACTTTGCCTTGGTACCGATCACCACCCGCTTGATGGCAAGCTCCTGCCGGATCTGGCAGAGAGCCGCTACAATTTCATGGCTAAAATGCCGCATGGCAAAGCGGTCGGAGCTGAGCAGAGGCTCGCATTCTGCCGCGTTGATCAGGAGCAGCTCCGCATTTTGTACCAGCTTTTTATGGGCGGGGAATCCGGCACCTCCGGCACCGACAATCCCTGCTTCCCATATGCGTTCCAGAAGCTGCAAGCCCTTCACCTCATTTTCGTTTTCTTTACTGCTGAGCGGAATCTGTATCCTGATAGCCTTCCAGAAGCATGGTCAAAGTGAGCCGGTCGGGGGAGGGGATGACCTCCATCCCCACAAAATCCTGCTCCGGCAACACGCCCTGCCCGTGGACAAAGGCCTGCTGCACATCGCTGACTGTTCCGGTTAAGAGAAAGTAGCACTTGCCGCCGATGAACTGCCCCATCCCCAGCCTGAGGAGGGTGACGTTCCCATGCTTGAGGGCGGCGTCCAGGGCAAAGAGGCCGCAGGCAATGGTTCTCGTCTCAAAGATGCCTATGGCCTCTACAGGGTAGCGGAGGCTGCCCCGCCTTTGGGGTCCGGAAAGATACTCCAGGATGTCCCGGTGAGCCGCTGTCAGCAAAAAGGTGTTGACCAGCTGCTCCCGGCCTACCGACTGTAGGACTCCCTGAGATTCCCGCAGGTTTTCCACATCCCCGGAAAAGATCATGACATACTTTCCGATGCAGATAGGCTTTGCGTACAAGGGCACAATCACCGACTGTTTGACCAGACGGTCCAGCATGCCCATACCGCAGCTGATGCTGCCATACTCTGCAATTAAAAGCGCGTGATTCACACAATCAACCTTCCTTGAGCAAGGTCAGTCCCCGATCTCGGATCAGATCGGCTGCCAGCGACGTGATGATGGCCCGGCGGCCGATGCGCAAAGTTTTGATGTTGTGAGTGCAGGCTTCGGCCAGTTCCCGTTCGTGAATCAGCTTCTTCTCCGACCAATCCAGCACACTGTCCGGACAGGGCTCGGCTTTCGTCTTTTCCGGTGACGGTAGGGCAGAGAGCGACGCCACACAGTTGGTGCAAAAGACATCGTACCTTGCCCGGGGAACCAGCACGTAATCGTAGGCCTGCCGGTTATCGGCATCCGGGGCACAGGTAACCTCATACTCCGGCTGGAGCAGAGGGGTAACCGGGCAATCCGGCTCCAGAACCAGTACCGATGGCCGGGTATCCTGCTCCTGCAGCCTGCGCATAATCTCTTTGGTGACGGCGTCTACCAGTTTCTCCAAATCCATACAAACACCTCCCCCTTGGTTTGTGTGTTCCGGGCCGATAATCTGCCCGCGCATTCCCTTCTCAAAGCCGATGGCGTTGGCTTCGTCGTAATCGATATGCATGTAGGTGGAATACTGTGGCGAAACACGGACCAATATATGGCCCATGGTGGCACCCCGGGGACCACCCACCACCACCCGAACAAGGTCCCGATCTTTGATTCCAAAGCGCCGGGCATCTTCGGGGGTGGTGTGGATGTGCCGCTGGGCCACAATCACCCCTTGGGCGATGCTCAGGCGCTGGTCACCCACGGCAAGAATAGCGCCGGGGGTATCGTCAATTTGGCCGCTTTCCCGCACCGGAGCAGGGATTCCCAGAGTTACGGCATCGGTGCGGGAAATTTCCACCTGCACCGAAGGCCGCTCCGGACCCAAAATCACCACATTGTTCAGGGAGCCTTTGGGTCCGATTAAGGTGACCCGCTCTTTGCAGACAAACTGCCCCGGCTGGGAAAGATCGGACACCTTGGTAAGCTGATACCCCTTGCCAAACAGAGCATCCACCGCAGACCGGGTAAGATGCACGTGCCGCCCCGAGGCTTCCAGCTGGATGGCGGGCACAGTATAATCGATTTGCTCTCTACTCATTCCTTGTACTCACCTGCCAACCACTGAAACATCATGACATACAGCAGGGAAGACAGCCGGTTGAGGCCCAGAATAAGGTCGGGCCGGGTGGGGATACCGTATTCGTCCCGCAGGGCACTGTATGCCGCCAGCTCTGCTTCCCGTACCTGTGTGCGCAGGTAATTGAGTCGGACAATGGCCTCACCATAGGTGTAATCGGGGAAAAAGTGATTGACCCCGTAATGCTTTTTGGGAAAGTGGGAACGGCTGCGAATTTCATCGGGGTCCATGCCCAGCAGCCGAATGTCGGGCAGCTCCTTGCGCAGCACCTCACACCGCATGATCTCTTTGACAAAGGCAAGCACCTCGTCCAAAGCGGCCGCCAGCTTTGCCTGACCCCGTTGATGCAGGTTCCACTGGGCCATGATGATGCTTGCTTCCAGACTATCCAGCTTCCCCCGGAGCAGGATGGTTTTATGATCCTTGTAGACCAGCTTGTGGCCATACAGGGCGGTCATGTGCTCCGGCTTCTCTTCAAAAAAGCCGCCGTACAGGCTTTCGTACTGCTTGGGGGCGGTAAAGGCCGGAAGATTGCTGGGAGCATCCTGCTTTTCCGGCTTCTGCTCTGTCGTGGAGCCGGATGCTCTTTCCCCCTGTTCCGCCGTTTCAAACACCAGCTCCACCCTGTGGTCGGAAAGGTAGGCCCTTGCAGAAGGGGTGACGATGGTTCCCGGGGGAACACGGTACTCCTTCATGACCTCCAGCTGATCCGCCTGAAACTGCTGCCGAAGAGCAGCCTCGGTTAATACGCCCATGCCTGTCACTTCCTTTTCTGCCAGATTCAAACCCTTACAGGCGTGTTATTGTTGGCAGGCCGGGCTTTCCGACCACCAAAGGCTGTCGGTGGCCGGAAAGCCGGACTCTGCCGGAACAGGACACAAAACTATTCGGCAGTATTCAGGCGGGGCAGAATGAACTCCACTTCCTGATGGGGGCGGGGAATCACATGGACCGAAACAAGCTCACCTACACGTTGGGCAGCGGCTGCGCCTGCGTCGGTGGCGGCTTTGACAGCGCCCACATCACCGCGGATCATCACGGTGACCAGCCCTCCGCCTACGTGCTCTTTGCCAATGAGGGTGACATTGGCGGCTTTGACCATGGCGTCGGCCGCCTCAATGGAGCCGACCAGACCTTTGGTTTCGATCATACCCAGTGCATTCATGTTGGACATACTATATTCCTCCCAATTGATTAGTGATGGAAACAAATCGCTTTAACCTTTATACGTTGAGCTTTTCCATAACGGCTTTTAGGATAGCCTGCACCAGTGCTTCCTGCCTGGCGCAGTCCAAGGGGGTGGAAGCAGGCTGCAAATCCTCCAGCTCCCGCAGGCCGTATCCCACCCTGCGGATGTTGATGAGATGCTCCGGCCCGATGTTGTCGGAGGAGGAGCTGCCTCCTATCGCGCCGCATCCCAGCGTCAGGGAGGGAATCAGGCCGGTGGTTGCGCCGATTCCGCCCAGTGCTCCGGGGGTGTTGACCAGCAGGCGGCTCACCGGCTTCTTGAGGGCAAACTCCCGGATGACCTCCTCGTCGCTGGAGTGGATCATCATGGTGTGGCCTACACCCTCGTGATGCAGAATCTCAATACAGCGTTTACAGGCGGTTTTCCAATCGGATTCGGTGTAAAAGGCCAGTACGGGGCAGAGCTTTTCTTTGGAGAAGGGATACTTGGCTCCCACCTTGGTTTCGTGGGCTACCAGCACCCGGGTGCCCGGGGGGATCTCGATTCCCGCCAGCTGAGCCACCACCTGAGGGGGACGGCCCACTACCTGGGGGTTCATGGTCCCGTTTTCCCGCATCAGCACCGACGCCACCTTTTTCTTGGACACTTCATCCAAAAAGTAGGCGCCCTGCCGGGTGAGCTCGGCAATCACCTGATCCTGGATGCATTCCTCCGTGACGATGGACTGCTCGGAGGCACAGACGGTACCGTTATCAAAGGTTTTGGAATCCAGAATGCGCTTGACTGCCATGGGGATATCGGCGGTCCGCTCGATAAAGGCCGGGCCGTTGCCGGGTCCTACTCCAATGGCCGGGTTGCCGGAAGAATAAGCTGCCTTGACCATGGCTGTGCCTCCGGTTGCCAGAATCAGAGCCACATCGGGATGCTTGAGCAGCTCCTGGGTGCTCTCCATGGTCAGCAGCTCCATGCAGCCGATGGCCCCGGCGGGGCAACCGGCCTGTACCGCCGCTTCCCGCAGGATGCCCACCGTTTCCAGAATACACCGTCGGGCACTGGGATGAGGCGAAAACACAATAGCATTCCCGGCCTTGAGGGCAATCAGCGCCTTGTAAATGACGGTAGAGGTGGGGTTGGTGGAGGGAATCAAGGCGGCGATGACCCCCATGGGAACGGCGATCTCCATCACCTTTTTCTCATGATCCTCTTTGATGACCCCCACGGTTTTCATATCCCGGATATACTGGTGGACCATTTGGGCGGCAAACTGATTCTTAACGGTTTTGTCATCGGCGCGGCCAAAGCTGGTTTCCTCCTGAGCCATCTTGCCCAGCTGCCGGGCGTTGTCCCGCCCGGCTTGGGCAATGGCCGCCACAATGGCGTCGATCTGTTCCTGGGAAAAGGTAGCCAGCTCCTGTTGGGCCGCTTTTGCCTCCCGAATTAAATGGCGGACAGTCTGTATGGAAAGCAAATCTCTGTCTGTCAATTCCATAAAACAGTCTCCTTGCTTCTTAAAGTTTTAAATCAATCCCCGAGACTTTTTTATCCAAAATGGTCTTGAGCAGGTCAGCGATATGTGCGCCCGCCTCGGCCGGGGGAGTACCTCCCTTGTGGATGTTGGAGACCACGGTTCTTCTCGCTTCCGGCATGTTGACGGTGGGCTTGTAGGCGATGTAGGCGCTCATGGACTCGGCGGTTACCAGTCCCGGCCGCTCGCCGATGAGGCAGCAGACCACGTCGGCTCCGGTCAGCTCGCCCACCTGATCCATAGCCCCTACCCGGCAGTACTTGACAAAGGCGATGGGCCCGGTTTCGATGCCATGTTGGTGCAGTCCCTGCATAATTGCCGGAATCACGTCGGGGATGTTGGCTTCAATGGCGGCGGAACTCAGGCCATCCCCCACCATGATCTGCACCTTGGCGCCGATTTTCAGCACTTTTTTAAAGTGCTCTGCCGTTTCTGCCGAAAGGGTGCGGCCAAAATCGGGGCGAGTGATGTACTCGTCCTTGTCGGCGCAGCTGGTCACGCCCTCTACAAACTGGTTGGCCTTTATAAACTCCTCGGAAACATCGGAGAACACCGAGTCCTGAGCGGTGGCGTGGTCGGCACGAAACCGCAGGGAGGTGATGGTGTTGTAGCGGGGCCCTGCTCTCCACACGCCCAGACGGGCGGGGGTAAACTGCTTCATCTGCATGTAGCCGTCCCGATCTACGGGGTTGGGAACATAAAACAGCTCCTTTAAATCCTGAGCGGTGATATCGTCGATATAGCCGTCCTCAAATGTGGTGGCGCAATCGGACGCACCGTCGCATCCGGCGGATGGGGCAGCCTGTGATGCTGACTGGGAATGCAGCATTTCTGCCAGAACTTTTTCTACCATCTGTCTCACATCGTTTTCCTGTAGCATTGCGCTAACCTCCCGTCTATTTTAAGAATATGGAAGCATCTCCGAAACGCTTGGTGATCTTGCCGTTTTGGGTGATGCCTATGCGTTCCATCCACTGGGCAAACTCGGGAATGGGCTTGAGCCCCCACAGCTCCCGCAGGGACATGGCCTCGTGGTAGCCGGTGCACTGGTAGTTGAGCATGACGTCGTCGCCGTGAGGCACACCCATGACATAGTTGCACCCTGCCGCTACCAGCAGGACCGCCAGATTTTCGATGTCGTTCTGGTCGGCCTTCATGTGGTTGGTGTAGCAGGCGTCGCAGCCCATGGAAATACCGGTGAGCTTGCCCATAAAGTGGTCTTCCAGCCCGGCACGGATTACCTGCTTGGAGTCGTACAGGTATTCCGGGCCGATGAATCCCACTACCGTATTGACCAAGAAGGGCTGATACTTTTTGGCAAAGCCGTAGCATCTGGCTTCCAACGTCACCTGGTCGGCTCCGTGGTGAGCGTCGGAGGAAAGCTCCGACCCCTGGCCGGTCTCGAAGTACATCACGTTGGGGCCGACGGCGGTTCCTTGGGTGAGCATCAAGTCCCGGGCCTCCTGCAGAAGGGTCCCGCTGATGCCAAAGGCCTCGTTGCCCTTTTGCGATCCGGCAATGGACTGGAAGATCATATCGGCGGGAGCACCCTTTTGAATGGCCTCCATCTGAGTGGTGACATGGGCCAGCACACAGGTTTGGGTGGGAATTTCCCACTTCTTGCGGAAGTCTGCAAACAGGTGGAGAATCCGGGAGACACTGGCGATGGAATCATCCACCGGGTTGAGGCCGATGACAGCGTCTCCCACACCGTAGCTTAGGCCCTCCATGGTGGAGGCGATGACTCCGTCGGGGTGATCGGTGGGGTGGTTGGGCTGCAGCCGGGTGGAAAAGGTGCCGGGCACACCGATGGTGGTGTTGCAGGTGGCGGTCACCACGATTTTGCTGGCGCCGTAAATCAGGTCCAGGTTGGACATCAGCTTGGCGACTCCGGCAATCACCTCGGAGGTAAGGCCTCGGGAAAGGCGGTGGATATGGGCGGCGGTTGTGTTTTCGTCCAGAATATACTCCCGCAGCTGGGCGATGGTCATATTCTTAAACTCGCCGTAAATTTTTTCGTTCACCTGATCCTGAATGATGCGGGTGACCTCATCCTGATCGTAATCCACCACCGGGTTGTTGCGCAGATCCGCAACGGTGGCCTCGGACAGTACAACCTTGGCGGCAATGCGCTCCTCAGCGCTTTCCGCAGCGATTCCCGCCAGCTTATCGCCGGTTCTCTCTTCATTGGCCTTTGCCAAAACTTCTTTGATGCTATGGAATTCGTAGGTTTTTCCATACAATCTGGTTTTGAGTTTCAAACCCAGCACTCCTTTACTTTTTATTTGAAAACAAGAGTTTTTATCACCACCGGCAGAACACTGCCGTTTGCAATGGGTTTGCCAATGTCGATATAGTCGCCGTTGTCCACCCGAATGGCGTCGATGCAGATGGTGGGGTAGCGGTAGTCCAGCAGATTATTGATGCTCTGGCCCAGTACCTTTGCCATATCCTGCTCCACCACCACCACCAGGGGCATCCCATTTTGGTAGAGGGGGGCAGCACCTTCTGCAATGCCCTTGGCGATCTCGGTAATCTCGGCAAAGCTGGGGCTGCGCCTGCCGGTCATGGCGATGGCGGCAAGCAGGACCCCTTCCACCTCAAACCACTGCAGCTTGTGGGCAATGGCCTGAGCAATGCTTTGACGGGAAGCCTCCTCCTCGGGCAAGAGCTTTAGGATGGGCAGGTTCTTGATGGGCAGGATGGAATCATCGTAGTCGATGGTGCTGCCGCTGATTTCGGTGATATGGGAACCGGCTCCCACCACGGTAGCCCGAATGGTCTCGTTGGACGCAATCCGTTGGATTTTGGCAAGAGCGGGGGAGGTGGCGATGGCCCACCCCAGCAGGATGCCGATATCCCCGTAGCGAAAGACGTCCTCTCCGGCGCTGTCGCCGTAGATGTAGTCGGCGACTCCCCCCGAAAAGCATAGGTGCTTAATAGGCACAGGCAAGCCGAGATGGTGGCCTTCCCGGGTGAGGATGGTGGGGTAGAAGGCATCCTGCTCCATCAGCCCCAGAGACATGGCTAGCAAATCGGCCATGGCCTGTGCCGCCTGCTCCAATTTGGGCAGATCGGCGGCGTCGCCTTCGGCCAAAGGAATTTTGTTCCACTGGAGCAGCTTTTGGATTTTAGGCGCTATGTAGGTGATCCGCTTGGCAGCAGGATCCACCTTGATCAGCCGCCCCCCAATGTCCAGACATCCGGTGCCCAGAAGGTTGCCGTTGGAAAAGAGAACAAAGTTGGAGGTTCCCCCGCCGATATCGTAGTTGGCCGCCGTGGTGCTGTGCTGTTTGGAGTAGACGTCGGCTCCGGCCCCCCGGCCTGCAATGATGCTTTCCAGATCGGGGCCTGCCGTTGCCACTACAAAATCTCCGGCAAAATCGCTGAGGTGCAGCAGCACTTCGCCTGCGTTTTCCTTGCGGGCCGTCTCTCCGGTAATGACCACGGCTCCGGTTTGGATTTGCCGCTTGTCGATGCCTGCTTTGGCATACTCGGCGGCCACCATATCCCGCACCCCCGCCATGTCGATCTGAGTGGGGGAGAGGAGGGGGGTAAAGTAAATATCGCTGCGGTAGATGATTTGTTTGTCCACAATCTCAATGCGGGGAACGGTAAAATCCGAGGCCAGATTCTCCACCGTGATGTTGGAAAACACCACCTGGGTGGTGGAGGTGCCGATATCGATCCCCACACTGAGGACAACTTCTTTCAAAACAGCTCTCTCCTTTCTACGGGAGCCTCCCTCGGACAGGAAGCGGTCATCCCCAGATACCGGGAAAGCTCTCCAATGCCGTCTCCCCGCACTGCGGAAATTTCAAAGATCCCTGCGGCTCCGGCTTGGTTCAGCCGTGTCCGAGCTGCCCGAATCTGCCCGGGGTCCCTTGCAAGATCTGTTTTGGTGATAATTCCGATAACTTCTTTGGCAAATGTCGAGGCAAAGGCTGGAGGCAGCCACGCTTCATCGCCGGTGCAGTCCTCCACCAGTCCGATCAGGTCGGCATCGGCGGAGGTGACGATCAGGGCGCTGTAATACTGGCGGTTTTCCAAATACTCTCCCGGTGTGTCGATAAAGTGGAGGGAAAACTCAATGGTCTGGGTTTTTTGGTAGATCAGCTCCCGCGCTTCCAGCTTTTGAATCAGAGTGGTTTTGCCGCTGCCCGTTTTGCCGATTAGAATAATCTTTTTCCGTTTCACTCATATTCCCTGCTTATGATCTGGTTATTTTGGTGGAGGTAAACCGCATTTTGCCGCTGAGCAGATCCAGCACTGCCTGAAGGGCCGCTTCCACCGAAGCCACGTCCCCCGTCAGCACAACAGAACCGCTGAACCGGTCCACAAACCCGATTTCCACCGCCGCTGTTTTGGTTGCAATATCCGCCGCTATCATGGCGGCTTCGCTGGGTGTGATGGTTAAAATACCGATAGCGGTCCGGTATTCGCCGGTAAGCCCCAGCTTTTTGTACAAGTCCCCGGCGGGATGGGCGATTAGATGGGCAAGGGTTATTTGTTTGCCGGGTACATATTCCTGTATCATGCGCTGTGTTTCTGCAACCAATCTATCACCTTCCAATCCCCACGTCCTGTCGGAGTGGGTAAACTAACGGTCCGCTACAGCTTCTTCAGTTGCAGGAATCCGCCCAGGTAGCGGGGTATACGACGTATAAAAAGCGGGTTTTGTTGGGAGTGGAAAAGTGGATTTTGGTATCTTTGGGAATCAAGATAATCTCCCCTGCATTGGCTGTCACCTTGCGCCCATCAATGATGATCTCAAGGGTTCCGTCAATGACATAGTCCACCTCATCGTAGGTCAGGGTCCACTCAAAGGAGGTTTCTTCCATCTCCATTATCCCGCAGCCCAGCCGAGGGCTTTCCTCCACCGTGAGCACGTCCTTTAAAAAGACCCGGTCGCTCTCAATGGGGAAGGGGAACTTCTCGCACTCCACCTTGGGAGCGGAGATGGCGATGACGCCGGAGCGGTCCTCCTGCCGCCACGGCTGGGAGTTCCCCTTGGCTATACTCTCCGCAACAATCCGGCGGACCACTTGTTCCAAAGTCTCTGCATCTATTTTCATGGCGTTACACTTCCACTGTTTTGTGAGATGTTTTGGCCACCAGACTGGCAATAACAATAGCCACCACACCGCCTGCGATTTTGCCCAGAATCATCGGCATAATCACCTGGGGGTCCTGTGCCGATGCATAGCCCAGATGGTCGCCCAAGGCAAAGGAGGCACAAACCGAGAAGGCTACGGACAAAATCTTGCCCCGCTCATCCATCCGCTTGAGCATGCCGAACATGGGAATGTTGTTGGCCAGACAGGCAATCATTCCGGCGGCAGCCACATCGTTGACGCCCATCAGCTTGCCCAGCTTCATCAAAGGCTTAGAAAACACCGTGGTGATGAAGTGAACCAGAGGATAAGCTCCCGCCAGCGTGATGGCGATGATTCCTACCGTTTCCAGCTGAGGGCCGATGGGGTCCATGCCGGGGATGATCACGATACCGGTCAGTCCTTCAATGATGGCGGCGCCCAGACAAACGGTGATAACAATGGTGATAAACCGGGCAAAGACGTTAAAGCCCTTGAGCATACTGTCGGGAATTTTCCAAAGGCCCAGGGCAAACAGGATGGACAGCACGATGGAGGGCACCAGGTTGATGATAATCACGCCTACCGCAATGCCACTGAGCAAGCCGGAAACCAGTGCGCCAAAGGGGATGGCAATAAAGCCTGCCAGCATTCCCTTGGCCAGAAACGGCTTGTCTTCCGCCTCGATGATGCCCAGGGAAACCGGGATGGAAAACACAATGGTAGCGCCCATCATAGCGCCAATGTAAATGCCGGAAAGATGCTGAATCTTCACATTTTCCGTCATCACCTTGGCTAGAGGATACCCTCCCATGTCGATGGCCAAAAAGGAACCGGCCACCATGGCGGGGTCGGCACCGATCATCTTGTACAAGGGGCTGATTACCGGTGTGAGCAGGTTGCCCAAAACCGGCGCAAAGCACATGATACCGACCATGGCGATGGCCAGCGAGCCCATAGCCATAATACCTTCTTCAAACTGGGAGCCGTAGCCGTATTTATTGTTAAAAAACACACGGTCCAGAACGCCGATCACCATAAATAACAGCATGATGTAAATAATAATCGTACTAATTGACATAGTGAGCCGCTCCTTCACAATTCAATGTTGTACCGAAGGTACGGGATGAGAACTACTCCTCCTGTAGGTCGATCTTGTCGATAATTCCCACAATGGTGTGGTCGATGGGGCTGGTTTGATTACCTGCACCCAGCCGGGCCGAGCTGCCGGAAACCACCAGAACCATTTCGCCGATGCCAGCGCCTATAGTATCCACCGCCACCACAGGGTACTTGCGGGAATGTTTTTTGTACTCGTAGGGCTCCACAATCATCAGCTTGTAGCCGCTCAGGCTTTCGCTTTTTCGGGTGGCCCATACGTTGCCGATAATTTTGCCGATTAACATGGGGATGCTTCCTCCTCGCTGTCCAAAAGGCGGCTGTCGGTTAAGACGTTTCCGCCTGCCCGGACGCCGGATCTTGGGTGATGTTACATCTGCTGCGCACAGCCAAGAGCAATGCCCAGAGGGGTCACCAGCAGGGGGTTTTGGGGCTTGTAGGTGGGGATACCAAGCTCCCGGGCAAAGACCTCCTCAATTCCGGGCAGGCAGCAGGTTCCGCCTACCAGATAGACGCAGTCCACCTCAAACCCCTGAATGTTGGCCTGTACAATGGAGGCCATCTTTTGCAGGACAGGCAGCACCGCACGCAGAACTTCCTGCTGCAAAGCGGAGTTCTTCTTCATTTCCTCCGCCTGCTCAAAGCTCACCTTGCGCCCGCCCATCAGTACAAGGCTGATGTGTGTTCCTCCGGTGGCCTCGTCGGCGGTAAAGACAACCTTGCCGTCCCGAATCACGGAAAGCCCTGTGGTTCCGCCGCCGATGTCTACAATCACGCCGCTTTCAATCTGCAGAACGGCATTGGCGGCAACCGGCTCCTCCAGGATACAGACCACATCCATGTCGCAGGCCTCCACAATGTACCGGTGGGTCTTTTGGTCGGCGGGAGCCGTGCCGGGGGGAACGGCAATGGCCGCTCTGTGAAGGGTGACTCCCAAACGGTCCTCGATTCGCCCCTTGAGCCGCTTGACCGTCTCTACCGCTCCCATGTAATCCACCACCAGACCATCCCGGAGAACCTGAGAAGCTTCCATTTCGCAGGCCACCGGCTTTCCAGAGGGATCCAGAACCACCAGCACTACATATGCCGTGCCCAGATCTACCCCCACCAGCAGCTCCTGCTCTTGGGAAAACTCACCGTTTTGCTCCATGGACCGGGCGGCTTCTGACAACAGATAATCGATTCGCCGGGGATCAAACATAGACGCACCCTTTCCTGCTGCGCATAGCCTGTAACCGTGCTGCGCCATATTATCCGATCCGAGGCAAAACTCCCTCTACTTCGTCGTGGGGGCGGGGGATGACATGGACCGATACCAGTTCGCCCACCCGCTGGGCCGCCGCTGCACCCGCATCGGTTGCCGCCTTGACGGCGCCTACATCTCCGCGGATCATAACAGTGACCAGTCCACCGCCTACATGCTCTTTGCCGATTAGGGTGACGTTGGCCGCCTTTACCATGGCGTCGGCCGCTTCGATCGAGCCGACCAATCCTTTTGTTTCAATCATTCCCAGTGCTGTTGTAATGGCCATTATGATACCTCCATTCGTTATTGACGATCTTGGGTTTCATAAGCTTTGTAAATATCCTGCAAAAGCGCTTCCCGATTGGCATATTTGATTTCTTCGGGAGCGAGGGTTTTGTGGGGAAGCTTGCGCAGCAGGGAGCGGAGCTGTGTCACCTTCATGGATTCTAGTTCCTCCCGAGTTTTACGCACCCGTGCATCCCCCAAGGTTTGAGTCCAAGGCGCGGGATCCTCCCCGTCAGCTTCTGCCGGTGTCTCCTGTGGCTCCTCCACAGCTAGGGGAGCTTCCAACGGGGCTGTTAACAGCTCTGGTTCCGGTTGGGCCTGCGGGAGTAAATCCGGTACAGGTTCCACTTCCGGCTCGACCTGTGGGGCTAAGTCCGGCACAGGTTCCACTTCCGGCTCGACCTGTGGGGCTAAGTCCGGCACAGGTTCCACTTCTGGCTCGGACTGCGGGGCTAAGTCCGGTGCAGGCTCTTCCACCGCCAGAACTTCCTCTAAGGGAGGAGAGCTTGCTCCTTTTTCCCGGAGCATGGTGGCTACTTCGCCGTGGAGCCGGGGAATTACGTGGGAGGAAAGCACCGTTCCCACCCTGGCAGCCGCTGTTCTTCCGGCATCCACCGCGGCCTGAACAGCGCCTACATCTCCGGTAACCAGAACGGTCATTAAACCGCCGCCGGTTCGCTCCTTGCTCAGCAAGGTGACGTTGGCTGCCTTTAACATAACATCCGCAGCTTCAATCGAAGCTAATAGGCCGTTGGTTTCAATCATTCCTATCGCTTCCATAGGCGGCATCCTTAATATTTAATGGGGTTGGAGGCAACGAACTTGACGGCGTCCGCAAAGGCGTCGCAGGCGGCTTTGCAGGCGGACTGGCTGCCGGTTAACAGAGCGCCGCCAAAGTTGGTCTCGGAGGGAGGCCCAAAGAAGGAGACCATCCGAACTTCGGCCGCCTTGAGGGCCGCATCGACGGCGTACATGGCTTCCAGTGGGGGAGCAATCAGGTAAGCAAGGGGCTCGCCTTCCGGAATGCCTGCCATATCCGACAGGTACGAGCCGGTGCGGGAAATGCAGTGTGCATAGTAAACGATGGTGTCGTCCTCGTTGGCGCTGACGAAATGAGCCTCGTTTTCCACAACGTTGACAATGGCATCCATGCCGCTGCGTACCTCGGCCGGAGTGGGGCCCGAAATAATTCCAATGACTTCACCGGCCAGCTTGGTGTTGGCATTGGCCGCGCCGCCATAGAAGGACCGGCCGTATACCACACGCACGTCCGCTTTTTTGGTGGCTTCGTCCAATGCCGTGTACGAAACGTCGTCGCAATCCGAAGTAAACATGCCGACGCTGCGGTGCCCTGCCGGAAGGCTTAGCTCTTTGATCAGGTCCTCGTTGACATTGGGAATAATCTTAATACTTAGGATGTTACTTTTTAACGCATCGTTGGTCATATTAGCACCTTCCTGTCTGTCGTATTTGTTTTAGGGCTAACTTGCGGTTTTGCGCGTCTTTGCGCCAACCATAAAACCGGACTGCTTCCCCCCGCCCTATCCACTCCCTTCCTCAGGCCTGCACCGCCCCGGTGAAAAAGGGCCTGTCATCTTGGCGTAAATTTATACAAAAAAGCCCAAGGAAAAATCCAAACGTGGATTTTCCTTGGGCTTCGTTGCCTTTTCTTCCAATATACGCCGTTGCATATTGGCGACTCTATTCCATTGTCAAAGCTTCCGTGTCGTTGATAAAGTCAAAGAAGATGCTGGTTCCCTGAGAGGAGCTGTCGATCTTCATGGTTCCACAGAGCTTATCCTTGACCAGACTGCGCACCAGCTTGAGGCCTAGGCTTTCCTCCCGCTGGGTGTGATTTTGTCGAAGGCCGACGCCGTTGTCGGCAATTCGGATGGCTGCGTAACGCCCCTCGCAGGAAATCAAGATGGTGATGCGGCCTTCTTTTCTGCCCACAAACCCGTGCTTGATGGAGTTTTGCAGCAGCTCGTTGACAATCATGGCAATGGCTGTTGCGATATCGGACCGGGAGTAAAAGCTGTCCCCCCGCAGCTCAATTTCCAGATCAAAGCCTTCGGGCATGCTGTAGTTTTTGGTGTTGTTGATCATCCGCCACAGCATTTCCTTCATATCAATGAGATCTACACCTTTTTGCACCATAATTTCGTGGGTGAGGGAGATGCTGAAGATGCGGCTGATGATTTCGTGGCAGACCCGGCGCACTTCCGGGTGGGCGGAGCGCCGCGCCTGCAATCGAATCAGACTGACAATGGTTTGCAGGTTGTTTTTTACCCGGTGATGAATTTCATCGATGGCGGCGGACTTGAGAATAAGCTCCTTCTCTTTAATTTTATTCTCGGTTGTGTCTTTTATGAGTAAAACAACACCCAGACACTGGTCATCCTCTTCGATGGTGGCGGCCACTACGTTTAGGATGTACTTGCCGATGGTGACTTCCTTGTGGTCGATGTGACGCTGCTGCATCACATCATCCATGGTGTATTCCCCTAGGACCAGATTGTCGAAGGACATGCCCACAATGTCGTCCTGATAGCCGATGTTTTTATACAGCCGCTTTGCGTTTTCGTTGGCGAAGATAGAAATCCCCATGGTGTTGAAGTGGATCATCGCTTCGTTGATGTGGGCGGCGATGTTGTACAGCTCTTTTTTGCTGCTGGTGTGGGGCAGAGCATTTGGGGCAAAAGGCGGTTCCGTTACATGGCTGTTGCCCCGCATACTGCGCTCCATAATCAAAACGCCAATGATTCGGTTGTCATCACTTTTGATGGCGCTGACGTTTTGCCGGATGAGGATGTTCTCGCTGACCACTGCCTTCAGCTCCCGGGAGGGCACGCCGATTTCCAGTGTGCGGAACACCCCCGGCTCATTGTGGCGGTACATGAACTCCCCCAAAATATCCCGGCTGTAGAAGGTGTTTTTCGGGGGGCTGCACTGGGCTACCACCACGGCATACCGGTTGTCCCGGGTGAGGCAATCGATAAAAATATCGCAACCTTCCAGTTCGCTGATGACAGGTAGGGTATGACTTACCTCAATCAGCTTTTGAATGTCACTGTCGCGAATGTTGGTATGTTTTTTGCAAACCTGCGATAATCTCTTATCGTTCAGCGATAAGACAGAATGATAGTTTGGGCAATCCGGGCTATTGTACACTCCTGATCCATGGCCACCTTTCTCATATAGCTGTACGCTTCCAGCTCGCTCATCTTCTTCGTTTCCATCAGGATTCCCTTTGCCCGGTCTATGTACTTCCGCGATTCCAGTGCCGTGCGGGTCTTTTCGAACTCACGGTTCATTTTTTCGATTTTGCTCTGCTTGGCCAGCGCGATCTCGATGGCGGGAATGAGAGAGTTCTCATCCACGGGTTTGATCAGATACCCCATGACATCGGCGTTTTTTGCCTGTTCCAGCATACTTTTTTCGTTGTAGGCCGTCAACATCAGCACACAGCGGGCCAACTTTTGTTCATGGATGATTTCTACCGCCTTCAAACCGTCCAAAACCGGCATCTTAATATCCATCAGAACCAAATCCGGTAGGGTGTTACGGCAGACTTCAATGGCCTCGACCCCGTCCGAGGCTTCACCCACTACGCTGTATCCGTTGAGCTCCAGAATCTCTCTGACATCCATTTTGATAATGGGTTCGTCATCTGCAATTACTATTCTGAACATGTTATCTTCCCCTTTTGCAGATTCTTGGAAGGGGGCTTAGGGCTTAAAAACTATACAAAATTTATAATATTATAGTATCATAAAATACAAACATGTCAAGAAGTTTCAATATACTAGCAAAAAATTAGGATAAATTATCCTGCCGAATTAAGGATCTGAGGGAAAAAAAGAACAGCTGATTATGCGAAAAATCAAAGGATTTTCCAGCATAATCGGCTGCTTGTTAGTATTTTCTGATTCGAAACGGCTGGGTCCCTTAGCTGATGAAACAGAGAAGCTGTACGTCTTGTGCGCTTTGCTGGGCTTTTTCCAGCAGACAGGTTTGGATTTTGCGGCACAGAACATCGGCTCGCTCCTCTACGGCGGAGGGGTTGCCTGCCGAGGCGGAATCCTGTGGCGTGACAAAGTTAAACATATGGGTTGTCTTGATAGCCCGGGGAATGACTGCCTGAGAAGGGTCGATGCCGATGTACATCACCGGCAGCTGAGTGGGGCCCGATAGCATGTTGACCACCACGTCGGCCTGCTCCAGACAGGCGTTAAAATCCAGCTGGTTGTGGATGGAAAGGGGAAGCACATTGGTAAAATTGCGCAACCGGCTCACCATGTGCTGAACTGTCGCAGGTACTTCGGAAGAGGCATGTTCCGTATATAAAACGACTGTTGTAAAGCTGGTGTCTGCCTCTGCAGGCACAAGGATTCCGCTGCTTAGGGCTGCCACGGTTGGACGAGACATAAAAAATCCCTCCTGAATCTACAATCCGGCAGGAAGGATTTGCAATATATGCATAATGATATAACCGGCTACAGACCTGCCGGTTACACACACCCTCCATACACCGTAGAGTTTTGCGGTGACCAATAACAGGCAGGTCTTCTGACTCCGGGATCAACACAACGCTACAGCCTTCCCAAGCTAGCTCAGTGGCAGATGTAGCAGCTCCCCCAATACAGCGGCGGGACCGTTCAGGAATTACACCTGATTCCCTTTTCATCTTTTGTTTTCATCAAACAAAAAGAACCTGTTATTTTTAGTTTTGTATATTATAGCACAAAGTTTTGGAATTTGTCAAACATGAATCTAATTTTTTGGAATAATAAGCAAGATTTATATATATGTAAAAAATATTTTGGAATATAACCGTTGCGTTTGATGTTGATGCATGAGGCGGCAGAGACCCCCATTAAATCCGGATGGACTGCCGAACATCCTTGAGGTTGGCCACAGAATTGCGGGCCACCAGAACAGGTGCCACAGATAGGGTGACCTGATTTCCGCTTTCGTTGGACTCGTAGGCATCGATGATCATCTGGGTCGCCCGCTGGCCCACTAGGTATCCCGATAACCGAACGGTGGTCAGCTGAGGGGTTACCATCATAGCAATGGGGATGTCGTCAAACCCCACGACAGAGATGTCTTCGGGAACCCGCACTCCGCTCTGGACCAGTCCCGCGATGATACCGCAGGCTATCAAATCGTTTAAAGCGATAACTGCCGTATACTGTTTGCTGTGGAGCAACATCTTTTTGGCTAGCACCATGCCGATGTTGTATTCGTAAAGTCCCTCATCCACATCGTTTTCGTAGGGGACTGAGATGACGTCGTCGGCACCGAATTCCAGCCCGTGCATCGCCATGGCAAAACGGCAACCGTCCACCCGCTGATGCCGGGAGGATCGGCTCAGGGGAGGGGTGAGAAAGGCGATCTGCTGATGCCCCTGAGAGATCAAATATTCCGTTGCGATTTGCGCCGCCTTAAACATATCCGCCGACGCGTTGAGTGCGCTTCCTAATGGGGGGAAGTTGGATTCAAAGACACAGGCGTGACCGCCTTTTGCGATATACTGCTCCACCACATCGGAGTGGTCGTCCACCGAGCAGAGCATCAGGCAGCTGATCCGCTTGTTCATCATGTCCCGGATGTATTTCCGCTCCAGGCTGGGGTCCCGCTGGGAGGCAAAAACCATGGGTGTGTACCCCCGCTTGCTGGCAATGTGCTCGATTCCCATGACGATCGGGCTAAAAAACGGATTTTGAAAGGAGGTGATGATGATGCCGATGGATGGGTTGATGTTGGTCCGCAAAATCCGTCCATAAGGATTTGGGGAGTAGCCCAGCTTCTGGACAGCATCCAAAATCCTTTGGCGAAGCTCGTCGCTCACCGGATAATCGCTGTTACTCAGCACCCGCGAAACGGTGGCGGTGGAACATTGTGCGGTTTTTGCAACATCGTTGATGACAATTTTGCCACAGCGATTGGGTTGCTTCATTGCAATCACACCCTGCATTGATTGATTTTGCACTTTTTGCAGATAATATTTTATAAATTATAACACAGCCATTCCGACGATGCAAGAAACTTGCAGAAAAATGATAGAAACTTTTCTACAGAACTTTCTACTCCGATTTAAGAAATTTGTGCAAAAAGAATTAATTAAAAGTATTGACAAGAAGTCAGGTGATTCAGTATAATAGTCGCATCAAGATAAAATCACAAATGTTGGAAGCATCCAAATTGTGCTAATCTACTATAAAATATTGCTAATATTACTTTGGCGGCATTTACTGCGGCGCTCGTCGTTTTCGACGGCACATTTTAACAGAAGAGTTAGCACAAAGGGAAAATAAGACTGTATGTCTGCTTTCTAATAGAAATCGATTACTAATTTATGGTGATACGAGAATGAAGTTGCACAAAAACTCAGAAGTTCCTGCAGTAGGTTTTTCAAAAAAAATTCGAACCTAATAGCCTGTTTTGTTTGTCACTTCTATAACAATGGCAATTCATAATTGCTTTACGCTTCTACTATTTCTACTATTAAAGTGTGAAGCGTAGAAGGCTCCCAGAGAGTATCTTTCACGATTACCCAGAAAGGACAGGCATTCTTCGTCTGAAAAGGCGATCAACGATCTGCGTTCCATGCTTGTATGCAAGACCGACCTGTTTACGCTTGAGTTTGGCATAAGCCAAAACAAATAAAGGAGGACTCTACTGTGAACAAAAAGCTTTTTGCGCTAATTAGCCTTGCGCTGGTATTGGCCATGGCACTGGGCGCCTGCGGATCCAAACCCGCTCAACCTGCCCCGTCCCAAGCACCGGCTTCTGCGGCAGAACCTGCCCCCGAAGCATCTGGTGATCAGCCCGCCGCAGAACCTGAGCTGGAAAAAACCAACCGCCTGGTTGTCTATAGCGCCGGTGCAACTGATCAGAACGAAATGATTCAGAAGATGTGGTCCGAGCTTCACCCCGACATTGAGCTGGAAGTAGTTTCTGCCGGCAGCGGTGAGCTTCAGAACCGGATCGTCGCCGAAGCGGGCAACCCCCAGGGCGATGTGATGATGGGCGGTTCCTACGCTGTTTACATGGCGCTGGAAGATCAGCTCACCCCTTACGTTTCTCCCAACGCCGCCAATTGTCTGGAGGAGTTCGTCTCTAAAAACGATAAGTTTACCGCCATTCAGATCAACGTCAACACCATCATCGTCAACAACGCTATGCTCAAAAATCTGGGCGTGGAAGTGACCGGCTGGAACTCCCTGCTGGACGAAAAACTCAAGGGCAACATCATCTTTGCCGATCCCTCTTCCTCTTCCTCCGGCCGGGAGCACGTGGTCAATATGTTGGCTGCCATGAACACTACCGGCAACCTTGACGATGGATGGGAGTTCGTTGAGAAATACGTGAAGAATCTGGACGGCAAGGTATCCTCCAGCTCTTCTGCCATCTACACCGGCGTGGCAAACGGCGAATATGCCGTGGGCATCACCAACGAAGAAAAAGTGATCCAGAACATGGTGGCCGGCGCTGATGTCAGTGCTGTTTATGCCGAAGAAGGCATCACCCTGCGCACCTCTTACATGGGCATCATCAACGGATGTGCCAACGAATACAATGCCCGCCTGTTTGTGGATTTCATGACCTCCAAGGAGTACCAGCAGGCCGCTACCGACGAGCTGTACCAGCGCTCGGTACACAAGGACGTTGCGTTTAATGTCGATGGCATTGCTCCTACCAGCGAGCTGAACTCCATCGAATATCCCACCGAGTGGGTGAACGCCAACGCGGACAACCTGAAAACTAAGTTCCAGGATCTGCTGACCAACGTGTAGGCTAAAACCCATTATAAATCGTGATTGCCTGTCCGCCGCCCTACAAGGGCGGCGGACGCTATGGAGGGGGATACAATGGCTGTTGCTATCCATGTTAACCATGTCAAAAAACAATACGAAGATAACGTTGTAATACATAATCTTTCTGTGGACATCCAAAAAGGGGAACTGTTTACCCTGCTGGGGCCCAGCGGCTGCGGAAAAACAACTCTGCTACGCATGATTGCCGGCTTTAACTCCATCGAAGCCGGAACCATTGCCTTTGACGACAAAGTCATCAATAACATTCCCGTTCACAAGCGGAACTTTGGCATGGTATTCCAGAGCTATGCAATTTTCCCGAACATGACGGTCTATCGCAACGTGGAATACGGACTCAAGAACAAGAAGCTTTCCAAGGAAGAAATCCAAAAGCGGGTGGAAGAAGTTCTGGAGATCGTGCAGCTCACCGAGTACAAAGACCGCTATCCCGACAAGCTTTCCGGCGGTCAGCAGCAGCGGGTGGCTCTGGCCCGGGCCGTGGTGGTCCGCCCTCAGGTGCTGCTGATGGATGAGCCCCTTTCCAACCTGGACGCCAAGCTCCGTCTGGAAATGCGCACGGTGATCAGCCAGCTGCAAAAGGACCTGGGCATCACCACCGTATACGTCACCCACGATCAGGAAGAGGCCCTTGCCATTTCTGACCGCATTGCCGTGATGAACAAAGGGGATATCTACCATTGCGATACCCCGGAGCGCATCTATTCCCGCCCCTACAACACCTTTGTGGCCAACTTTATCGGCAGTTCCAGCATGATTGACGGCGTGGTGTCGTCGGTGGGAGAAACCACCAAAATCCGCATGGAGACCGGGCTGGAAATCGAGATGAACAATTTGGTTCCTCTGGAAGCAGGCCGGGAAGTTCTGGTGGCCGTCCGCCCCGAAGAATTCGTCATCGTCGAAGAAGGCCAGGGGATGAAGGGAACCGTAAAGCTCAAGCAGTTCCTGGGCAAGTGCATCCAGTACGAGGTGTGCTTTGACAACGGAATCGTCTGCGAAGTATCCTCCGACACCAACTCCGCCCCCAGAATCTACGAGGCAGGGGAGACGATCTACATGTCGGTTAACACCAAGCGCATCAATGTATTTGATAAAACCGCCAACACTACTTTAATTGAAGGAGTGTACAGCAATGTTTAAGAAAGGCGTCCGCGTAGACTTCTGGAGCTTTATTACACTGATCTCCCTGATCTTTTTTGGCATGTTTTTGGTTTACCCGGTCAGCAGGTTGGTGATCAATGCCTTTCAGACGCAGGAGGCGGCGGGCGTATTTTCCCTGGATAACTTTGTCAAATTCTTTTCCAGAGCCTATTACCGCAAGTCCATCTGGCAGAGTGTAGTGGTCACCTTTTCCGCTACGGCACTGGTTATTGTCATCGGGGTGGCGCTGGGATACATTACCACCACCTTCCAGATTAAGGGCATCAAGCTCATCAACATCTTAATCATCATCTCTATGTTCTCGCCCCCCTTTATTGGCGCCTATTCCTGGATTCTGATGCTGGGGCGGGCAGGAGTCATCACCAAGTTCTTCAATAACGTGTTGGGCATCCAATTGCCGTCCATCTACGGATTCCGGGGAATCCTGCTGGTCTTTACCCTCAAGCTCTTTCCCTACATCTATATGTATACCAAGGGAGCCCTGAAAAAGGTGGATAAGTCCTTGGGAGAAGCCGCCGAAAGTCTGGGTTATTACGGACTGAAAAAGGTGCTGAAGGTCAGCTTGCCTCTGATTACCCCCACCATTTTGGCAGGCGGCTCCATTGTGTTTCTGCGGGCCTTTGCAGACTACGGAACTCCCCGCCTCATCGGCGAAGGATACACCGTCATGCCGGTTCTGGTCTACAACGAGTGGCTGAGCGAAACCGGATCCAACGCATATTTTGCGTCCACCATCGCCTTTATTATGATTATGGTTGCCATTGTGGTCTTTGCCCTGCAAAACTTTTTCAGCCGCAAAAACTACAATATGAATATGCTCAACCCGCCCACGCCCAAGAAGATTACAGGCATCGGCGCGTTTTTTGCCCACTTCTACGTCTATGCCCTGACTTTTCTCTCTGTGTTGCCGACTATTTACATCACCGTAATTTCTTTCCGCAATTTTACCAACGGCTCTATCTTTGCCGAAGGTTATTCCTTTGCCAACTACGCCGCCGCATTGGAAAAAGCAGGCGCGTCCATTGCCAACACCTTTAAGTTTGGCATTGCCGCTATTATTGTGATGGTTCTGCTGGGCACTATGTTTGCATACATCACCGTGCGGAGAAGAAACGTCTTTTCCCGCTTTCTGGATGCCTGCGTCCAGCTGCCCTACGTCATTCCCGGAACCATCTTTGGTTTGATGCTGCTGATTTCGTACAACTCCGGCTTCCTGGTGCTCACCGGCGGATCGACTCTGATCATCATCGCCTACATTGTGCGCAGAATGCCCTACACCGTGCGTTCCAGCGCCGCCATTTTGCGGCAGATCAACCCCAGCATTGAAGAAGCTTCTCTTTCTCTGGGATATGCGCCCATGGCCACTTTCTTTAAAGTCACCATGCCTGCCATGGTTTCCGGCATTGTCTCGGGAGCTATCCTCAGCTGGATCACCACCATTCAGGAGCTGTCTTCCACCCTGATGCTGTACACCAGCAAAACCTCCACCATGTCCACCGCCATTTTTTCAGAGGTCAACCGGGCGGCCTACGGCACGGCGTCGGCCCTTTCCACCATTTTGACGGTGACCATGGTTGCATCCCTGCTGCTGTTCTTTAAGCTGACAGGCAATGCGGATATTGATATGTAAAGCTATGCAAAAATAATGTTTAGAGGACGGTATCAATGGATATTAAGGTTCTGTTTTTCGATTTTGACGGCACGGCTCTTCAGCGGGATCAGGTGTTTATATCGCCCCGCAATATGCATGCGCTGCGTCAGGCTATGAAACGGGGGATTATCTGCATCCCCTGTACAGGCCGCAGCGCCGACATGTTCCCGCCTCAGATTGAGGCGGAGGAAGGCTTCCGCTACTGGGTTTCCGCCAGCGGCTGCCGCATCATCGATCGAAAAACGGGTGAAGTAATTTTTGACGGCGACTGCTTTACACCGGAGCAAAGCGCCGAAATCTGTAAGATTTATGAGGGCCAGCAAATTTACAGCGAGATTGCGGCTCAGGGCAAACTCTACTTCGAAAAAGAAGTCAACGATGCCCTTTGGAATTACTCCGTGCCCCCCCACCATGTGTGGTACGTGGAGACCGGCCGCCAGATTGCCGTGGAGGGCAAGCTTTCCGACTTTTTCCTGAGCAACCGCATCAGCGTGGAAAAATTCAACCTCTACGGTGTGCCGGAAGAAAAGCAGGCTCCCTTTATGAAGCAGCTGGAAAGCATGGACTATGTCAACTTCCTGGACGGAACCCCCAAGAACATGCAGTTCACCTCCTCCAAACTGGATAAAGTAGCTGCCATTGAGGTGTTGCTCAAGCGTTTGGGCGTTACCTACGATCAGGTGATGAGCATTGGAGATTCCCCGGGAATGGACGGCTGCATCATCCGCCGCTCCAAGGTGGGAGTCGCTATGGGCAACGCTCCCCAGGAGCTGAAGGATATGTCCACCGATGTCACTGCCCCCCATGATGAGGACGGCATGGCTCTGGCCATCGAAAAGTACCTGCTGAAGTAGCGCTGCCACATTTTGGCAGCAAGCATAACATCATAAACCTGCAGACGAAGAAAGCATCGAGCCGGTCTGCTCCGGGCAGTCCGGTATGGAAAGGAGCTTTTTACCATGGTTGAAGGAACGGTAATGGATCTTTATTATAAAGCGGTGATCGCTATACTGGAGGAGGTTCGGGGAACAGAGCGGGAGAACATCCTCAAGGCTGCCCACATTGTAGCGGAGCAGGTCAAGCAGGATAGAATTGTGTACGTGTTCGGCCCCGGCGGCCACTCTAATCTAGCGGCCATGGAGGTATTCTTCCGGGCGGGAGGCCTGATGCATGTCAGCGCCATCCTCAATCAGGACACCATGCTCAGCACCGGCTGCCTCAAATCCATGGCAGTGGAGCGTTTGCCCGGTTACGGCAAAATTGTGGTGGAAGATTACGGCATCGGCGAGGGAGACCTGCTGATTGTCTGCAACGCCTACGGAATCAACTCCGCCACCATCGACGCGGCCCTAACCGCCAAAGCCCGGGGAGCAAAGGTGATTGGGGTAAGCTCCCACGAGCATGCCGACAACTGCCCCAAGGATCACCCCGCCCGCCATCCCTCCAAGCACAACCTCCACGATATTGTGGACTGCTCGGTGGACTGCAAGGTCAAGCTGGGCGACGCTGTTCTGGAGCTGGAAGGATTCCCCCAGAAGATCGGTGCTTTGAGCACCTTTGCCAACGCCTATGTCATGAACAGCATCGTCATTGAGGCCATCAACATTCTGGTCAACCAGGGCGTGAATCCCCCTGTGTGGCGCAGCGGCAACTGTCCCGGCGGCGACGAGTGGAACAACCAGTTCCTAGACCGCTTCCGCGACCGGATTCGCTGCTTATAGGATAGGAGAAGGCAGCTATGATTGTACCTAAAATAGACCTACATGCCCACAACGTGGAAAGCAGAATGTACCCCTGTATGGGCAACGGCAAGCTCCATCCCCCCACCATGGAGGAAATCCGCGCCATGTACGATGCGGTGGGGGTGGAAAGAGGAGTCCAGCTTCCCTTAGTTTCCCCGGAGCATCACTGCGATGTCCTGGGCAACAAGGATGCCAAACTGCTGGTGGAAAAATACCCGGAAACCATGGGCTGGTGGTTCTGCAACATCGACCCCCGGTGGCTGACCCACACCCCCGACGCAGACCTTTCCGTTCCCATGAACTACTATAAATCCCTGGGCGCTAAGGGAATTGGAGAGCTGACCGCCAATCTCTACATCGATGACCCCATGATGCAGAACCTGTTCTATCATGCGGAACGGTGTGAGCTTCCCATTCTATTCCACATCGGAAAAGCGGGAGGAGACGACTACGGCATTGTAGATGATTTAGGGCTTCCCCGACTGGAACAGTCCCTGAAAAAGTTCCCCAACCTTCGCTTCATCGGCCACTCCCACAAGTGGTGGTCGGAAATCAGCGGAGACTGCACCGAGGAAAACCGGGCCGGCAATCCTAAGGGGCCGGTGGTCCCCGGCGGACGTGTGGTGGAGCTAATGCGCAATTACCCCAACATGTACGGCGATCTGTCGGCAGGCTCCGGAGAAAATGCCATCATGCGGGACCCGGAGTTTGGCTATCGTTTTTTGGAGGAGTTTCAGGATAAGCTTTACTTTGGTCTGGACTATTGCGCCAGCACAAACTATCGGAATCTGTCCCGCTTTTTAGACGATGCAGTGGAGTCGGGAAAGATTTCCCAAAAGGCGTACAACAAAATCTGCCGCGAAAACGCATTGCAGCTGCTGGAGGGTTAGGCTTTGGTGGGATTTGGTATGGTCGGTTGCGGATCAATTGCAGATAAATATCTGGGTGCCATAGCGGATCTGCCAAACGCCCGGATTGTTACAGCGGCCTCTGCCCAACCGCACAGGAGTTTATGGAACGAGAGGATGTAAGCGCAGTTATCATCGGCTCACCGAGAGGTGTTCATGGTGAGGCTGCGCTTGCGGCCGCTTACGCCAAAATATGGGGCCGGTTAGCCATTCCATAACCCAAAGCGGTTGCCTTTATGACCGGTTGCCAAAGGCTCTGTTCCAAGTGCTGTACTCCCACCGGACAGCAGTGGCAGCAGAAAGGGGTATCCCTATACATCTTTGGCTTAAGGGAGGATGCATATGTTAAAAAAACTGATTGTCAACGGAAGGATTCTTCTTCCCCAGCGCATCATCCACGGCGGTATTTTGGTGGAAGGGGATAGAATTGCCGCCGTCTATCCCGGAATCCCCCCCGATATTGAGGGGGCGGAAATCATCGATGCCGGGGGCAAGTATGTGTCTCCGGGATTTATCGAGCTTCATGCCCATGGCGCCGGGGGCTCGGATTTTATGGACGGCACCCCCGAGGCCTTTCTCAGCGCCTGCAGAACTCACCTTGTCCACGGCACCACTACCATTTACCCCACCACCCTGTCGGCGGGATTTGAGGAGATGTACCAGGTCATCGACAGCTTGCGAAAAGCGCGGAAGCTCCTTGGCTGCGGGCCCTATCTGCCGGGGTTGCATTTGGAAGGGCCCTACTTCAGTATGGAGCAGCGGGGAGCACAGGACCCCAGATACATCAAGAATCCCGACCCGCAGGAATATCGGGAGATCGTTGCCTATGCCCAGGGGGATATCAAGCGCTGGAGTGTAGCGCCGGAACTGGATGGTGCCCTGGAAATGGGGGATTACCTTGATGCCCACGGCATTTTGCCCAGTATCGGCCACAGCAACGGGGAGTATGCTCAGGTCAAGGAGGCAATGGCCCATCATTACACCCATGTCACCCACCTGTATTCGGGGATGTCCACCATTGTTCGCCGGGGAGGCTTCCGCTTTTTGGGGGTGGTCGAAAGCTCTTATGCTTTGGAGGATTTGACGGTGGAGGTGATTGGGGACGGCTGCCACATTCCCCCGGAGCTGCTGCGGATGGTGTACCGGCTCAAAGGGCCGGATAAAACCTGCCTGATCACCGATTCCCTGCGCTGTACCGGGCAAGACGTAACAGAAACCATTACCGGCAGCCGGGAAAACGGCCAGCGGGTCATCATCGAGGACGGTGTGGCAAAGCTGCCTGACCGCACTGCCTTTGCAGGCAGCATTGCTACAGGGGATCGTCTGGTGCGGGTGGCAAACCAGCTGGCGGGCATCCCTTTGGAGGACAGCGTGCGGATGCTCACCCTGACTCCGGCGCAGATCATGGGGATCGGGAATGAGCGGGGCAGTCTGGAGGCGGGCAAAATAGCGGACATCCTCATCTTTGATGAAGAGATTCATATTTCCAGGGTGTTCTGCGGCGGCAAAGAGGTAGACCTTGCAGGCTAGAAGGACTGCCTTTTGCCTGCGGAAAACAAGAGTGGAAGGGCTGCTCCTGTCTTTGACGGGGACAGCCCTTTGTCATGCGGGAACAGGGCTTTCTTAATATCACCGGCCCGGTGGCCCAACAAGCCCAATAGGCCCGACGGGCCCTCTGCAAACGATTCGATTAGGACAACAATTATGGCAATTGCCGGAAAAATCTCCAGAACATAAATTGTAGTTTGGAATTGTACTTCTCCACCTTATCGATTGTTTTACACTTATATGGTAGATGTCTGTGTTATACTAGTATATATAGTGCGCGGCATTGTAATTGGCCAAAATTCCCCCAGTGACAGGGCGGCCCCATCCAAGAACGCCACCGGAGCCTGAAATCATCTCAGGCTCCGGTGGCGTTTGTTGCGGCTTCCCAACCCTGTTAGCCGGAATATGGGGCTACAGAATCTCGGCGATGGTTCGGTCTTCCCCGCGGATAAACAAATTCCGGGCGGTGGTGTACCGCTGGTTGTCGGGCGGGGACACCTTACAGTGGAGCCAGCTGATGGGGTTATCCAGAGTGGAGTCGACGGCTCCGTAGTTTTTACCCAGAAATCGCGTGCTTCGCCCGGAGAGAGTGGGGGTGTAGTAGGGATACGTCAAATCCCGGTCCATCTCCAAATGCAGATGAGCTCCGGTGCTGCAGGCTCCGGTATTTCCATAGTAGCCCAGCTTGCTATCCTTGGTCACCCGCTGTCCCCCGCGGACCAGAAGAGAAGAAAAGTGGAACATGCGGCAGATCACCTTTCCGGTAAAACCGGGGCGGCGGGCGGCATCGTACCGGATCACCAGATAGTTGCCCAAGATATTGTCAAAGCCCGAGGCCAATACGGTCCCGTTGCCGCTGGCGTACACCAGACTCTGCCCGGTGGAGGAAACCATATCCACACCGTAGTGCTCAAAGCCAAAGCGGATACGGTAGCTTAGGGTTTTCCAGCTGGCGGTGAGCTTTGCATCATTGATGGGCAAAATCAGCTGCTGGCTCATGGCTTTCGCTCCTGCTTCACGCATTGATTGGCTCCGGTGGCGGCCCACCCGCTGATGGCTCCCACCGCCGCGGCGGCAAAGACGTTTTCAGCCACCGGAAACCCCGGCAGGAAAAAGTACCCCACCAATCCCAGCAATGCCCCCACCAAGCCGCACAGAGCCGGGATGTGTTTGTAAAATGCTTCGGGAACGAGGGCCTTGTACAGCTCTGCAGCCAGATAGCAAAGCACCGTAATAGCTGGAATCGCAATGAATTCTTCCATAAAAGCTTCTCCTTACTGTTTGAGAGAGCCGTGCTCCCGCACGAGATGTTCATCCAGCCGCCGGTGAGCACTGCGGGAGGTCTCCACCGAGCGGGAGACATCCTTGCCCAGAGCGACGATCTGTATGCTCACTTCGTCGGCGCGGTCCTCCAATTTGCCAATATCGCAATCCACCCGCCGCTCGATGCGGGTGATGCTCTCCTTAATATACTTGATGTCAGTGACAAGGCTTCCGGTTTCCTTTCCGGCCAGATTGCTGGCGCTGATCCGGCCGATGAAAAAGGTGGCTAAAGCCAGGGACACACTAATCAAGGTTGCTATGGCAGACAGTTCCATCACTGCCTCCTATCACAGGATATTCTTTGTCCCCCGGTACTGCCACAGACAAATTCCGTCGGTGACCAGCAGGCGGCCATCCAAAGCAAACAACTGCGCTCCGGGGATCGCCTGCGGCAGCATCGGTCCGGGGACACACCGGGCCCCTTGAAGATGCAGCTGCCGCAGCTGCTTTTGACCAAAGCTTGCGTAGAGCAGCCCCTTTCCCCAGAGGGCAGTGCTGCCGCTCCAGCCGGGGGAGGGCAGAATCCCCCACCTCTCCCAGACTCCGGTGATGGGGTCCCGCCGCTCGATAGGCTCCGCTGCTCCCGGGCCTTGGGTAAAGGAGCCCCCCACACAGTAGACAGTATCTCCCAGAGTTTGGCAGCTGTGTCCTCGGCGGGGTATGCGCAGAGGGGGATAAGGCCTCCAGTGGGAACCGCTTTGATGCAGGCCCCACACCTCATCCAGAGCTTTGCCCTCCCTCACTCCGCCCAGGCAGAGGAGCTCATCCTCCCAGGCGGTAGCACAGTGCTGCCAGACCGGACGGGGCAGGGGGTCCGCAAGCCGCCACTTGTTGGTGAGGATGTGGTACACTTGAACGGCATCAGTGGGGCCGCCAAGGCTTCTCCCGCCGACGCAGAAAAGCTCTTCCCCCAGTAGGGTGCAGCTGTGCCGGGAAACGGCAAGGGGCAGGTGGGAGCCCTGGCTCCAGCGGCCTTCTCCGGGGCGGTAAATCCAAAGAGAAGCGCCGGGGTTTCCCCGCTCGTCATCGCCCCCCGTCCAGAACAGCGCCCCCCTCCCGGATGCACCTGCACCCCAACGGCATGAAAACGGCATTGTTACACGGCTCCAATTCCGCATGTCGCTCCTCCCGGTTGTCTTTGATGGTATGGGTCAAGGGTTCTATCACCTCATGGATACCATTATAGAACAAACGTTTAATACAAGAAAGAGCAATCTGGCAGCAAGAGCCGCTGTTCTCTTGCCATTGCTTTGTTTTTCTCCCTCAGGGACAGGTTCTTGTAAATAGCATAAAATATTTGCACAAAGATAATTGAATGTATGTTATTGATGCTCAGATTCCTGCTGCTCCATGGCCTTAAACACTTCCACGCAGAACTCTACCTGAAGCCGCAGGATATTCAGGGCGGCGGCAATGCGCTTGGAAACCGTCGGCCCGGTGATACCCAGCTCCCGGCCGATTTCTGCCACCGGCATTCCCAGCCAAAACCGCATGTGAATCACCCGGCTTTGCTCCGGCGTGAGGGTGTGGTCCATGGCAAGGCGCAGGGCGGTGCGGTAGCAGGCGGCCTCCTGCCGGTTATCCTCCCGGCGCATCCAAGGGGGGAGCAGCCGGGGGTCGGTATTGGGGTCGGGCAGAAGCTCCAAAGAGGGGTTACGCAATAAATTCATGGCAAGAATCCTTTCGGAGTAAACGCTTAAAGCGTACTAATCGGTCAGCTTGAGATACCGGCAATCGATGGAGTACACCTCCTGCATTTTTTGAATCAAATCCCACCGGGGAATGCGCCTTCCGCTTTCGTACCCCTGCAGGGTAGAGGTTCCAATCAACAAAAGGTCGGCAGCTTCTTTTTGGTTGAGCCCCGCGTTGATGCGGGCGGCACGCAATGAAATTTTAACATTGTGATCCATAAATGTCACCTCCTGATTGCATTATACCATTGCTTCCTTCCCCTGTCAACGCCAAAAGCGGTAAAAATAATTCTATTATTGATATTTTATCGCTTATAGCGTATAATAAAAGACGAGGTGAGCAAAATGCCCAACAATGCAAGGGAAGTATTTGCACAAAACCTGCGAGAGCTTTTGGACCGCACGGGACGAACCCAAGCCGACCTGATTCGGGAGCTGGGGCTACGCCAATCCACGGTTTCTGATTGGATGAGCGGAAAAAAATATCCCCGGGTGGACAAAATACAATTGCTGGCCGATTTTTTTGGCGTCAACCGCTCGGCCTTGACCGAGGGGCAGCCGGCCCAGAGCCTACCCGGCACCACACAGTGGCTGCGGGCGGGACTTGTGGCCCGAGGATGCCCCGGTGCACAGGGGCTGGAGGACCGTCAACTTGTAACTATTTTGGAAAGCATGGACCTTCTGGCTCGGGCTCTTATGGAGAAAGACTGATTTAAAATGATTGTAAAATCCTCCAAAAAGTTGAACAGCACAGTAAATAATGGTATAATCTCTGACGGAACGGCACAGGTAAAGGATTTGGAGCATCTTACAAGTAAGGCTATCCCTGTCGCTTGCACCTTTCGCTGTAAAAAGCAACCTGCTCAGCCACCGATCGGAGCATCTGCCTTTGCTCCGGGTCCCATTGCGACAGCTTTTTTATTACACTCCAAACCCCGAAGGAGTCTCACGTCACAGGCAGGTGCCGGGTTCCCAGCGTTGGGGAACTTCCGCCCGGCTTGACGGAACAGGGACTTTCCCATCCTTCCGGGGCAACCAATCAGGAGGCATACCATGAAATACCATCGATTAGCGCTAGTGCTGGTAGTTGTAATGCTGCTGGCAGGATGCGGACAAACACCGCCGCCAGCATCCTCTGCCGGACCGGGGGAATCTTCCCAAACGCAGGTGGCCCCTCAGGAAGCCCCCGACCGTTTGGTCATCGGTATTGCTCAGGATTTTGACTCTCTGGATCCCGCCAAAATCGCCGCCGCCGGAACCTCCGAGGTGATGTACAATATCTATCACGGGCTGATCAACACCACCCCCGAGGGCCAAATCGTCCCCGAACTGTGCGAAAACTACGAGGTGAGCGATGATATGCTCACCTATACCTTTTACCTGCGAGGGGACGCTAAGTTCCACAACGGCAACCCGGTACAGGCCGAGGATGTGGCCTACACCTATCTGCGGATGATGGGCCGGACTGAGGATCAAAAAGAACCTCTCAACGCCGAGCTGGCCAAGAACATCAAAGAGATTGTAGTGCAGGACGACGCCACCGTCCTCTTTGAGCTGAACCAGCCCAGCGCCGCCTTTATCTCCCTGTGCATGGCGGGGATCATTCCCCGGGACAGCGGCGGAGACATCGGCACCCATCCTGTGGGGGCGGGGCCTTACCGGTTCGAATCCTACTCCCCCGGCGTGGGGATTTCCATGACCCGATTTGAGGACTACTACGGCCAGAAGCCCTTCTTCCCGGCGGTGGACTTCAAAATCTTTACCGACAACACCACCGTCCAGCTGGCGCTGCAACAAGGTGAGCTCCACATCATGAAGTTTGAGGAAAGCGTCTTTTCTTATGACGAAAGCAAACTCAAGCTGGTCAAGCAGCCCCAGAATATGGTGCAGATGCTGGCCTTTAACCACGAGTTTGAGCCCTTTACCCATCTGGAGGTGCGCCAAGCGGTCAACTATGCCATTGACAAGCAGAGCATTATCGACTTCCTGTCCCCCGGCTCCCTGAAAATCGATACCAACTTCAGTCCGGTGATGAGCTTTTATTACAATCAGGAGTTGGAAAACTTCTACCCCTATGATCCCGAGCAGGCTAAAACTATGCTGGCTCAGGCGGGGTATGCCGACCTCAGCTTTACCGTCAAGGTTCCCACCGAGTACAAGTTCCACATCGATACCGCTCAGATTATCCAGCAGCAGCTGGCTCAGGCCGGTATCACCATGAAGATTGAGACCATCGAATGGAACGCCTGGCTCACCGAGGTGTATACCGAACACAAGCACGAGGCCACCATTGTGGGCTTGGCGGGAAAAATCGACCCCGGCTCGGTGATGATTCGCCCCACCAGCGGCTATAACCGCAACTTCTTCCACTACAGCAATCCGGAGTACGATGTTCTAGTGGCCCAGGCCGCCGCAGAGGGAGATCAGAACCACCGGGTCCAGCTTTACAAGGACGCCCAAAAGGTGGCCACACAGGATGCACTAATGGTTCCCCTCATGGACCCGGGCAACAACCTGCTCATGGACAAGCAC
>JAHDPQ010000051.1 GCA_018434245.1 Oscillospiraceae bacterium
GAACACCCCGCCCCGGTAGAAGCCATGCGAAAAACACTGTTGGAACAGATCAACAAGAGGTAAGGAGAATGCAGTTATGAAACGCAAAAAAAGATTGGTTCAGGCAAAGTCTATTGTGATTGGGGAGGGGCTGCCCAAAGTTTGTATGCCTTTGGTTGGAAAAACCAAGGAAGAGCTGCTGGCCGGCGTACAGGAAGCCAAGGCCCTGAGCCCCGATGTCATAGAATGGCGTGCCGACTTCTTCCAGCAGGTGAGCGACGAAGCAGCCTTGGTGGAAATGGCAAAGCAGCTTCGCGGCGAGCTGCCGGAGCTTCCTCTGCTCTTTACCCTGCGGGATGTTTCTGAAGGAGGCTTTACCAAGCTGTCTCAGGAAGTCAGGGCCGATCTGATCCGCAAGGTGGTAGCCTCGGGTCAGGCGGACCTAGTGGATATTGAGCTGGAGGCAGTCAAAAACGGCCTGGAGTCTCTGGTCACTTTCGCCAAAGAGCAGGGAGTGGCCGTCATCATTTCCAACCACTTCTTCACCCGCACCCCCAGCTTTGAGGAGATCGTCAGTATCTTGCGGGAGGAGCAAAGCTGCGGTGCCGACATTGCCAAGCTGGCCGTTATGCCCAACTCTCCAGAAGATGTGCTCACTCTACTTTCCGCCACCAATCAGATGGAGACTCAGTTCGCCGATATTCCACTCATCACCATGTCCATGGGGCAGTTGGGAATCTGCAGCAGGATTTGCGGCGGCATCTTTGGCAGCGCTCTCACCTTTGGAGCCGGACAGAACACCTCGGCTCCCGGACAAATTGGAGTACAGGAGCTGTACAAAAGCCTGTTGCAAGTTCATGGAGATGTAAATGCCTAAGTTTGCTTCCGCTTCGGCTGAGACAAGCACAGATACTCCATGGAACAGGGAAGAAGAAAAGGCTACTCATTGCCCATTCACACCTCGCCCGTTAACCTGCTTCCGACCCTTTTTGAACCTCTTGTGTGCTGCCCGCTTGCCATTTAAACAGGCGGGTAGTCCACAGTGCTTTACTGGTCTGGTTCGCCTGATTCCCCCAAAAAATGATGCCCCAACCCCACCTGTGTCTTACCACGGGCCAGCCAGAACGAGGAAGCTCCCTGCTTTGAGTGGCAATGGGTATTTTCTTTTACTATTACAAGAAAACGTTTTCTCCAAAAACACGGTGGATTATTGGTTATAACGCACAAGTATGCGTCCAAAAACTATAAGTGTTGTAGAAAACTTCAAAATTACATTGCGGAAAATTGGATAAGATGATATACTTCAACAAGAGAAAGGGAGAAAAATTGAAAACGTTTTCTTGCGGGAGAACACAAGTTTTACGTTCCTTTTTCTGAAAGGTGGTTATTGCTTGCAAACCTTTGGTCCAAACAAAATCTGGATTCGAAGGATGCTGACACTGGTGGCCCCACTTCTTCTACTGTTCTTTCGGCCTTTGGGTATGACCGTAAAGCAAAGTGTGGTTGCTGCGGCATTGGTTCTGGTTATTACCTGGTGGTCCACCGGACTGGTAAGCAAAATCCCTGCGTCCCTTTTTTTACTCAGCATCTTTGTGATCTTCGGCTCCACCCCGATTCGGACAGTGTTCTCCTTCCCGTTGTCGGAAACCTTTGTCCTCATCGTGCTCACCTACCTGTTTTCTCAGGGGATTGAGCATTCCGGCCTCACCCAGCGCACTCTGGAGCCGCTGCTGTTCCGGTATGTCAAGACTCCGGCCCGCGCGCTGCTCTCCATTCTTCTGGTGATGATGGCCTCCATCTACATCATACCCCAGCCTCTTGCACGGCTGATTGTGGTGGCGGGAATCTACCGCAGCTTTTTAAAAAAGACCACGGCCCCACCCAAGGCAGCATCGGTGATTTTATTTTCCATCTTTGCGTACTATGTCACCGTCAACATGGTGGCTGTGGATGCCGACATTATCCTCAACACCGCGGCCATTGGTTTTGCCCAGTCGGACATCACCAACAGCCAGTGGATGGCCTACATGGCACTGCCCACCCTAATCTTCTGCGCCGTGCTCTTTGGGCTGATCCTGCTTCTGTTTCGCAAGGAGCTCCACGGGGTCACCATTGTGCCCAAGGAGAGCCCTCCGGTCCGACAACCCTTGACCAAGCGGGAAAAGCTGGTGGCAGCTATAGTGATCTGCACCGTGGTGCTATGGGCGGGGGGAGGATTGTTGGGACAACTGCTCCCGTTTTCCATCAACTCCACTCTGGTGACTTTGGTGGCCACCATTCTGCTGTTTGCCTTGGGAGTACTAAAGCCCAAAGATTTTCGCGCCATCGATATTACCACTCTGGTTTTCCTGACGGCCGCCTTCTCCATTGGAGCGGTGATCAAGTCCAGCGGCATTGCCGAAATCGTGTTTTCCCGGGTGGCCAAACTCTTTCCGTCTCAGTATTCCCTGAGCTATGTGGCGGTTATGGTACTGGTCTCCATGGGAATGCACCTGATTCTTGGCAGCAACACCACCACCATGTCGGTGGTGCTCCCCGGGCTGATCATGGTAAGCGAAGGAATCCTCTCCTCCACAGCGGTTCTGCTGATCTGCCACACCAGTCTGGTGGCTCATTACATATTGCCCTTTCACTCGGTTTCTATGATGATCGGTTCCTCCAACGGGTACTTTCCTCCCTCTTATGTCACCAAGATGGGAATCGTCATCTCCCTGGTTCTCTTTCCGATTTTATTTGCAGTCTATCTTCCTTGGTGGAAGATTATGGGTGTTCTCTAACTAAAACTGTGTAACAGCCGAATTTCGGCTTTACAATATTGAAAAGGAGGATCCTGTCAAATGATAAAACGGCAAATCATCTCGTTATTACTGGCCATGGTTATGGTTCTCGGATTGACAGCCTGCGGACAATCGTCCGGCAAAGCGGACTCGAATGCTCCTGCTCCCGGCGGCGAAAGTGCATCTGCTGCTCCCGGTAGCGAAAGCTCCTCTGCTGCCCCTGCTCCCACCGCTGCGACTCCCGCAGGCAAAGAAGACCTCATCTTTGCTCTGGATCAGGAACCGGCTTCCCTAGATCCCTATATGCACTCCAAGCAGCAGGGTTTTACCGTTGGTACCCTGATTTACGAAACCCTGATCAAGAAAGATGTCGGCGGCAATTTTATTCCCTGGCTGGCCACCGAGTGGGAGCAGAAGGACGAGACCACCTTTGTATTTAAGCTCCGCGACGATGTCACCTTCCACGATGGCAGCAAGTTTACCGCTGAAGATGCCGCCTACTCTCTAGTTCTGGGTTCCCAGAGCTCTTTTAGCGCCAACCTCTTTGGCAGCATCGATCCCGACGCCACCAAGGCTCTGGACGAGCACACCCTAGAGCTGAAGCTGAAGGCTCCCTATGCTCCTCTGTTCGAGGCTCTGGCCTCCTTCCGCGGCGCTATGCTGAGCAAAAACGCCCGGGAAACTGCCGGTGAAGATGCTTTTGGCCGTGCTCCTGTGGGAACCGGCCCTATGAAATTTAAAGACTGGGTCTCCGGCGACCGCATTGAGATGGAAGCTTACGAAGGCTACTGGGGCGAAGCCCTTCCCTTCAAAAAAGCAGTTGCCCGCATCATTGTGGAAGGCTCTGCCCGTGCCATCGATCTGGAAACCGGCGGTATCGACATCGCCATGGAACTGCCTTTCTCCGACTGGGAGCGCATCGAATACAACCCCGATACCGTTCTGATTGCCGGCGAGAGTCAGTCCCACAGCTTTATCCTCCTCAACAACTCCATGGAGCCTACCAACAACGAAAAGGTCCGCAAGGCTCTGGCCCACGCTTTGGATATGGAAAACCTGGTGAAAACCGCTTATCAGGGACATGCCACCGTGGCCGACAGCTTCTACGCCCCCTCTATCCTGGGCTACAAGCAAGTGGGCCCCTATGAGTATAACGTAGAAAAAGCCAAGGCTCTGCTCGCCGAAGCCGGTTATCCCGACGGCGTAAAGATGCAGTACTTCACCATGGAAAACCAGATCAACATGACGGTAGCCGAAGTGGTCAAGAACATGTGGGGCCAGATCGGCGTGGAAGTTGACATACAAATTGTCGACCTTGCCACCCAGACTCAGCTGAATAACGACGGCAAATGCCCCGCCGCTTCCATGGCTCCCACCGTTGCCATGGCCGACCCCGACGCCGGCCTGATGATTTGGCCCATCTACCGTACCATCTCAATCCGCCACAACGACCAGCACATTCAGGACCTGCTGGACAAGGGGCGCGAAACCTATGCAGAAGCTGATCGTGTTGCTATCTACGGGGAACTGCAGGACTACCTATTCGAGAAGTGCTACAGCATTCCTCTGGCATTCCCCAGAGCTGCTTTCGGCACTCGCGCTTACATCACCGGCTTGGAGTTTGCTCCCAGTCTGGTTCCCGATCTGACTCAGGTGAAATTTGCGTAATCTAACGTTCTGACTCTGGCACGGACAAACGGCGCTACTAGGAACGCCGGAGTAGTGTTGGCTGGTGGGGAAACATCAGCCAACTGGACACCATGTTATTGCTGCAGTGACTGAAACTCCATTTTTCTGCAGATCATCTGTACAGCTTTGGAGGGCGGTGGCGATTTTGCATCATCGCCACCGCCTCTTCTATTTCTATGCGCTGCGTCATCCTGAAAATAAGGTAGAAACCTGCTTTTAAACTGCAAAAGGAGTATGCCCAATGCTACAATTTGTTTTAAAGCGCATCGTAGTAACCATTCCGGTACTGTTGGGAGTGACCTTCATTATCTTTACCATGATGTTTTTCACCGACGGCGACCCCGCCCGGCTGATTCTAGGTGACGACGCTCTTCCGGAAGAAGTAGAACTGCTTCGTGAAGAAATGGGCCTCAACGACTCTTTTCTGGAACAATTCCTGCGCTATCTGACCGGTACGCTCCAAGGAGACCTTGGCATCTCCTATACCACCAAGGTACCTGTTACCACCGAGATTATGGCGCGGCTTCCCGTTACCTTTAAGCTGGCAGTTTTCTCTACTTTGTTCGCCATCTGTGTCGGCATACCGGCGGGAATCATCTCGGCGGTCAGGCAGTATTCCGTTCTGGATAACGTCACCATGGTTCTGGCTCTCATCGGCATTACCATGCCCAACTTCTGGCTGGCTCTGCTGCTGACCCTGTTTTTCTCGGTGTATTTGGGCTGGCTTCCCGCCTCGGGCCTTTACGGTCCCCTGTATTACATCATGCCGGTGATCAGCATCAGCGCTCTTTCGGTTGCCACCATCACCCGTATGACCCGCTCCAGTATGCTGGAGGTAATCCGGCAGGACTACATCCGCACCGCCCGGGCCAAGGGTCAGAGTGAGGGGAAAATCATCTTTCGGCATGCTCTGAAAAATGCCCTGATCCCCATCATCACTGTTATTGGAATCCAGTTTGCCATTGCCCTTGGCGGCGCCGTGGTCAACGAGCAAGTCTTTGCAATCCCCGGCCTTGGCAAGCTGATGGTGGACGGCATCAAAGCGAGGAACTATCCCATTGTGCAGGGCGGTGTTTTGGTCATCGCCATCATGTTTTCCATACTCAACCTGCTCATCGATCTACTCTACGCCTTTGTGGATCCTCGCATCAAAACCCAATACCAAAGGTCTTCCGCTAAAGTGAAGTCGGCACCTGTGGCAGCGGCAGGCAAGGGGGTATCGCAATGAATACGATAACAAAATCCGGTCAACACAAGAAAAAGCGGGGTCAGGGCAAAGATATCTGGCGCCGGCTTTGCAAAAACAGACTGGCTGTGTTTGGAATGATGATACTGGTGCTGCTGGTTCTGCTGGCAATCTTTGCAGATGTTGTGGCCCCCTATCCCTACGATCTGCAGAACTACAGCGTTGCTTCCCAGTTCCCATCCTGGCAGCATCCCTTCGGCACCGACAACTACGGACGGGATATTCTCTCCCGCGTGATTTACGGCACCCGTATCTCTCTGCAAATCGGGTTCATCTCTCTGGCTGGCGGCGCTTTGATTGGCTGCATTCTGGGAGCTATCGCCGGATTCTTTGGCGGCCGGATCGACACCGTCATCATGCGCTTTAACGACATTCTCATGTCTATCCCCAAGACCATTCTGGCCATCGCGATCGCCACCACATTGGGGCCGGGACTGACCAATGCCATGATAGCAGTTTCCATCAGCTCGGTGCCCAACTTTGCCCGGGTTGTCCGGGCTTCCACCCTCACCGTCAAGGAGCAGGAGTTTGTGGAGGCCGCCAGATCCATCGGAGCCAGCAACACCCGCATTATTATGCGGTATATCTTCCCCAATGTCA
>JAHDPQ010000145.1 GCA_018434245.1 Oscillospiraceae bacterium
AAAAACGGGAGTATTTGCTCGTAGCTTGATGATATTCTATGATTGAGTGGGCTAATTTTTCATTTTAACTTTACAGTGCCGTTATTCTTCGTCTGCTGCCATTAGTCCGGCGGCCTTTAGCTTTGTGAGTAGTGCATTGAAATCCGCGACAAGTGCGGCTGTATCTTCAGCTATGCTGTCAGCTTGATTTGCAGCTGATTTTACCAATCCGGGGACCGATTCCGTAGCATCTGTAGGATATGCCTGAGCATATAGCTTGCTGTCTTCACCAATTTTGATTTCGACGGTATCACCCTCATCAGCAACTTCGGCCATTACACCGCCTAACGCTTCAGCTGTTGCCGCAGCAAGTGCTTGCACATACAGCTTACCGTCTTCACCTATTTTAACTTCGACGGTATCGTCCTCACCGGCGGCAGCGGCTTTTACTCCGCCGAGAGTTTCCTCAGTTGCCACGAGAAGCGGGTTGGCGGAGAGCCCCGTTACCGAGGCTCCTTCCTTTATTTCCAACGTTCCGCCGATAACAGTTTTTTCACCGCCTTGCTCGGTATAGTTCTTTGTGTTGTAACCCATGTCGCACCTCCGTTACGCTTTTTGCTGGAGAACCTTGATGGCCTCCGGCAGAATCAGTTTTCCGTCCACACGCTGAGTGGCCATGAAGCCTACCTGACCTGTAGTAGCGAAAAGCTCGTTCAAACGCTTGAAGGAGCGCCCCTGTCTATCGGCAATCCAATAATACTTGAAATCGCCGAAAGCGATGGTCTTAGCACCGGCTTCAATTGTCGGTACATATGCAGACGTGTAGACGGGACGGTTTAGGATGGTATCGGGAGTGCCTGCGGTCAGTGAAGGCTGCCACAGATATTGCCCCTGTCCGTCCTTCAGCTTACGAATCGCCTTAACCGTGGAGTCGTTCATCACGAACACAGCCTTTTTGCGGTAAGGAGATTTCAAGGAATAGAACAGATCGATAACTTCATCAACAGTTATTGTGGTAGCGCCTGCGGTAGTGACTCCAAGTTGTGCGCCACCTGTTGCAGCGAAAATACCTGTAGGCTTACCGGAACCGTCGCCCACAAAGAAGGCTTCTTCTTCCTTAGATCCGATACGGCGGGCAAATTCGGTGCTGATATAGCTCGGTAGATCAAAGACCGAATCGTTGAGCAGTTCATCAGACACCTTAATGAAGGTACCAAGTTTGTATGCTCCGATAGAGGTCTGACCGAAAACCTCATCGGAATCGGGATAGAGTTCCTCTTCGTCCAGCCATGAGGCTGTACCATGTGTAGTGACTACCGGAATTTTGCGGTCGCCGCTGGAGGTCTGAATGATTTTTGCCAGCTTACGGAAAATATTTTCTTCCTCCAAAGACTGTACGAGTGTACGTTCAAACTCATCCGGTACAAGGTAGCCGCCCTCGCTGTCTTCTCCGACTTCCAAAGCGTTTCTAATATCATAATGCGGATTTTTAGAGCGCATCACGTTCCAGAACGCCTTTTTGTATTCATCTGAAGCTCTCCCTGTTTTGGTATCAGCACCGGGAACGGCGGGTTTGGCTGTTAGAGGTGTGTTCAGTGGCTTTGATAGCTCACGGTCAAGGGCTTCCTGTTTCTCAAGTCGTTCAATTTCCTTACCAAGAGCTACAACATCGGCTTCCATTTTGTCGTAGGTAGCGGTATCTTCAGCGGAAACCATACCGTCCGTACCGCGTTTGGCGTCGAGGAAAGCTTTAGCAGCTTCCCATGCTTTTGCGCGCTTTTCGCGCAGTTCAAGAATTTTACTCATGTGTTTTTCCTCCTCAAAATTTAGTGTTGAAGTAAAGAAAGCCGCTTCTCAAGCCATTCCGCAGGAGTAGCTTTAGCGACATCAATAGGGGTACTGGTTTTCTGTTTTGACAATTTGGGTTTAACCTTGTCAAGTAAAGAGTTTGTTACAGCCCGACGGCTGAAAGCGAATGTCACATCCTCTGCTTGCACACGCTTTTTCTCATCCTCCAAAATTCCGTCTGCAAACCCAAGTTCTATGGCTTTGTTGGCGTTTAGCCAAGTTTCGGCATCCATAAGGTGGGAGAGTTTTGTTCGTGATTGCCCGGTTTTGATTTCATAGGCATTGATGATGCTTTCCTTCACCTCCGAAAGCATTGCAATGGCTTTCTGCATTTCCTCACTGTCGCCGATTGCGATAGTCAGTGGATTGTGTACCATCATGAGAGCGGTAGGGGCCATTAACACAGTTGTTCCCGCCATCGCAATAACGCTCGCTGCTGATGCGGCAATACCGTCAATCTTGACTGTGACCTTGCCTTTGTAGTCCATGAGCATGGCATAAATCTGACTAGCGGCAATACAGTCACCGCCCGGAGAGTTGAGCCAAATAACAATGTCACCCTCACCGGCATTCAAATCTGCTTTGAAAGCCTTAGGGGTGACATCATCGTCAAACCATGATTCTTCTGCTATCACGCCGTCAAGGTAGAGCGTTCGTGTGCCGGATTCCTCATCCCGCACCCAGTTCCAGAATTTCTTCATTCGGTTTCCTCCAATCTTGTTGTATTTGCGAACGCACCTGCGTCCTGTAATTTGGTCATCGCACCGTTGATAAGGTAGAGATCTCCTCCAAACTCCGCCGGAATGCGATCGAGATTTTCTAGCTCACGGATATCGTTTGCGCTCATCCATCCGTTCTGCCTTGCGGTTGCGTATCCGCTCATGCGGGAAACATAGTCGCCTCGAAGCAAGCCGTCCACATTAAACTTGATGAATACGATCGGCTTTTCGCTTTCCATAAGCAGGGCACGACACATGGATTGCTCCCAGCGCACTACCCACGGATCGAGCGTGTACTTTACAAACTCAAGCGACTGTTGCTCGATGTTGCTGAATGAGGATTTCTCTAAGTCAGCAAGCATATGAGGCGGCACTCTGAAAATACGGGCAATTTCGTTTATCTGAAACTTCCGGGTTTCCAAAAACTGCGCCTGCTCGGGTGAGATGCCTATCGGCTGATACTTCATGCCCTCCTCGAGAACAGCCACACGGTGCGCATTTTGTGAGCCTTGGTAGGCAGCATTCCAGCTTTCCTTGACCTTTTGCGGGTCCTTTATGGTGCCGGGGTGTTCAAGCACACCGCCCGGTGCTGCTCCGTTTGCGAAAAACTTAGCGCCGTATTCTTCAGTAGCAATAGCAAGCCCCACTGCATTTTTCGCCATAGCTATGGGTGAATAACCAATAAGTCCGTCAAAGCCTAAGCCCGGTATATGCAGGACTTCGGACGGTGCGAGATATACCTGACTGTCATCGCCAAGAGTAGGCGCATCGTCACTAGTGCCGGAGTAAAGATAAAACAACCGACCTTTACTGTCGCGGTCAACTGTCATTTTGTTCGGCATGAGAGGATAGAGAGCGATTACCTCACCACGGGCGTTTCGAATTATCTGTGCATAAGCATTGCCCCATAACAAAAGATGACTCATCAGCGTTTCGCGGAACGCAAATGAAGTCATCTCAGGGTTCGGTTCATCATGGAGCAGTTTATATAAAGGGTGCTTTAAATATTTCTCTTTACCGCCCGAATCATTATATCTGTACACGTGAAGCGGCAGCCCCGCCAAGGTTTCAGACAGTATCCTCACACAGGAATAAACTGCAGTCATCTGCATGGCTGTATGCTCGTTAACCGGCTTTCCGGCACTTGTGTTTCCGAAAAAGAAGCTGTAGCGGCTACCGCCAAGTGCATTTTTAGGTTTGTCTCGTGCCTTGAATATTCCTTGTAAGATTCCCATAGACATCACTCTCCTTAGCTAAAAAATAAGCAGACCGCGTTTGTCATAGACACTCTCGCCATTGTCGTTTCCGCAACGAATCGCACGGTCGAGTGCCATAATCGTTGCCACAGCGCCATCGATTTTTTCAGTTGACTTTTCTTTATCTGCCTTAATATTGCCTGCAGGGTCGGTGCGGATAAAGATGTTGTCCATCATCCAGCGAAGAACAGGATGACCGCCATGAGCAATTTTTTGTTCTAGTGTCAGTTTCATCAATTCTTTTGTGGGTGGAGACATATCCTTAAAGCCTTGCCCAAAAGGCACGACTGTAAAGCCAAGACCTTCAAGGTTCTGCACCATCTGTACAGCCCCCCAGCGGTCGAAGGCTATTTCACGGATGTTATATTTTGTACCGAGTTCCTCGATAAAGGCTTCGATGAAACCGTAATGCACAACATTGCCTTCAGTTGTTTTGAGGAAACCCTGCTTCTGCCATAAATCATAATTCACATGGTCACGTCGAACACGCAAATCAATGTTGTCCTCCGGCATCCAGAAAAACGGCAAAACAGTGTATTTATCATCCTCATCGAGCGGCGGAAAGACCAGCACGAAGGCTGTGATATCAGTGGAAGAGGAGAGGTCAAGCCCACCATAGCAAACACGCCCTTGCAGGGCTTCCGGGTCAACGGCGAAAGCACAGGCATCCCATTTATCCATTGGCATCCAGCGTACAGACTGTTTTACCCACTGGTTCAACCGGAGTTGCCGGAAGCTGTTCTCCTCAGCCGGATTTTGCTTTGCACTCTCACAAGCTGCCTTTACCTTGTCTAATCCTATTGTGATGCCAAGAGAGGGGTTTGCTTTTTTCCATACTTTTGGATCCGTCCAGTCATCCGTTTCCGCAGCCCCAAAGATTACAGGATAAAATGTTGGATCCGTCTTGCGTCCTGATAGAATATCCAGTGCCTTTTGATGCACTTCATAACAGATGGAGTTCTTATTGTCGCCAGCAGTTGTAATCAAAAAATATAGTGGCTGCATTCGGGCATCTCCGCTACCTTTGGTCATCACGTCAAAGAGCTTTCTATTAGGCTGTGTATGCAATTCATCGAAAATAACCCCGTGGGTATTGAATCCATGCTTATTTGCCACGTCCGCAGAGAGCACCTGATAAGTACTCTCCGTGGGCATATATACAAGGGTTTTTGTCGATTCAGTTATCTTAACCCGCTTTGTTAATGCCGGTGATTTACGCACCATCGCCACAGCAACCTCAAACACAATCTTTGCTTGGTTCTTATCCGAAGCACAGCTATATACCTTAGCGCGCTGTTCGCCATCGCCACAAGTCAACAAAAGTGCAACTGCCGCGGCAAGCTCTGACTTTCCATTCTTTTTTGGTATTTCGATATATGCTGTATTAAACTGACGGTAGCCGTTTGGCTTCAGAACACCAAACACATCTCGAATGATTTGTTCCTGCCAATCAATAAGTTCAAAAGGCCGACCGTCCCATATGCCGCTGGTATGACGTAAGGCCTGAATGAAAGCGACAGCATAGTCGGCGGCTTCCTTGCAGTAAACGGAATCCTTCATCATAAAACGAGTTGGTGTGTATTTCTTTAGTTTTCGTATATCAGCCGCCTCCTTTCAAAATGGCATAAAAAATGACCTGCCACAGGCAAGCCTACTTAATCTATCTGTACGAGAAACAGAGCCGTTTTCGGCACTGTTCTCCGGTTAATATTTATTTATCCTCTTCGCCGGTCAGTATGAAATGGGCATATTCCTTGTGGTTTTCGTCGAGATAAACGACCAGCTCATGGAAACCCATGTCATAGGCGATGCGCTGCACCGTCGCTACATCAAACATATTCGTCTGGCCAGTGTTGCGGATGGCGAGTATCTGTTCCTTTAACTTTTTATTCATTTTCGTCCTCCTTTGAATCCTCGATAGCCTGCTTTAAAATGCTGATGTCGAAGTCCGCACTCTTGTAACCCTCAAGTATGATGCTGTAATAATAGCAACTGGGAGTGCCAAGTGGTCTGCCTTCATTCATGATGTACACCATAGTTTCCACGTTCTTTTTTCCAAGTCTCACTTTGACCTTTTCTTTGCGATAGAGGAACGGGAAACCTTCGTAGCGGTCGAGTGCCGCTTCGTCAGCCGGAGTTATTTCCCACAGCAGGCATGGCACAGTCTTGCCCTTAAACGGCTCCACGGTCGCTACAGCGCCGCCGTGTCCGCCACGAAACAATAACTGATAGTCTTTCAATACAACCTGCCCGACAGGCTTCGCTGTGGGGCAACGGTATGCCATTTGCTCAAGGTTAAGGTTTGAGCCATAGGCAAGATAAAGTGTTTTATTCATTGTCTTTGTCCTCCTTGTTTTTGTGAGGCAACCGTTTAGGCTGCCCGAAATCGCCAAGCCGCCGAGCCGTCAAGGTGGGTGGTCAAGTGCTCCCGGCAATTTGCGAATTCCTCACCAATGAAACCAATGCGGTTGAGGTAGGTTCGCATCGCGAACTTTTCATTCTCAACCTGCGGTTTCTTTGCCGAAGCGCATTTCTGCGTCAGCGCCTGGCGATTGAGAGCGAGGGCGAGAACAATGTAGCTTCTTATCTTACCCGCATGCAACTCGCTGTTGAACCCCCTGAGCTCGACCGTATGGATGCCCGTAAAAAAGCTGTGCAGGTTAAGAAAGTGGTATCGGCTTGAATGGTAGTGACGGCTGGTGCTTTCGCTGTAGCCCTCATACCAAAGGCTCTCAATGGCTCCCATTGTTTTTGGTTTGCGTCGGTTTAATTTCTCGACCAGAAGGCTATCCATCTTTTTGCAGTAACTCATCCGTTCTGGTGCTATTTGTAAAGCCTTGTAAAAAAGGTCGTTCTTGCTGGCGATGATGTTTACAAAGTTCCTTATGCTCCTCGGCGTGTGGTCTGCACCGTCAAGGTGTATATGTATTCCACAGGAGTTGTTTGTAAGCCCACCGGCGTGGCGAAGCTGCCTGACCAGTTCCTGTAGCGTTGTTATGTCCTCGCGATAAGTTAGGATGGGGCTGACCAGTTCTACGCTGTAATCTCGTGTAGCAGCAACCTTTTGGCGTCCTTGTTTCTTTTGGCAGGAAATGCTGCTGTCGCTCATAAACTTCCAAATCCGTCCGTCCGGGGCCGATACTTTCTTGGTGTCGTAGTAATCACCTGTGTGTGTAACCGGCCCGCCAAAATAGTTTGCTGCGACTTTGGCCGCCTCGTCTCTTGTGATGCCAGTCAACTCAATCTCGATACCGAATTTCGTTGTAAACATTGTGTTTTGCTCCCTTCGTGCTGCGTGTTTTCCCTTGCGGTAGGTTACATATAGCCATAGAAAACACAGCATAGCAAGGCAATTACACGATATAAATCGGCATATACTACACAATCTTTGTTGCTCGTAAAACTACTGTAATTGTGTATTTTTCAATTAAATTTTCCGGCATATATCATCGCCATATACGATATGAAGCGTGCTGCCGTTGTCCCATGAAACCATTATGCTTCCAATGTCATCCACACCCGTGACCGTTCCTTTAGTACCAATAGGAGGAGCTTGTATGTCATCCATTTTTATCAGTTCCACACGGCACCCGACGGGATATTGAGCGCGGATACGTTCGACGGTTTCTCTTGAAGGAAATCTATTGCTCATCACCTGTACCACCTTTCGGATTTTTGAATGCGCTGCTGCCGGGGAGGTTTTTCAGCAGGATTTTTCTGCTAACCTTGTATTCGTCACCAATAAAGCCGAGGGAGAGCAGCCAGCAGCGCATGGCGTACTTCGGATTATCAATCTCGCGCTCCCTGGCACTGATTCGCTGCTTTTCCTTTGCCGTTTCACAGAGCTTTGAAATGAGTGTGGCATAAGCGTGAACCGAATCGCTGTCAAGGTTTCCTTTGAACCACGGGAATCGGAGGGTGTTTTCTGTCTGCTGAATGGGTAAATCTTCAACTCCTAAAGCTGCTTTGAGTAGCGATTCTTTTGCGGTGACCAGTTTAGCAAGGTTATCAAGCTTTTCAGGAGTGAAGCCCGTTAGCGGCATCTCAATGACAAGCTCGTTGACATCATTAGATTCACTGCCGGTCCTTTCTGCTTCAAAGTCCAGCTCATGCAGCCGCTCAATGAGTCTTTCGATTTCCTCGCTGGCAGCACGACTGTCAAAGGCAACGGTGCCGTTTTTATCAACGGTGAAATAATTGATCTCGTAAGCGAAGCTCGGCGCACCTAAGTATTTAGGCGCAGCTTCTAAAATATCTCCCATTGCCTGAACGAGACGCTTGCGCTGATCGCCAGTGACGTTATACCTGATTTTAAATGTGTTTTGTTCCATTCCATTTACCACCTTTCTGCGTTCTACGCAGGTCATATAGAGCCATAAAGTCTGTAGAATAGCAAGCGTTATTCTACAGACATTTTGACATCTTTATATGCAGTTTTTTGTGTATCACGCATAAGGTAAACGTCGGTATCCGAGCCTTTTTGCTCTATGTACCGTTTCACGATAACATCAGCATAGCGCTCATCAAGCTCCATCGTATAGCAAATGCGTCCCGTCTGCTCACAGGCAATGAGAGTACTGCCGCTGCCGCCGAATGGGTCAAGCACAATGTTGTTTGTCAGCGAGCTGTTCATAATCGGATATGCGCACAACGCCACAGGTTTCATGGTAGGATGATGTTTGCTTTTTGTTGGCCGATCAAAGTTCCATGTCGTCCGCTGCTTGCGGTCGGCATACCAGTTGTGACCGGCTGTTGGCTTCCAGCCTACTAGAATAGGTTCATGGTTGTATTGATAATCGCAGCGCCCCAAGACCGGTGTATTCTTTATCCATATACAAGTCTGATGACAGAAGAAGCCTGCTTCGGTAAATGCTGTCCTGAAATTGACTGTCTCGCGATCGGCATGGAAGACATAAATTCCGCCACCGTCCACCAGCGCATCATACATACACCGATATGCCGAGAGCAGGAATGCGTGGAACTTGGTGCTTTCCATATTGTCATTTTTAAGTTTTCCCGCAGTGCCTTTATAGTCCACGTTGTATGGTGGATCTGTAATCACGAGATTTGCTTGCTGACCGTCCAGCAGCTTTTTATATGTTTCCGCTTTCGTAGCATCTCCGCAGATAAGACGGTGCCGTCCAAGCAGCCAGATGTCTCCCTGCTTAGAAATGGGCGTTTCAGGTAATGGCTCGTCAAAATCGTCCTCTTTTATTCCTCCGACTATACTATCCCTGAACAACGCATCCATCTCTGCAGCGTCGAAACCCGTAAGAGATACATCAAAGCCACTTGCACCGATATCCTTCAAAAGGTCGGTCAAAAGCGGGATATCGAACTCGCCAGATATCTTGTTGAGCGCCACATTTAAGGCTTTTTCCTTTTGCTCATCGATGTCCAGCACCACGCAATCCACATCAGTATATCCGAGTGCCACCAATACTTTGTACCGTTGATGGCCACCGACAATATTGCCCGTGCGTTTATTCCATATGATAGGCTCAACATAGCCGAACTCCTCAATGGAGCGGCGCAGCTTTTCATATTCAGCATCACCGGGTTTAAGGTCTTTTCGCGGATTGTATGCTGAAGGGTTTATCTTCTCAATTGATAATTTCTGTATATCCATATCATACCTCCAGCTTTATTGCAGTCTCACCGGTGAATGTTTCCCAGCGCTTTACGATGAGGTCACAATATACCGGAGAAATCTCCATCGCATAGCACCTGCGTTCGGTCTGTTCACAGGCGATGAGCGTCGTTCCGCAACCCGCAAAAGGCTCTAATACAATACTGCCGCGGTCAGAATGCATTTTAATGCATCGCCACGGCAGCTCAACCGGAAACATAGCAGGGTGATCTTTATTGGCTCGCACAGTAGATATTTCCCAAATACCCGCATAGCCCCATTTTTTACGCTCATCCTTGGTGAGCCGCTTCACAAACTTATAGGAATGGCCGGCGAATGCCGAAACCCAGGCAAACTCTTGGTCGTTGTATTCCTCAGTTTCCTGCGCAGCCAGCGCCGTGATATATTCGTACTGCTGCACCGGTTTATTTGTCACAAGGTGATAGGGAGCGTTGCCGAAATTCATGCCTTGCTTTTTCCATATGCGAATCCAGATAGGACGGAAGCCGTTGTCAGCAAATAGCCCAATGCTATACATTTCGGTTGGTTCAATAAACTGGGTGCCTGTGGCATATAGGTCTCCGATGTTCCAACAGACGATATCTGCATTTTTACAGATGTTCTTTATAGCGGGGCGCATCGTTTCAAACCACGGTTCGATCCCGGCTTTTTCATATTCTTTTCCGACGCCGTATGGAGGAGAGGTAACTGCGCACTGAGCGTGGGCGCCGTCCATCAGATGGTCGAAATCCGCCTCGCTTGTGCAATCACCGCACAAAAGCCGATGCTGTCCAAGCAGCCAGATATCTCCTGTATGAGTTCGTGTTTCGCCAGCAGCTTCAATGGCTTCCTTTTCTTTGTCTACGTCGAAGTCATCCTGTATGGCTTCTTTCGAGTAAAATTTATTTAAGAGCGCGTCTACTTCGTCAGCATCGAAGCCTGTGAGAGATACGTCAAATGTAGATGCGTCAAACTCTGCCATAAGTGACGCCAGCTTTACTTCGTCCCAATCACCCTGTATTTTATTAAGAGCAAGGTTGAGTGCCTTTTCGCGTTTGTCATCGAGCTCCACGACTACGCAATCAATTTCTGTTAGACCAAGGTCGAGTAGTACTTTCAAACGCTGGTGGCCGCCGACCACGTTACCGGTAGCTTTATTCCAGATGATCGGTTCCACATAACCGAACTCAGCAATAGAGCGCTTGAGCTTTTCGTATTCTTTGTCACCCGGCTTAAGATCTTTTCGCGGGTTATATGCAGCTGGATTGAGCTTTGCTGCGGGTATCTTTTCAATCAGCATATTTCTCAGCCGCCTTTCTTAACTCCTTATAACAATCCACGTTTTCCCACGGAAAGAGACAGGAATTGAAATGACCATATGCCGCCGTGCTTTCATATATGGCTGTACGCAAACGCAGCTTTTCAATGATAGCGGCAGGACGCAAATTAAAGACTTCCTGCACAATCAAGGTAAGCTGCTCATCTGTCAGTTTGCTTGTTCCAAATGAAGTGACCGCTACAGCCACGGGACTTGCCTTACCGATGGCATAAGAAAGAGCGACCTCGCATCTTTCAGCCAAGTCGCTCCACACAATGTTCTTCGCGATGTACCGTGCCATATATGCACCGCTGCGGTCAACCTTCGTCGGATCTTTGCCGCAAAGGGCTCCGCCGCCGTGAGACGCAAGACCACCATAAGTATCCACCATGATTTTTCTGCCCGTCAGTCCTGTGTCAGCAGCGGGGCCGCCCTCTACGAAACGTCCACTGGGGTTAATGAGTATTTCGGTATCATCGTCCAGTGGGAAATCCTCAAAACATTGCCACAAGACATTATTCATAATATCCATACGCAACTGCTCCTGCGCTTTATTCGCCTCATGCTGGACAGAAATCACCACAGCCTTCACACGTTTTGGCTTGCCATCTTCATATTCGACAGTAACCTGACACTTGCCGTCCGGTAGAATGCCTTTGATGAGTTTACCTTCGCGGCATTCATCAATGCGCTTGGCAATGCGATGCGAGAGCACCAGTGGCAAAGGCAAATACTCTCGTGTTTCCTTTGTTGCGTACCCGTATACTGTTCCTTGATCACCTGCGCCGACAGATCCGTAAGGATCGCATATGCCGTTTCGCGCTTCAATTGCCGTATCCACACCGGCTGCGATATCCGCACTCTGTCGATGAACGAATACGAACACAGTAAACTTCCAAGGATTATACCCGACCTCGCGCAGGACATTTCGCACGATAAACCGAATATCCACTTTTTCGCTACAGGTGATTTCGCCCGCTACGATAATTTTGCCCTTAGTCGCCATAACCTCGCAAGCTACACGAGAAGCTCTGTCCTTTCTGAGACAAGCATCCAAGATATTGTCGGCGATCAGATCGCAGAGCTTATCCGGATGCCCTTTGCATACACTTTCTGCTGTTTTGTAAGTTGTCATTTCACATTCCTCCGTTTATTATAGTGCGCCCCGACGGGCATTGAGCAACTTTTCCATTGCATCGTCTTGAGGTGTTACACCGCGATATTCTGTTGTGCAGTTTTCCCGTACCACCTGATAAATCTGGAACCAGATGTTGTTGGCCTGCTTCATGAAATTTTGAGACATTGAAACATAGGGGGACGGAATAGCATTGCCGGTGGTGGGGTGCTTAGCAAGGAAGCCAAACTCGCTGATTGCCTGCTCGCACTGGATCCACCGTGCCACACTCTGAGCGTATTGTTCGATAAGCTGAGTAGTTACTAACTGTGCGCACCCCCGCTCCTTGAGCCATTGCCATGTATTGTTGAAAATTTCTGCCGCCAGTGTTGTGGAACCGTCTTTCTGTTTCGCGGTAAGATAGCCTCTTGGTTTTGGCATTGATTCTCCGGTAAGCTCCGTCATGTCTGTAAAGTCCATGATGGTCAACTTTCGATTACCGGGATTTCCATCTAAAATTTTGTCGGCGAGGGCTTTCTTTTTTTGCCCTGAGCCGATTCTTGCACCACCTCTGTTGGTGCCGTCTTTTGCCATATTTATCACACTCCTTCCTGATGGGGGATATTAGCCGTTTGAAACTGCGATTTCTCACGCGAAGCCCCACGCCGCTGTCCGCTTTCAATAGTTT
>JAHDPQ010000150.1 GCA_018434245.1 Oscillospiraceae bacterium
CAAGGAACGTCATCTCGTGGAATGCTTTTTCAACAAACTTAAGCACTTCCTAAGAGTGCAACTCTCTATGACAAACTCGCAAAGCTCTTTTTTGCGTTTATTTGCTTGCTTCTATCATGATTTTGCTGAAATAGTACACTTAGTTAGAGCTTTCAGAATGACTCTAGTGCCGTTCCAACTTAAGCATTAAGGTGATAATATCCCTGGCGTTTTCGTGGTGCGTTCGAATGGCTTGCTCAGCCTTGTGCTTATCGCCTTCTTTAAGCGCCTCATACACTAGTTCATGCTCTTCAATACCCAATATTACCTTTTCCTTGGGTTGCTTTCCATATATGTAGGATGCGTAGGTGTGTGAATGTAATCCGTCATAAAGGGAGAGGAGCTTTTTATTTCCGGTACTATAAACCAATAGCTTGTGAAACTGGTGATCGAGATGATATACTTCCAAATATTCTGCAATATTTAAAAAGTTGCGGCTTCGCTCGCGGTTCTGAGCGATGTTATCTTTTAGTTTTTTCCGCAGGGTAATATCATTGTTTAACGCTAGGATCATACTTTCGATATTATACAGCTCAATCATAAGGCGAATATCCATGGTCTCAATAATCTCTTCAGCTGTTATTTTCCGGATCCACATACCTTTTCTTGGAATATTAGTAACCAAACCTTCTGTGACAAGGCGATTCAGAGCTTGCTTTAGAGGCGTCTCGCTGGCAGAATACCTTGTTGCCAGCTCACGAAAGATAATCTTTTCCCCTGGCTGAAAGACACATCGAACAATGTCTTCTTTAATCTGCATATAAAGCTTATCCACTAATGTTAATGCTTCTTTCATATAGGAATGCCTCCCTTTCAAGTGAATTTGTCTATGCCAAATATTTCGCTGCAAATGGTGTTATATGTTCAAGTTAAAAATATTATTAATTTAAAATAAAGTTTTATTTCAAGTTAATAATATATCTTTTATCGTAGTCTGTCAATCCTTTCTTTAGAATAGTCAAGAAAGGTGCAGTCTACAAACACCCTAATGCAGGGGATTTCTCCTACTGCCAACATCAAGCCAAGCCCCAGGGCATGATCTTTTACCACCATGAGACCTGCAATCAGCACTGTTGCCTGTATGTCAGTGACAATGATAAAATGCAGAAAAGTGGCAGCTAAAAAATGTATGTTTTTGGCGGAAGGGATGATATATGCTACACTCCTTCGGTCTGTTTTCCGCAGGCAGAAGAAGTGGCAAAATGGAAGGAGAATCCTGAATGGAAATCAGAAACGACCGTCAAAAAGGGCTAAATTATGCAGGAATAGCCCGGAAGTACCACATCGATCCGCGCACCGCAAAGAACTACGCGGAAGGCGGCACAAGGCCGGTATACAGCCTTACTGACTCCAAGCCATCGAAGCAGGATCCGTATAAAGAGCAGATTATAATTTGGTTGGAGGAAGTACCATATTAGGCCATGTGCGTATGGGAAAAGATTCGGGAACAAGGGTTTGAGGGAAACTATACAACCGTAAAACACTTTGGACGAGGGAAAAAGGAGCAGAAGGCAACCGTGCGCTTTGAGACCATGCCGGGGTTGCAGGCTCAAGTAGACTGGGCTTTTTTCGAGGATCATCTTGTGCTGGAAAACGGGTAGATGAACAAACTATACTGCTTTCTGATGGTGTTAGGCTACTCCCGGATGCGGTACATAGAGTTTGTGACGGACATGAGTACCAATACGCTCATTTGCTGTCATCAGAACGCCTTTCGCTACTTTCATGGATATCCAGAGGAAATCCTGTACGACAACATGAAGCAGGTGGTCATTAAGCGACTGCTAAAACAAGAGAACAGCACTCTAAATCGGCAATTTGAGGGCTTCGCGGGCTTCTACGGGTTTAAGCCTGTGCTGTGCCGGCCATACCGAGGCTAGATAAAAGAAAAGGTAGAACACACGGTCGCATTTGTGAGAGATAATTTCATGGTGGGCATTAAATACAATTCCTTGGATGATCTCAATGGACAGGCTATTGCATGGGGTAACAAGGTAAACGGAAATATCCACGCAACCACTGATGATATCCCTTTTAAGCGATTAAAAAGAGAGGGGTTGAATCCCCTCTCCCGTGAGTATATCATCGACAAAATTAACCTCCGCCGGGTACAAAAAGACTGCCTCATCTCGTATGCCGGCAATCAGTATTCTGTACCAGCAGAATATGTCGGCAAAGATGTGGCAGTCGTTGCGTTGGACAACATGCTTGCCGCCATTATCCCCGGCACATCACGATCCGGTGCAACCATTGCCGGTGCATTACTAATTGGTGTGTCAAGAGTTGCAGCAGCAGAATTCACTTTTTTCCTTGCTGTACCTGTGATGTTTGGGCTGAGTGCACTGAAAATATTAAAATTTGGGTTTGCTTTTACAGGTATAGAAAACCTAACGCTGGGACTTGGCATGACGGTAGCATTTTTAGTATCAGTACTTGCAATCAAATTTTTAATGAGTTATTTCAAAAAACATTACTTTAAGGTATTTGGTTGGTATTGAATCTTGCTTGGAATAATTGTATTGTTTTATTTTCGGCTTGGTACATTTATTAGATGAACATTAGAGGTTAGGCGATGGCTCCAAACATATATTTCCGTATATCTTTGTGTATTATAGGAACTCACTATTAAAGCCTATGATTTATAATCTATTAACAGCGTAAATAGCAAGTATCACCCGCCAAATAAAAAACGGTGTTTTGGCGGGGTTTCCGATTGCCTAAATATAATTACCGTACCCTTCAAACCCGTGAAGTTTGGAGGGGTTCATGTATTGGTCAATGCAGACCGCACCGCTGCATATATCCAACAGCGACATTAGGTTATCTACATAACCCATATTTACATAGGTAACTTCTAAAAAAAGCCTATGTTCCCCGTGGGTGAATTGTGTCTATAAACACGAACTGGCAGAGCAGGCTAAACATGAATTAACATATAAGAGCGTACTAACGAACAGTTATGTCCACAGGTATGCTCTTTTTACCGTAAGCTTTGTTTTGGATGCCCTGATGCCGGAACCACAAATGAGCCTGAGCTTATAAAAGGAGGTTTTTATGGATATTAAATCTGCATGGATTTACTGTAGCATCGGTGCACCAGAGGACACTCATGGCATTTTGAAAGGGCAATATGAAAGACTGGAAACCTATGCCGCACAGATGGATTTTGCCGTTGTCGGCTCCTCACAGGATTTAGGTAGCGGCCTGAGCTTTGACCGCCCCGGACTGCAATCTGTTCTGGAAGCGGCAAAAAATGAGAGCTTTCAGGTTCTGCTGGTGGATTCGGTGAGCCGCATCGGGCAGGATGAAGCAACCATAAAAACATTTGTCAAAAAGCTGATATCTTATAGTGTTACCGTATTTTCACCTTTGGAGGGAAAAATTTTGGTTTAGAGTGACAGGAGGTTTGTTATGAACGAGAAAATAACTATGTTTGCCAAATACCCCGATGTAGTCGAGGTAAATCAATTAAGAGAAATGCTCGGTGGCATTAGCCGTAAGCTGGCCTATAGACTTCTTGCTGATAATGAAATACGAAGCGTGCGAATAGGACGAACCTATAAAATACCCAAGGCTTGTGTCATTGAATATCTGCTGGGTGAAGAAATGTGCAATATCAAGATTTTCTGATATTATTTTGCCTACTATTGAACTTAACCTGTAGAAAAATCCATCGGATATTTTCCACGCAGAACAGTAGCTATCCTATGCTTTCTGTGGTAATGTGGTGTCGTCAATGGTAGGCAAATACTGCTGTTATTTTAAGGAGGATAACAATGATAACAGGCTGCCTACAGCAAAAAAATAATACTTACTATGCCGTCTTATATGTAAAGGTGGACGGCAAAAGAAAAACCAAATGGGTTCCTACCGGACTGACCGTGGAGGGAACCAGCGAAAGAAAGGCCAAAAAAGCCTTTGATCAAATTCGTTTGGAATATGAGCAGGCGCAGGAAGAAAAGGAGCGCAAAGAAGCAGAGGAAAAAGCCAGAGAGCTGATCGAAGGGAAAAGAAACCCACAGTCGGATGTCCCCTTTATGGATTATCTGGAAAAGTGGCTACTGCAGTCAAAACACACATTAGCTACGACTACTTTTAAGGGCTATCGTACCATGTTAGATGGCCGAGTGAACCGATACTTTACGAAGTTGAATGTTACCTTGGCAGAAGTTACTCCGCAGCATCTTCAAGACTTCTATCAAAGTATTTTCGATGAGGGGTATACACCGAATACGGTCATTCATTACCATGCGGTACTTCGAAAGGCACTGCAAAATGCCATGAAGAAAGATATTCTCGATGGGAACCCCGCCGATAAGGTGGACAGACCCAAAAAGAATGTATATCACGCACAGATTTATTCCGCAGAAGAAATAATGACATTGTTTGATGCTGTATCGGACGATCCCTTGGAGATTTGTGTAAAGTTGGCCGCTTACTATGGGCTGCGGCGAAGTGAAGTCCTTGGGCTGAAATGGGATGCAATTAACCTTGAACAAAAAACAATCTCAATTAGGCACAAGGTCATTGAAGATAAGGTAGATGGAAAATTTGTAGCTGTCGGTGAAGATGTACTAAAAACCAAATCCAGTTTCCGTACCCTTCCTTTACTGCCCACAGTTGAAAAGCTGCTTCTTGCTGAGAAAGAGAAACAGGAAATGTATCGCAGGTTATTTAAACGGTCTTACTGCCGGGAATACCTCGATTACATTTGCCTCGATCAAACTGGAAAGCTCATGCGTCCCAATTATGTCACAGAGCATTTCAGCTGGCTGCTCGAAAAATTTGAACTCAAAAAGATTCGTTTCCACGATCTCAGACATAGCTGCGCCAGCCTGCTGCTGGCAAATGGTATATCCATGAAGCAAATCCAGATATGGCTTGGACACAGCACTTTCTCAACTACGGCAGACATCTACTCTCACTTAGACTTCCATGCCCAGATTGAATCCGGGCTTGTCATGAATGGGATGTTTGAAAAATCCAAGGGGGAAGAACCTGTCGGACTTGATGAAGATCAATGATTTCTAACAGTTTGGATTTATGGATATACAGAAAGCTCATAAAATAAGGGTTTCCTGCGGATCAGATTTCTACAAAACATAAAAACGCCCTCGAAAGAGAGCGTAGAAAAGAGCAAAAAAGGAAGAGCCTGCTGCGGGCATTGACCGCAAACAGGCTCATGGCGGAGGCGGTGAGATTCGAACTCACGTGCCCGTGAGGACAACCTGATTTCGAGTCAGGCTCGTTATGACCACTTCGATACGCCTCCATATTTTATTTTAATACACACAGCCTTTCGTAGGAACCAAGGCAAAGTGTAGAAAAACCGTAGAAATCGGTAAAAAGCTAAATTTTCAAAATCCCGAAAACCCGCAGAAGCTCAAGGGTTTCCCGCATTTCCAAGGCAACTGACCGAGTGGATTTCGAGTGCTACATCTTCGACCAGACAACTCTCCATACACACGGGTGAGTGTGTATGCTTCCAAACAAGGGAATCACACATCCCAAGCAGTTCCTAATTTTTATAGTTTAGCAGAAACTCTTGCTTTCGTCAACTGCCAGCAGAAACCCTGCCTATAAAAGAACCGGAAAAGAAAATTAAAACCATCGGCTGGTGAGACCATACTACTGCCAATATAGCGCATCAGCTTGTTGTCGATGATGATGCCCAAAATTATCATGGCTTCCACTGCTCCGGCTGTCCTGCAATTTTTTGATGTGCAGATAATCTGCGTTGGATGATCCAGCTCACCGCCACCATACAGATAGATGTTTTCCCCAAAAGCAAAGGTAGATTTGGGGATGAAGGTTATACTGCAAAAGCAAACGGGAGACTTGCACCGGGGTGCTGTGGCCAATCTGGTGGTGCTCTTTACTCCACCATACCGGTTATGGTAAACCCGGTGGTTTGCATTAATATAATGATAACTTCCTTACTTGAATTGTAAAGAAAATAGGGAAAAACCATACTAAGCTATAGAAATACGAGAATTTTCACTTATATCCTTAAAAAATTGTTTTTATAAAGAAAATATGTTATAATTTGTCAGCCAAGAAATAGTATAAAATAACTATTTTACAGCCTCGGATTGCGGGTATGATCTCAATGTCGAGGCTTTTTTGAAACAACTCTACTACAATCCACATAATCCATCTTTTTATACGGGAACCTGCTGAGATTTTCAGGACAAGGGGGAGGCATGTTTTGGCAGATGGTAATGGAATGCCCATAAAAGAGAGAGGCTGGGATGACTTTTTTTGTGCCGGAGGTAGAAGCAGTGAAGATTTAGCCTTTATGCTTAATGCCATGCCCCTTGCCTGCACGCTGGTAGACGAGAACTTTCAGGCCTTTGACTGCAACCGGGAAACCCTGCGGTTAAGCGGATTTGCCACCAAAGAAGAATACTGCACCCGCCGCAGCGAAACGATGCCCGGGATTCAGCCCGACGGTGTGGACAGCCGGGAAAAGATGCAGCGGATTCTGGAGGAGGCGCTGACAACAGGATCGGCTGTCTGCGATTTTACCTACCAGCTTCTCAATGGGGAGCGGCTGCCCACTGAGCTGACCGCCATGCGGCTTCCCTGTGGGGACAAGACCTGTATCGCCATCTTTACCCGAGACCTGCGCAAAATCAAGACGGCGGAAACCGAGGCGGAGGAAAAAAACCGGCTGCTGGAAATTATCAACACCATTGCCCAGGATTTGCTCAATGTCAATCAGGCGGATTTTGACACCGCTCTCATCCGATCCCTTGGCATTATGGGACGCAGCGTCAACACAGACCAGGTGTACTTGTGGGAACATTACGAGGAGAACGGCAAGCTCTACGGCCGCCAGATTTACGAATGGTCGGAGGAGATGTCTCTGCGGCGAGATACGGGAGACGTTCTGACGTTGGATTATGGCCGGGTGCTCGGTTGGAAAAGCCGGATGCTGGCGGGCCAAACTCTCAACGGGCCGGTAAAGAATCTGCCGGAAGAGGAACGGCTGATCCTTTCTCGGCAGGGAATTCAATCGGTTTTAGCCATCCCCCTCATTTCCGAGGAGGGCTTTAACGGCTTCATCGGATTCGGCGACTGCCGCCGGGAGCGCACCTTCTCCGCCATGGAAACGCAGGTGTTGCTGTCAGGCGGGCTTTTGGTTGCCTCCGCCATTTCCAGCCACAGCTTTTTGGAGGCCATGGAGTGGGGCAATCAGCAGCTACTCAAACACCGCAGGCTGCTGATTGCTGTCAATAAGGTGGCCGAGAGCATTTTGGGGGACGAGCAGGCCAACGTGACCCGCATTATTCAAAAATCTCTGAAGATTCTGGGGCAAAGCGTGGATGCCACCCGGGTTTCCATCTGGCACAACTACGAGGACGAAAAGGGGACTCTTTGTGGGCGACGGCTGGCCGGCTGGGGACTGGAGGACTCTTTGGAAGAAAGTCGCAAGGTTCTGCATCTGGAGTACAACTCTTTGATTCCCATATGGGATAAAGGCGCCTGCGTTCGGGATTACATCAACGTATCCACCAAGGAGCTGAGCCGGGCGGCGCGGGAGTTTGCCCTCCTGCATCAGGAGGAATCCCTTCTGTTGCTGCCCATCTACATCCAGGGAACCTTCTGGGGCTTTGTGGCCTTTGTGCACAACGAATCGGAACACCGCTTCACCGCAGAGGAGCGGGGTATTCTCCGCTCGGCCTGCATGATGATCGCCTCGGCCATCATTCGCAACGATATGACCGAAACCCTTTTGCGTACCCGGGAGAAAGCTCTGGCCGGAACCCATGCCAAAAGCGAGTTTCTTTCCCGCATGAGCCACGAGATGCGCACGCCCCTTAACGCCATTATCGGCATGAGCGCCATTGCCGGACGGGCAGGCGAGGTAGAAAAGCTCCACTATTGCCTTGGGAAAATCGAGACAGCCTCCCGCCAGCTCCTCAACATCATCAATGATATACTGGACATCAGCAAGATTGAAGAGGGGAAGTTCGAGCTCTCGGTCAACGAG
>JAHDPQ010000138.1 GCA_018434245.1 Oscillospiraceae bacterium
ACACAGGGCTTATTCTCCATTCCGACCAAGGCTGGCAGTATCAGCACAAACAATACCAAAGGATGCTACGAAAGAAGGCCGTTCGTCAGAGTATGAGCAGAAAGGGAAACTGCCTGGACAATGCCGTAATGGAAAATTTCTCTGGTCATCTCAAAACCGAGCTGCTGTATTTGCAGGAGTTTGAATCCATAGAGCACTTCAAAGCCGAACTGATCGACTACCTCGATTATTACAACAACCGTCGCATCAAGGCAAACTTAAAGGGCTTGCCGCCTGCAATTCACAGACAACAAACCCTTAACGCCGCTTAATTAAATTTTATCTAACTTTTTGGGGGACTTCAATATGCGGGGATCTTTATTCATGAGACGATAATGCCAATCTTCCATTGATATTTTAGTTGACCGGACGCAAGATTCGGGCTATTATACTATCGGATAAATAACTGCAGAGGTATGGCTAAATCTTATGGATGGAAGGTGTAGCAATGAAGCTCAGTCAACTGGAATATGTGTATGAAGTGAGCCAATGCGGTAGCATGACCGCTGCCGCCAACAAGCTGTTTGTCACCCAGCCCACCCTTTCCCAGCAAATTATAAATTTGGAAAACGAGCTGGGAGTCAAGCTGTTTGTGCGGCTTTCCCGCAGTGTGCTCCTGACGCCGGCGGGGGAGGAGTTCCTCATCTACGCCAAGCGCATTTTATCCGACGTGGAAAAGCTGACGGAATCCATGGCGGATTACTCCACTCTGCGCCGGGGAAAGGTCCGAATCGGCATGCTCTCCACCTTTGGTTGCTTTAATATCATTAACAAACTGGCCATCTTCAAAAAAGAAAACCCCACCATCGATACCCGCATCACCGTGGATCAAAGCAAACACCTCATCGGGATGATGGTGTCCCACCAGCTGGATGTGGCCTTTATCATGGCCTCCAACCCCCTGCCCGACGCTCCCCGGCTGCAGCTGACCAAGCTGTTTGACAGCGAGATTATGGCCCTGCTGCCCAACGGACACCCACTGGCGGCGAAGAATCGGGTTACTTTTTCCGATCTGGCAGGGGAAAACATCATCATGCCTTCCCCGTCGTCCACCCTCCATGCCTCCATCTTCGCAGGGTTTCACAACGAGGGAATCGACCCAGTCGTTATCAGTGAGACTAGCCATCCCGAGCTGTTTATTCAGATGGTGGCCAATGGTATGGGAATTGCCTTTGCCTCGGAGCGGGTGGTGGCGGGAAATCGGCATCATTCCTTTTTGTCCCGCCCTTTGGTGGGAGATTTGGCGCAGTCCATCTACTTCGCCGTGTTGGAGGATACCTACGAAATTCCCTCTATCCGACGTTTTGCCGACTACATTATCCGAGAATACACCATGGACCCGGGAAGTTAGCTATAGTTTTTTATAATCGATTTGATAAATTATAACGATTTTACCATTAGCGTCAGACCATCTATAATGAAGGTGTAGAATAATGCCCCTATAAAGGAGGAGGACTGCACCGTGATAGATATCCAAACACAGCTGATGGGCTTGTTAGGCAAGCCGCTGGGACAGAGTTTTTCTGCGGCCATGCACGCTGAAGCCTTTCGGGCCCTTTCTCTCAACTGCGTTTATCTGCCCATGGAGTCTGAGGCAGAGGATTTGGAGGCTTTGGTGGGCGGCATCCGTGTCATGAACTTTATTGGATTCAACGTGACCAAGCCCTATAAAGTGGAGATCATGCAATATCTGGATGAGCTTGACGAAGTCGCCCGAGTCATCGGAGCGGTCAATACCGTCAAGATCAAGGAGGGCAAGCTGACCGGCTACAACACCGACGGTATGGGGTTTGTAGATTCCTTAACCGAGCTGGGCGGAATGGTAAAAGATAAGCGCTTTTTGATTTTAGGCGCGGGGGGAGCCGCTCGTGCGGTGGCCGTCACCCTCTGTTTTGAGGGAGTGCAGAGCATTACCCTCACCGACTTATATCCCAATCTGGCGGAGGAACTGGCCCAGCATCTTAATGCTCATGTGCGTCCCTGCGCCTCTACCATCCCCGGAGGGGACCGAGGAGCACTCAAGGCAGCCATTGAATCCTGCGATTACATCATCAATGCCAGCGGCGTGGGAATGTACCCTCATCCCGAGAGGACTCCAGTGGAAAAGGATCTGCTCCGCCCCGGGCTGATTGTCTGCGATTTGACCTATAACCCCGAAAAGACCCAGTTGCTTAAAGATGCCGAGTCCA
>JAHDPQ010000159.1 GCA_018434245.1 Oscillospiraceae bacterium
AGAAACCGCACAGCTTCTCCGTCTTGTTCGTCGTTCCAAGGACGGCGTAGTTCCTTTTCTCGGCTTCGAGATAAAGGGCTACCAACCTCATCCTGTGTTTGGATCTGTAGTAAGCCAGTCCTTTGAGGAATTCCTCGTTACCCCTGTTCAGAAGATCGTCGAGAAAAGAGTCATCCGAAAGAGCCTTCCACTTGCTTTTCACGTAATTTTCCTTGATATTCGAGGGAATAAATAGTGCCGGCGGCTCGAGCCGGTAGGTGCCGATGGCCCTCAGGGCGCCCGATATTCTCTTTATTTTGTGCTCTATTCCCAGAAAATCGACAACCAGTCTAGAATCTCTCATGGTCCGGGCCGAAGAATCCCTCTCGGGGAGGAGGAGGCCAAAGACCCTTTCCCTACCCAGAGCCTCGACGGCGAGCTTACCGACCACGGCCGAATCTATCCCGCCGCTTATGCCTATCACCGCGCCTCTGTAGTTGTTCTCTCTCACCGATTTCTCGATGAACTTCACTATTCTCTCTTTTATATCGATCGCCTCCCGATACCTATATCGGTTGTCTGTTATGACTAACTTTCTTTCAATACGGTTCTCGCCGAAGCCGGCCGAGACACTCTCAGTTAATTCTTTTTTGGTATTTCCGGGTGCTATACTCTCTAAACAAGGTTCGCAATCTTTAAACAAGGAGGGGAAAAAGTGAGAAAAGCTATTCTGGTTTCCATAATGGCGCTCATGATTGTAGCTATGTTTGCAGTTAACCCATTGAATCTCTACGGAAGGGATGCCGAAGGAAGAAACGGAGTTGTAGCGGCGGCAAAGCCCGAAGCCTCGGAAGTCGGTGTTAAAATACTAGAAATGGGAGGCAACGCCGTTGATGCGGCGATAGCGACTGCCTTTGCGCTGGGCGTTCTCGAACCCAACGCTTCGGGGCTGGGCGGCGGCGGGTTTATGATCATAAAGTTGGCCCATATGGACGACGCAGTTGTTATTGACTTCAGAGAAACCGCTCCATCGGCGGCCGGACCGACCTTCTTCAATCTCGATGAAAGAAACCGTGTTATCAACAATGAAACGACTATTGGCGGTAAAGCGAGCGGTGTACCAGGCGAAGTCGCTGGACTGCTCTATGCGCTCGAGAACTTCGGAACCATGTCGAGGGCCCAGGTTATCCAGCCGGCGATCGAGTGGGCCGAAAAGGGTATTCCAGTAACCGTAAACCTCTTCTCGATAATCAACGACAACTACGAAAAGATAATGATGATGGAAAACGGTGCCGAGTTATATCTGAAAGATGGCGGCATACCTTACGAAATCGGCGAGACGATAGTTCTCAAGGATCTGGCCAACACGCTCAGGATCATCGTC
>JAHDPQ010000112.1 GCA_018434245.1 Oscillospiraceae bacterium
GTGGATGTAAGCTCCATATTGGAGCTACGATTGTTCAGCTAGCGCTGAACTGAAGGTTGTCGCTGCCGCGACGGGCGTTACTTTTCCCCACGGAAAAGTAACCAAAACGTGTATTAAGACCTGTGCAGGGAGGCCTGGCCGGCCCCCCTCGCAACCCCCCGCGACAAAGAAACTGCCACGAAAAGGTTGCGTTCTCCCGAGCATCCTCGCCTTAGGTTAGCGGGCCGTAAACGTCGCTTTGCGACAACGGCCACCGAAAGAGAGGATACTTCTTAGGTTTTTATATCCTTACCGCTCGTTGTCCTCGTCTCTCGGACGCCTTGCGGCGGTCAAGGGAAAATCACACATTGCCCTTTCCCTTTGTTCGTACCTACGTACCCAAGCATTGATGCTGCTTAGGCATACAACCCTCCGGAAAACGTTTAATAGGAGTAGCATCTATAGCTAAGCAGCTACGGAACGCGGGGATACAAAGGGGTGTCAAACCCCTTTGAGAGGGGTTTGGGGAAACTCCCCCAACGGGAGTACAGAGGGCGGCGCCCTCTGGCGTGTTTTGCCTCCTTTTGCACGAACAAAAGGAGGGGCCCTGCCGCGGCCTGAGCGGCAAGTGTGCCGCGATGCTCGTCGCGAAAGGAGAAGCCGCTCTGGAAACAGAAGAAATCGCCGCTTCGGCACAAGCACTCTGCTGCGGCTCAAGTGCGACCACGATGCTCTTCGCGGAAAGAGAAACACCTTTGGCTTTCAAAAATATCAACACCGAAATCGGTATTTACCTTGCAGCCATTATATCATGACCACGATTCAAAAGCCATTGCCAACAGGAGGATTTGCCTTACACCGTCTGCCTTCTGGTAAATAATGCTACTGATATTGGCAGATTATCCGTTAAAAATAATGAAGAAACTGTATTCAAAGTCATCATCAGGGGGAATATATTCATGAAAACCAAACTGCTTTGCACTGCTTTGGCTGTTTTTTTTGTTCTGTCTGGACCGACGCTGACCATAAAAGCTTTGGAAAATCCATTTGCCACCCGTTCGGTGCTGAGCCGTTCGCTGGAACAAAAAAACGCTCTAGTGTCGGTCGAAGCTGGGCAACTGCTGGAATTTTCCGCTGCCGATCTGGAGCGCAGGTTGGAGCTGGAAAAGGGTTCTCTTCAGGGTGTTACCGTCACCGGCCTGCCGGATTCTCAATTCGGAGGCCTGTTTGTAGACGGCGTAGAGGTGGCGGATTACGAATTCTTAGAACGTTCCCAGTTGAATAAGCTATGCTTTGCCGCTGCAACCACTGTAGGAACCGCGACCATGAGCCTACTGCCTCAGGGGAAAGGGGCGGGTGCGGCCACTTTGAATATTCAGGTGCTGGCTCAGGCCAACCGCCCCCCAGTGCTGGAAAGCCTTTCTTTGGAAACGGGGAAGAATGTCTCAGCCTATAGCTATCTCACCGCTTGGGACCCCGACGGTGATCCGGTGCGCCTGCAACTGATTTCCTCCCCTAAAAAGGGGGAAGTGACCCTTTCTGGAATGAATCTGGTTTATCAGCCCTGGCAGAACAAAACAGGGTCCGACTCCTTCCTCCTCTGTGCGGTGGACAGCAAGGGAGCCTACTCCTCGGAAAGCACTGTAAGCGTATCCATTCAAAAGGATAAACGCAGCTTTTTCTACGTCGATATGCCTCTTCATCCCAGCCAGTACGCCGCTTTAATGCTCCATGATGTGGGAGTTTATACCGGGGAACAAATTGGCGGCAGCTACTTCTTTCAGCCGGATCTGCAGAGGAACCGGGCGGATTTTTTAGTGTGGCTGCTTACGGCGGCAGGCATGGCCGACTCCCTGACTCCCACGGTGAACACCGGACTGCCGGACGATGAAAACATCCCCCTTCACTACAAGCGGTACGTCAAAAAGGCGGTGGAGGAGGGGCTAATCTCCTCCAGCCGGGAATTTGCTTGGCAGGAGATTCCCACCCGGGCGGAATGCGTTGTCCTGACGGCCAGGGCCGCCAAGATCGGGGATGTAAAAACCTATCCCCTGACCATGGCCGATGCGGATGCCCTGCCCGACTGGTCGGTAAAATCCTACCGGGACCTGTCCGCCTACCGCATGCTGGATTTATATGACGGTTATGCCCATCCAAAGGCTCCCCTCACCAACGCTTACGCGGCAGATTTGTGCTGGCAGCTTTACAAACACACCCACCGGTAATCACAAAGTCCGGCGTTGCTCCCCAGGCGGCATTATGCTACAATAAAGGCATCGCCGCCCAAGGGAGAGAATGCCATGAAGGTCTTAATCATACCGTTATGTCTGCTTCTGCTACTGCCCGGATGCTGGACGGCAGGCGCCTTGCAGTCAGTTTCGCAGCAGACTGCCGCGGAGCAGAAAGTTCTGGTGCAGAAGCAGGCTTCCTTGGAGCAAGAAGCTTCGGAGTATTGGGCGGAGGCCGCCCCCACCGTAGAAAATGAGCCTGCAGAAGCTCTGTATTCCCCGGCGGAGGGCTTTGCTGTGTACCCCCTTTCCCTCGAGCTGGAAGAACGGATTGCAGGAAACTCCTGGCAGGAAAACGACTTCCTTGCCCTGGAGGATTTGCACTACCTAACCCTACTCCATCTAGATTTTGAGGGAAGCATCCGGCAGGGGGAGATGATTGTCCACCACAGTCTGGCCCGGGAGGTAGCCGATATCTTTTGGGAACTTTATCAGGTCGGGTACCCCATTCACCGGGTATCCCTGGTGGAGGAGTTTGACTGTGATGACACCGCTTCCATGGAAGCGAACAACACCTCCTGCTTCAACATGCGCCTGATTTCCGGAACTCAGCGCCCCTCCAATCACAGCTACGGCAGCGCGGTGGACCTGAACCCCCTGCAAAATCCCTATGTCACGGCAAGCGCGGTGCGGCCCTCCCGGGAGTATCTGGAGCGGGGCGATGCAAGGCCGGGAATGATTACCGAAGGGGATCTCTGCTACGAGGCCTTTGTCTCTCGGGGCTGGAGCTGGGGAGGTTATTGGCCCCACCCCGACTACCAGCATTTTGAAAAGTCGGTGGAGTCGTCCAGCCAAAATCGCGGTTTAAAGTAAAAAGTATGCCTTAGCTAAACTCGTTATGCTGATCGGTCACATCGCTATAAATACAAAAAACCCGCATCATAATGGGGTTTTTCTGCCTTGACATTCCCGGATGGCCATGTTAGAATCCATATGATTCACTCGTGGGGGAGTAGTCAGCGCAATAGCGTGGCAAGTCAACATGCTGACCTTTTCGGGTCTGGCTTGTCTTAAAAGGCGAGACTCACGTGTATCCCAAGTCCTTGGGGCTTTTGGGCTGCGCGTGGTTTTTATGAGGGAAACCCAGACAGTCCAAGGGGATTGTCTGGGTTTTTTGTTGTAGCATATAACCCAGCATGGAAAGAAGTGCATGGGGGAAGATAGAAGTGCCGTCGTGGCGGCATCGATCTATCCCCCACAGGACGGGCTGCCTGCAATTAATGCAAGCCCTTAATGTAAGAGGAGAGTAGACATGGGTTTTTTGGAGCTGTTTCTCATTGCGGTTGGTCTTTCAGCGGATGCCTTTGCGGTTTCGGTCTGTACCGGGCTGACGCTGGAGGAGTTTAAGTGGAAGAAGGCGCTGATTACAGGGCTTTACTTTGGCATCTTTCAGGCGGCTATGCCCCTGACCGGCTATCTGGTGGGACACTTCTTTGCGGATATGATTGTGGCCTATGACCACTGGATTGCCTTTTTGTTGCTGGCGCTCATCGGCGGTAAGATGATTCGGGAAAGCTACGAAAATCCCGAATGTTGCAGCGATGCCTACCAGATTCCCACCAGCCCTTCTGCGGAAGGGGAGGGCACTCTTTACATCACGCAGGAGGCTTCTTTGGGTCCCGCCCGAATGCTGCCTCTGGCTCTGGCCACCAGCATTGATGCTCTGGCGGTGGGGGTAACCTTTTCCTTTCTGTCGGTGAAGATTATGCCTGCGGTTTCCTTTATCGGCATGACCACTCTGGCCCTTTCCATGGTGGGCGTCAAGGTGGGCCACACCTTCGGTTCCCGATACAAGTCCAAAGCGGAGCGAATTGGCGGCGTCATCCTCATTCTCATAGGGCTGAAAATCCTACTGGAGCATCTGGGCGTCATCGGATTCTAACGGCGCAACCTGTTGCGATTTTCCTTGGGACAGGCTTTGCGTGGGACTGGGGTTTATGATACAATGAATATCATCACCAAGGAGCTGATTTATCGTGTCGGTCCGGGAATTTAACCTTTCTACTCCGCGGGAAGGGATGATCAACATTACCTCACACGTGCAGCAGGCAGTGAAGGAAAGCGGCATCACCAGCGGACTTTGTGTCGTCTTTACCCCTCACACCACGGCGGCCATCACCATCAATGAAAACGCAGACCCCGACGTGATGCGGGATTTTATACTGGGAATGGATACCGCCTTTCCCGACAACAGGGCCTTTCGCCACGGGGAGGGGAATTCCCCCGCTCACCTCAAATCCAGCAGCGTAGGCTGTTCCGAAACCATTATAGTGGAACAGGGCCGCCTGCTGCTGGGGACTTGGCAGGGCATTTGGTTCTGCGAGTTTGACGGACCCAGAAGCCGCCGCTTTTGGGTGAAAATCATTTCCGACGGGGGAGTGGGAGCATGAAGCTGGTATCATGGAACGTCAACGGGCTGCGGGCCTGTTTGAACAAGGGTTTTCTGGAAGCTTTTGAAGCGCTGGATGCCGATATTGTTTGCCTGCAGGAAACTAAAATGGAGCAGGGTCAGGCGGAAATCGACCTGCCTGGCTATCACGAGATTTGGAACAGCGCACAGAAGAAGGGCTATTCCGGCACCGCTGTCTTTACCCGCCAAATCCCTAAGGCTCAGTCTTTGGGGATGGGGGTGGAGGAAATGGACGGGGAGGGCCGGGTGATTCTGCTGGATTACGAGGATTTCTATCTGGTCAACGTCTACACCCCCAACTCCCAGCGGGAGCTGGCCCGTCTGGATTACCGCATGGAGTGGGAGGATACCTTCCGGGGCTTTCTGCAGGAGTTGGATAGCCGCCGCCCTGTCATCATCTGCGGGGATTTGAACGTGGCCCATCAGGAAATTGACATCAAAAACGCCAAGAGCAACCGCCGCAATGCCGGCTTTACCGATGAAGAGCGGGGCAAGATGACCCAGCTTCTGGAGGCAGGCTTTTCCGATACCTTCCGCACCCTGTATCCAGACCGGGAGGATGCCTACACCTGGTGGTCCTTCCGGGCTAACGCCAGAGAGAGGAACATCGGCTGGCGACTGGACTACTTTTTGGCCTCTAACCGCCTGATGGAGAAGGTGACCGCCGCCGAAATCCACCCCCATGTCATGGGCAGCGACCACTGCCCCATTTCGTTGGAAATCGACCTGTAATGCTTCAACCCAACCGGCCTGAGGAGGCCGGTTTTTCCTTGCGCTAATAGGGAACCCACCTTCTGCCGGAGGGGTAGAGGGAGCACCTTTCGGTTAAAATATCCATATCATACAAAAATTGTATTGCAATGAATTGGTGGCTGTGATACAATATATGGTACTTAAAACAATACAAAAACGCAAGATGTTGAAAAATATGGAGGAAGAGCATTGAAATTGACAAAAAATGCCGTAACGGTTTTAGAAAAGCGCTATATCTCCAGAGATGAGCAGGGGAACCTCACCGAGACGGTGGAAGGGCTGTTTGATCGGGTGGCGGGAGCCATTGCCCAAGCGGACCTGACCTTTGATCCCAAGGCGGATGTCAAAAAGACTCAAAAAAAATTCTATCAAATGATGACCGACCTTGAGTTTTTGCCCAACTCTCCCACCTTGATGAACGCGGGCAAGGAGCTGGGGCAGCTTTCCGCCTGCTTTGTGCTGCCGGTAGAGGACAGCATGGAGGCCATCTTTGAGGCCATCAAGCAGGCGGCCCTCATTCACAAATCCGGCGGAGGCACCGGCTTTTCTTTTTCCCGACTGCGCCCGACAGGGAGCACCGTCAAATCCACTGGGGGAGTGGCCAGCGGACCCATCTCCTTTATGCGGGTGTTCAATATGGCTACCGAGGCCGTCAAGCAGGGGGGAACCCGCCGGGGAGCTAACATGGGTATCCTGCGGGTGGATCACCCGGATATTCTGGACTTCATCAACTGCAAAAAGGATAACGCCGACATTCAGAACTTTAATATCTCGGTAGGGGTGACCGAAGCCTTTATGGAGGCGGTGGAAAAAGGAGAGGATTACCACCTGATTCATCCCGTCACCAAGGAGGCGGTGGGAACCCTCAGCGCCCGCAAGGTGTTTGATGAGATTGTGGCAGGTGCGTGGCAAAACGGGGAGCCGGGCATCATCTTTTTGGACAGGCTCAACCGGGACAACCCCATTCCGGGCCAAGGTGAGATCGAAAGCACCAACCCCTGTGGCGAACAGCCTCTGCTGCCCTACGAAAGCTGCAACTTGGGCTCCATCAACCTCTACAACATGATGCGCAGCAAAGAGGGCCGCTGGGAAATTGACTGGTCCAAGCTGGAAAAGACGGTAAAAAACGCCGTGCATTTTTTGGACAATGTCATCGAGGTCAACAAGTATCCCTTGGATATGATCGAAACCGTCACCAAGCAGAGCCGAAAGATCGGTCTTGGAGTCATGGGCTTTGCCGACATGCTCCTGCGGATGGGAACCCCCTACGATAGTGACGAAGGTGTGGCCCTGGGCGGCGAGGTGATGCGCTTTATTCAGGAGAAGGGGCATAAGGCCTCCATGGAGCTTGCCAAAACAAGAGGAGCCTTCCCTCTCTTTGAGGAGAGCACCTTCCGGGATGGCCAGCCCCTGCGCAATGCCACCGTCACCACCATTGCCCCTACCGGAACCCTTTCCATTCTGGCGGGGTGCTCGTCGGGGGTGGAACCTGTCTTTGCCTACGCTTACATCCGCAACATCATGGACGATACTGAGCTGCTGGAGGTTAACCCCGTGCTCCGCACCGTGCTGGAGGAGCGGAACCTCTACAGTGACGAGATTATGCGCAAGATAGCTCAGGAGGGGACTCTTGCCCACATCCAAGAGCTGCCGGAGGATATCCGAAAGGTCTTTGTTTGCTCCCACGACATTGCTCCGGAATATCACGTGCGGATGCAGGCGGCTTTTCAGGATCACACCGACAATGCGGTGTCCAAGACGGTGAACTTCGTCAACAGCGCCACCAAAGAGGAAGTGGCGGAGGTGTACCGACTGGCCTACCGTCTGGGCTGCAAGGGAACCACCATCTACCGGGACGGTAGTCGCTTTGCCCAGACCCTCAACATCGGCAAGGTGAAGCGGGAAGGGGAGCAGGAAGTGGAAGCTGTTTCAGAACCCCAAACTCCGGCGGAAGCTCCTGTGATCACGCCCCGGGACCGCTCCGAAAGTATGCTGGGCGTCACCAAGCGGGTGCGCATCGGCTGCGGAAACCTTTACATCACCGTAAATTACGACGATCTGGGCATCTGCGAGGTCTTTACCTCCACCGGAAAGGCAGGGGGGTGCCCCTCCCAGAGCGAGGCCACTGCTCGCCTGGCTTCGGTGGCGCTGCGGGCAGGGTTGGACGTAGACGAAGTGGTCCGTCAGCTCCGGGGCATCCGCTGCCCCTCCACCATCCGCCAGCAGGGGATGAAGTGCACCTCCTGCCCCGATGCCATCGCCCGAGTCATCAAAGAGGTGGACGACAACCTGAAAAGCGGACGGCTTTCCGCCATCAACGGAGCAAGAGCCATCCTTTATAAGTTCTGCCCCGAATGCGGAACCCCCCTGAATACCGAAGGCACCAGCCAAACCTGCCCCGGCTGCGGCTTTACCCGGGGGATTGGCAAACAGGAAAAGAAGAAAGATCAAAAAGGCGCCGGAAGCCGTTGCCCCGACTGCGGCGAAAAACTGGAGCACGAGGGCGGCTGTGTCTCCTGCCGCAACTGTGGCTATTCCAAGTGTAACTGACGAACTTGACAGTCTACCCCAAAGCACCCCAAAGCATTTGCGGCTGATCCCCGGTGATTTCCGCCTGTTTGACGCATGAAGCTTCCTGCTTCTGCCAAGAATATAGGCGGAGGTGATAGTCTTGGCCAAAAACAAGCAGTCTCAAGGTTTAGACGGCGTACTTCGCTCGGATAGCGCCCAGCAGTATTTTTCCTCCCTGCCCACCTATGTGCAGGAAATGATTATGCAGCGCCGGGAAAGCGTCCGCTCGGAGGACGATCTGCGAAGCTACGCCGAAAACCTGACCAAGGGCGACTCCTAAGGGAAAACACCCCCTGCAAAAGCCCCTGCCGCATACCGGCTCAAGGGGCCTACATAGGGGTTCTTTTTCCCGGGGATGGGGACCATATGGAGCCAAGGGGAAAAAACCGGAAGGACAAGAGGAAATAGCGTGGCAAAAATACTTGCAATCGAGTGGTTTTTGGGGTAAACTAGAATGAGTTTATTGAAATATGGAGGGAAGCCGCATGATTTCAGCCGGCGATTTTAGAAATGGCGCCACATTCGAAATGGATGGACACGTCATGCAGATTATTGAATTTCAGCATGTAAAGCCCGGAAAAGGCGCTGCCTTTGTCCGCACCAAGATACGTAACGTCATCACCGGAGCCGTTACCGAAAAAACCTTCAGCCCTACCGATAAGTATCCCACCGCTTTTGTAGAGCGCAAAGAAATGCAGTACCTCTACGAGGACAGCGGACTCTATTACTTTATGGACAACGAAACCTACGAGAACATTCCCATCGGTGCCGACAAGCTGGACGATAACTTCAAGTTTGTCAAGGAAAACACCGATGTCAAGGTTTTGTCCTACAAGGGCAACGTGTTCGGCGTGGAGCCTCCCTTCTTCATTGAACTGGAGGTCACCAAGACCGAGCCCGGGGTCAGAGGGGATACCGCCACCAACGTTACCAAACCCGCAACACTGGAAACCGGTGCCGAAATCAAGGTGCCCATTTTTATTAACGAGGGAGACCGGATTCGCGTCGATACCCGCACCGGCGAGTACATGGAGCGGGCCTAACACAGGACTATCCATTGGAAGGAGAAAATCATGGAACTACTGGAAAAAGTAGCGTATCTTAAGGGCCTTGCAGAAGGTTTGGGAATCGATGATGCCACCAAAGAGGGCAAGGTAATCAAGCTGATGATCGACATCCTGGATGATGTGGTACTGACGATAGCCGATGTAGGGGAAGGGTTCGCTCTCTTTGGCGAACAACTTGAGTCCATGGATGAGGACTTGGAAGAAATCATGGATGACTTGTACGGTGATGACGACGAGGACGATGATGATGACGGGTGCGGATGCATGCATCACGGGCATCACCACCACGACCATGACATCTTTGAGGGCGAGCTTTACGAGGTGACCTGCCCTTCCTGCGGAGATGTAATCTGCGTGGATGAGGACATGCTGGATGAAGGCGAAATCAATTGTCCCGGTTGCGGCGAGCTTCTGGAGTTTGATCTGGATGGTGAACTGGACGAAGAAGACGTCGAAGATAAAGAAGAAACCGACTGAGCGTAGGCTGCGTCGGGTTAGGAGAACCCGCCCTTCTATGAAAGGCGGGTTTTTCCATGACTTTGGTGAGAATCTTACCTTTATAAGATATTTATAAAAATATAACCTCTTTGAAGGATGGAAAAGTTTGGGCATTCCCCATACAAGGCAAGATTCCGAAGGAAAACCCGGGACTATCTGCCGGGGGCAGATGCCCTCAAGGAAGAGCAAAAGGTGTTGATTTTCCCGGTCCCAAGCGGTGCGAAGGGTCCAAGGCGGCCGAAAAATGATGCTGTCTGGTCCGCAAAACCGGGATATTGTGAATATTGCACCAAACTTGTTAAAAAAGTGCCAACCGTTGCAACCAAGTCATTAATATGCTAGAATATTTAGGGTTTTCGGCAAAGAAGGTGAAATAGATGAATGTGCCTTCCCGCCGGGTAGCGCTGACAGGGATGTTATTTGCTCTTGCCCTCGCCCTTTCTTTTTTGGAGGGGATGATCCCTTTCCCTGTTCCGGTTCCCGGAGTGAAATTGGGACTTTCCAACATTGTGGTGATGTACTGCGTTTATGGGATGGGAGCAGGACAAGCTTATTTGTTGGGTGTACTTAAGGCGCTGTTTGTGCTGATGACCCGGGGAATGAGCGGTGCGCTGTTAAGCCTTTCCGGCGGACTTCTTTCCATTACGGTGATGGTGCTGTTGCGGCGTTTTTTATCCAAAGACGACTGCTATACCGCCACCAGCATTGGAGGAGCCGTTGCCCACAATGTGGGTCAGCTGGCCTGCGCGGCGCTGCTGCTCGGTGGAGGAATATTCTTTTGGTATTATCTTCCGGTTCTCGCCGCTGTTGGCGTCCTTGTGGGAACGCTGACCGCGGTTTTGTTGCGTAACGTACTTCCAGCTCTGGCACGTATTCGGTCAGGGCCTTGGGCAGACGGTTGACTGCTGGCGGGAAGGATACGCAGATCTTATTTACAGTAAGGAAATGGTTGTTTGGCTGCCTTTAGCAGTGGGCAATCAGCCTATCAGGAGGAGGAATTCATTTGTTGAGCATCTTCGATAAGCGGCTCAAGGGAGTCCGTGCTCCTCATTGCAAAAACACAATGGACAGCGCAACGCAAAAAATGCCTGTGCCGGACAAAGTGTATATTTGCATGTCCCAGCATATGGGACCCCCTTGCGATGTTCTGGTAAAGCCGGGGGATGAGGTGAAGGTGGGTCAGGTCATTGGTGATTCGGGGGCGTTTCTCAGTTCCCCCATTCACTCCAGCGTCTCGGGAAAGGTGACGGGGATTGACCAGATCATCATGCCCAATGGCACCCGTTCCAAGACGGTGGTCATTGAAACCGACAAGGAGCAAACCTACCACGAAAGTGTAAAAAAACCCGAGGTGACGGATCGGGAAAGCTTTCTCAAAGCGGTGCGGGGTGCCGGTCTGGTTGGTTTGGGAGGCGCAGGCTTTCCCTCCCATATTAAATTTAACCCCAAGAATCTGGACGAGGTAGATACCCTCATCATCAATGGGGCCGAATGCGAACCTTACATCACCTCCGACTACCGCACCATTATGGAGCGGGGGGAGGATGTGATGACAGGCATCCAAGCCGTGATGAAGTATCTGAATATTCCCACCTGCATCATCGGCATTGAGGATAACAAGCCCAAGGGCATCGCCCGGATGCAGGAGCTGGCCAAAGGTGTGCCCGGAGTCCGGGTACAGTCGTTGGTCGCCCGTTACCCTCAGGGAGCGGAAAAGGTGCTGATCTTTGAGACCACCGGGCGCATCGTTCCCGAGGGCAAGCTGCCCGCCGATGTTGGCTGCATCGTCAACAACATCACCACCATTGCTCAGTTGGCCCGCTTCCTCAAGGACGGCCTTCCCCTCATTGCCAAATGTGTGACGGTGGATGGCGGAGCCATTGCCAAGCCCCAGAACGTTCAGGCTTTGATCGGAACTCCCATCAAAGAAGTCGTCGACTTTTGCGGCGGGTACTCCAAGGAGCCCCGCAAGCTGCTGATGGGCGGCCCCATGATGGGCACCGCTCTCTATGACGAGACTTACCCCATCCTCAAGAACAACAACGCCATTCTGGCTTTTGATGAGTCACAGGTGGAGGGCTATGCCGAAACTGCCTGCATTCGCTGCGGGCGCTGTGTCCGCTCCTGCCCCATGAACCTGATGCCCCTGCGCATTGAAGACGCCTTTATCAAGGATGATTATCAGGGACTTCAGGACTACAAAGTCAACCTCTGCATCGAGTGCGGCTGCTGCGCCTACTCCTGCCCCGCCAAGCGCCATCTGGTTCAGACTCACCGCTTGGCCAAGGCAAGGCTGCGCCGGTGGACGCAGGAGCAAACTGCAAAAGAAGGGGGAAAAGGATAACATGACACAGAATTTAGTCATCACCTCTTCGCCTCATTTCCGCGCGAAGGATACCACACGCACCATTATGCTGGATGTGCTGATTGCACTTTGCCCCGCCCTGATTGCCTCGGTGATCTGGTTTGGCCCCCGGGCCCTGCTGGTGTCGGCGGTCTGCGTGGGAGCCAGCGTCCTGTTCGAGTATACTTATCGCAAGCTGATGCATCTGGACATGACCATCGGAGACCTTTCCGCCGCTGTTACCGGCTTGCTGCTGGCCTTTAACCTGCCCTCCAGCATCCCCTTGTGGATGGCGGTCATCGGCTGCTTTGTCTCCATTATCATCATCAAGCAGTTGTTTGGCGGCATTGGCAAGAACTTTGCCAACCCCGCCATTGTAGGGCGGATTGTCCTGCTCATCTCCTTTGCGACTCCCATGACAAACTGGCCTGTTCCTCTGGGCACCGATGCTGTTACCGGGCCCACTCCCTTGGGCATGGTCAGCGCCATGGAGGCTGCCGGCGTAGATGCCGCCTCCTCCGCTACACCGCCCTCTCTGCCTACTTACGTCGATATGTTTTTGGGCAAGATCGGCGGCTCTCTGGGCGAGACCTGCACCTTGGCTCTGCTCATCGGCTTTGTCTATCTGGTGATCCGCAAGGTCATCACCATTACCGAGCCGGTGGCCTTTGTGGGAACGGTCTTTGTGCTCAGCTGGCTGCTGGGTGCCGACCCCATCTTTCACGTTCTCGCAGGAGGTGTCATGCTGGGAGCTATCTTTATGGGCACCGACTACGTCACCACTCCCACCACCGAGACCGGCCGCCTGATTTTTGGCATCGGCGCAGGAATTTTGACCGTTGTCATCCGCCTGTACGGAGCCTATCCTGAGGGCGTCAGCTTTGCCATTCTCATCATGAACATTGTCACCCCACATATCGACAACCTCACCCGCATCAAAGCATTGGGCGCGGAAGGAGGCAAAAAGGCATGAAGGATTTTAAGAAATTCCGGGACGGCTTTATCGGTCCTGTGATCATTCTGGCGGTCATCAGCCTGATCATCACTTGGGCGGTCGCCGCGACCTTTGGACTGACCTACGCTGAAATTGAAAAGGCGGAGTTTGAAAAAGCAAGGCTGGCCCGTATCGAGGTTCTGGCTGCTGCCGACGACTTTACCAAGTACGAAACTCAACTGCCCGAAGGCGTCATGGAGGCCTACCGTGCCAACAACGGTGCCGGCTTTGTCTTTCAGGCCAGCGCCAAGGGCTACGATGGCCAGGTTCCCTTTATGATCGGCCTTGATGCCGAAGGAAAGATTGCCGGCATCAAAATGATGACCAACAACGAAACCAAAGGCCTTGGTTCCCGGGTGGGAGAGCCCAAATATCTGGAGCTTTACCTGGGAATGGAAGGTGACCCCGATCAAGTGGATTCCATCACCGGCGCAACCAAAACCTCCAATGCACTGAAAAATTCTCTGCGAGCCGCCCAGGAAGCTTATGAGCAGCTCAAGGATATGAATCCATAAGAAAGGGGCAGGCGAGTATGGAACAGAAAAAAAGCAAGATGAGCATTCTGATCAACGGAATCATCAAAGAAAACCCGGTTCTGGTGCTGGTACTGGGCACCTGCCCGACTTTGGCGGTCTCCACCATGGCGGTCAACGGTCTGGGCATGGGTGCAGCGGCTACAGTGGTGCTGGTGTTTTCCAACATCCTGATTGCGCTGCTCAAGGACGTCATTCCCGAAAAAGTACGCATTCCCTGTTACATCGTAGTCATTGCCGGTCTGGTGACAGTGGTACAGCTCTTTGTGCAGGCTTATTTCCAGAGCATTTATGAAGCACTGGGTATCTTCCTACCACTGATTGTGGTAAACTGCATTATTCTGGGCCGGGCCGAGATGTTCGCCAACAAGAACAGCGTGCTGAACAGCGCTTTGGACGGTGTCGGCATGGGCCTGGGCTTTACAGTGGCCCTCACCTTTATCGGCTGCGTCCGGGAGGTTCTTGGTTCTGGCAGCATCTTTGGAATGCAGATTCACAGCATTGATCCCATGACCATCTTTCTGCTGGCTCCCGGCGGCTTCTTCATCTTTGGATGCACCATCGCACTGGTCAACCGCTTGACCAAGGGCAGGGGAGTTAAGCGCAAAAGCTTTGGATGCGAAGGCTGCCCTGCTGCCAGTTCTTGCAGTCAGGCAGAAAAAGCGGAAGGGGGCTGTGAGGCATGAAGCAGATTGTCATCATTCTCTTTTCCGCCATTCTGGTGGACAACTTCGTCCTTTCCAAGTTTCTGGGCATCTGCCCTTTCTTGGGCGTTTCCAAAAAGCTGGATTCCGCCATTGGAATGAGCATTGCGGTTACCTTTGTCATGGTGCTGGCCACCGCCACCACCTGGCCAGTCTACTACTATGTGCTGGTTCCCAACCATCTGACTTACCTCAACACCATCCTGTTTATCCTCATCATCGCCGCTCTGGTTCAGCTGGTGGAGATTATTTTGAAGAAGTACGTGCCCTCCCTGCATCGTTCTCTGGGCGTGTATCTGCCTCTCATTACCACCAACTGCGCCGTGCTGGGCGTAACGCTCCTCAATATTGAGGAGACCTACGGATTTTTACACGCCATCATCAATGCAACCGGAGCCGGTCTTGGTTTTATGCTGGCCATGGTGCTGTTTGCCGGAGTTCGCTCCAAAATGGAAAACGCTGTCATTACCAAAAGCTTTGATGGGATTCCCATCACCTTGATTGCCGCTTCCATCGTATCTTTGGCCTTTATGGGCTTTTCCGGCATCATTGACGGAATCTTTGGTTAAGGAGGGAAGGAAATGGCAATCGCATTACCGGTGATTATTGTCACCGTTGTAGGAGTGTTCTGCGGCGTACTGCTCTCGGTAGCCGACAAGTATATGGCGGTTCCGGTGGACGAGCGGGTCAGCGAGGTTCGCGCCATGCTGCCCGGCGCCAACTGCGGTGCCTGCGGCTTTGCCGGCTGCGACGAGTACGCTGAAAAGCTGGTGAACGAAGGGGTAAAGACCAACCTCTGCACCCCCGGCGGAGCAGGGACTGCTCAAAACATCAGCGCCTTTTTGGGAGCTGAGTTTGAGGATGTCGCTGCCAAGACCGCCATCGTCTGCTGTGCCGGAACCATCCAGCACACCCAGTACGTCATGGATTATCAGGGCCCCCAAACCTGCGAGGCCTGCAACTACAACTATCAGGGGCGGGGCAGCTGCTCCCATGGCTGCCTGGGCTTTGGAGACTGCGTCATTGTCTGCCAGTATGGTGCCATGGAAATTGTAAACGGCATCGCCAAAGTGGACAAATCCCGGTGTACCGGCTGCGGCATGTGTGCCAAGGTTTGTCCCAACGCCCTGATCAAGATCGTTCCGGCTTCCAGCGAGGTTTTTGTCGCCTGCTCCTCCACCGACAGGGGGGCCTTTACCCGCAAGGTCTGCTCGGCAGGATGCATCGGCTGCAAACGGTGTGAGAAGGCCTGTAACTTTGACGCCATCACCATCACCGACAATCTGGCTTCCATCGATCCGGAAAAGTGCACCAACTGCGGCGAATGTGTCAAAGTTTGCCCCACCAAGGTGATTCGCGTGGATCAGTGCCAGCCTCAGATCAACGTTCCCGACGCAGGCTAATTTGGATCGCAACGTAACCAACCTTTGAGAAATCTGCGCCCGTAAGGGTGGATTGAGCCGTTTGCGCACCAAAAACTGCTTAGGCGGGCTGGATTTACGCCGGAAAATTCTAAAAATTCACAAAATCTGCTTTTATTTGGGATGCTGCCGTTGTATAATAATACCATTGTGTGGTATTATGGCAGCATCCTGATTTTTATTGGAGGAATATCCATGAAGTGGATCTATCGTCTGGAACGCAGACTGGGACGGAATTTTGGTATCCCCAACCTAATGATTTATATCACCTCCACCATGTTGGCGGTTTATATCATGGGCTTCTTTTTTATGCCTGGGTTAATCGGGTACTTTGGGTTGAGTTGGCGAGCTGTCCTCCAAGGACAAATCTGGCGGCTTTTGACTTTTTTGATTCTGCCACCCACCTGGGGAAATATACTCCTTCTACTCATCGCCCTCTATGCGACCTATCACATCGGCAACACACTGGAGCTAGAATGGGGCACCACTCTTTTTACCATCTACTACTTGCTGGGGGCGATGGGAGCCATTCTGGCCGCCGTCATCACCGGGTACGGAACCAACTACTATCTTTACCTTTCCCTGTTTCTGGCCTACGCTTACCTTTACCCCAACGCCACCTTTATGCTGTTTTTCCTGTTGCCTATCAAAGCCAAGTGGCTGGCCATCTTTAACTGGGTTCTTTATTTCTTTGCCTTTGTGTTTGGCAGCAACAGCGACCGGGCAGCGATTGTGTTTTCTTTGATCAACTTCTTCGTCTTTTTTGGTCCTGATGTTTTGCGCACCGTTAAGCAGAACTACCAGACTAGCAAGCGCCGTCGGGAGTACCGCAAAAACTGGGGCGACAACAACCCCTGGCGTTAAAACTTTATGACTCCCTGTCACTAAAGCATCTAGCTGACAGGGAGTCATTTCTGTTTCGAAGGCAGGGGGAGTGGCTGTCAGATTTCCCGCAATTATGCGGAGAATGAAAGTTGCAGAAGCGTATGCTTGAGCATTCGGGCGAAAGATCAAGAAAACATCCGCTAGATTCTATTTAAAAGAAAATATGGTATAATTTGACCATTGATAAATAAGGATAGAAAGAGTACACTATTGTTAAAGGTCAAAGAAAGTCAAAGTCAAGGCGGTGGTTGTTATGGGCATCAGCGATATGATAGCCAGATTCATCAACGAGGTGCTGGAAGGAGAGGATGGCTGCTGTGAATTGCAGCGCTCTGAGCTGGCCAACCGCTTTGGCTGTGTGCCCAGTCAAAGCAACTACGTGATCTCGACTCGGTTTTCCCCCGAGCATGGCTATCAGGTGGAGAGCCGCCGGGGTGGCAACGGTTTTATCCGTATCCGCAGGGTGCGGGTAGATGCCCGGTGTCTGATGATGCACACCGTCAATGTCATTGGGGGCAGCGTGGATATACGCACCACAAGGGCGCTGCTTTCTAACCTTTTGGACACCGAGGCATTGGAAGAAGAAACTGCCCGCCTGATGTTGGCAGCCATGGGCGAAGGGGCGCTGGGGTTTTTGCCCCGGGAACTGCAAAATCGTGCCAGGGCAGGCATTTTTAAGCAGATGCTGATTCAACTCCTCTCAGAGCAAAGTGATTGAAACACAAAAGATGAAAAGTGACATAGAATGGGAGTAAAGTACATCTTAAATCCGGCAACTTCATCAGAAAGGGATGAATGACGATGAAATGTTATCACTGTGGGCAAAATGAAGCGGAACACTGTTTTGTCCTTCAAATTATGGCAAAAACTGCCGAAATTCACCTGTGCAGCGGGTGCTTGGCAAGCTTTCAGCAGCACATCGCCCTGATGATGGGGTATGCAGGGGAAGAAACTCCTTCTCCCAACGGCTATCCTCACACCCTGCAAATGCGGGAACTAGGCAACGACCCCTTCCCTCTGGATGCGGGGGAGGAATTTAAACGCCGCAGAATCCTCATTGAGCTCAAGACCCGCCTGCGGGAAGCCGTAGAGCGGGAGAATTATGAGCTGGCGGCACAGCTTAGGGATGAGATCCTGAGAAAAGAAGAAGGTGTATTTATTTATGATACATAGGGATATTTTTACCGCCTCGGCAAAAGAAGTGATGCAGGGTGCTTTTCGGCTGGCCATGGAAATGCGCCACAGCTTTTTGGGTAGCGAGCACTTGCTGTGGAGCCTTGCCCGGGACGGAGTGGGCAGTGCCTCGCAGGTGCTGCAGCGAGCGGGATTGGACTGCTCTATCATCCGGGACATTATCCAGCGCTATGACGGTCAGGGCAAAGCGGAAACTCTGCAGGCCAAGGGCCTTGCTCCCGATACCGACCGGGTGCTGGAGCTGGCCGAGGCTCAGGCCAAGAAGCTGGGCCACAGCAGGGTAGAGCCGGAGCATCTGCTGCTGGGCATCCTGCAGGAACCGGAAAGCGTAGCTGCTAAGATCATCGTTTCCACCGGAGTGCCCTTGGATCGACTCACCACCGATATTCTGGAGCTGCTGGGCAAGGGTTGGCCCCGCCCCCAGCTCAAAGGCGGCGATAAAAAAGAGCAGCCCTCCACCAAGACTTTGGAGCAGTATAGCCGGGATTTGATCGAGCTGGCCAACCAAGGCAAGCTGGACCCGGTCATCGGCCGGGAGGAGGAAATCGCCCGGGTGGTGCAGATTCTTTCCCGCCGGACCAAGAACAACCCTGTCCTCATCGGCGAGCCCGGTGTGGGTAAGACTGCCGTGGCCGAGGGACTGGCCCAGCGGATTGCCGATGGAGAAGTGCCGGAAAACCTATTGGGAATGCGGGTTCTGATGCTGGACCTGACCAAGATGGTGTCCGGTGCTAAGTTCCGGGGGGATTTTGAGGAGCGGATCAAAGGCTGCATCGAGGAAGCGGCCGCCGCCGACAACATCATCCTGTTTATCGACGAGCTCCACACCCTCATCGGCACGGGAGCGGCCGAAGGCTCCATGGATGCGGCTAACATCCTCAAGCCCGCCCTGTCCCGTGGGGAAATTCAGGTGGTGGGAGCTACTACCCTGACCGAATACCGCAAGCATATTGAAAAAGATTCCGCTTTGGAGCGGCGGTTCCAGTCAGTTCTGGTGGTTGAGCCCTCTCAGGAGGACACCATCCAGATTCTGGAGGGACTGCGCAGCCGTTATGAGGAGCATCACAAACTGAGGATTACCGATGAAGCGCTGCAGGCGTCGGTGGGACTTTCTGCCCGATATATTCAGGACCGCTATCTTCCCGATAAGGCCATCGACCTGATGGATGAAGCCGCTTCCCGGGTGCGGACGGGAAACCTCACCGTGCCGGAGGAATTTAAGGAAATGGAGGGCCGTATCACCGCCCTTTCCTCGGAAAAAGAGGAGGCGGTGCGGGGTCAGGACTTTGAACGGGCGGCTATGCTGCGGGATTTGCAGCGTCAGTTGCAGGATGATCTAAACCGCAAGCGGGAGGCGTGGAAGGCAACCCGTTCCGGCAGCGTTGCCGCCGAGGATATTGCCGCAGTGGTGGGCGCATGGACCGGGATTCCTGTCACCATGCTTACCGAGGACGAAAGCCAGCGCCTGCTGCGTCTGGAGGAGACCCTCCACCAGCGGGTCATCGGCCAGGAGGAGGCGGTGGCTGCCGTTTCCAAGGCCATTCGCCGGGGCAGAGTGGGGCTCAAGGACCCCAAGCGCCCCACGGGAGTCTTCCTCTTTTTAGGCCCCACCGGTGTGGGCAAAACCGAGCTGTGCAAGGCTCTGGCAGCGGCCATGTTCCAAGACGAAAACGCCATGATCCGGGTAGATATGAGCGAATACATGGAGCGTCATACCGTCTCCAAGCTGATCGGCTCCCCTCCCGGGTATGTGGGCTACGACGATGGCGGCCAGCTCACTGAGCGGGTTCGCCGCAAACCCTACAGCGTTATCCTTTTTGACGAGATCGAGAAGGCCCGTCCCGATGTTTGGAGCGCCCTGCTTCAAATCATGGAGGATGGCCGCCTCACCGATGCTCAGGGCCGCACGGTTGACTTTAAGAACGCCATCATCGTCATGACCTCCAATCTGGGGGCCAAAAACATCACCGGAAAACAGCGGGGTACCCTTGGGTTCTCTGCCGCCGGCAGCGAGGAAGGGGAAACCCGGCCTCTCTCCGAAATTAAGGAGAAGGTGATGGCTGAGGTCAAGGATGCCTTTACCCCTGAGTTCTTCAACCGCATCGACGACATTATTGTGTTTCACCAGCTGGGCAGCGACCATATCCGCAGAATTGCCCGGAATATGGTGGGAATCCTCTCCCAGCGGGTGGCTGATCTGGGAGTCGCCATGGAAATTGATGACGAAGCCATCGACCTTTTGGTGACAAAAGGTTTTGATCCGGCCTATGGGGCAAGACCCCTGCGCCGCGTGATCCAGACCTGTATCGAGGACGCCGCCGCCACCGCCTATCTGGAGGGCAGCTACCGGGAAGGGGAGACCATGCTGGTCACCGCCCGGGACGGAGAAATTATACTGGAGAAAAAAGCGGAGCAAAAACTTCTGGCTACGGCAGCACAATAGAACAGAACAAAGACATCCCCCGGTATAACCGGGGGGATTTTTTTAACGCGAAACTTTTTATTACCAGCAGCGCCTGAAGGGCGCATGTTGTGTTCTGTCACATGCATATGAATTCTGCAAACGGACCACCCCGCATCTAATACGGGAGGTTCGTACACAAAAAGACCGGAAGGTTTTCCTTCCGGTCTTTGGGGCGGTGATTTTCTAACCTTGGGATCCCTTGAGATGTCCTAAGCTCCCCGACGGGTTGCTACAGGCTGAGCCTGACGGCTCTCATCCTGACGGCGAATTTCCGCCCGCTTGATTTTGCCGGAAAAGGTTTTGGGAAGCTCCTCTACAAATTCCACAATGCGGGGATATTTATAAGGGGCGGTCTGCTGCTTGACATGTTCCTGCAGCTCCTGAATGAGGGTGCTGCAAGGGGAAAAACCGCTGGTGAGCACCACAGTTGCCTTAACTACCGTGCCCCGGACGGGGTCGGCTGCTCCCGTGACGGCACACTCCCGGACGGCGGGATGCTCCATCAGCACGCTTTCAATTTCAAAGGGCCCGATGCGGTAGCCGGATGCCTTGATGACGTCGTCCACCCGCCCCACATACCAGTAAAAGCCGTCCTCATCCCGCCGGGCCGTGTCGCCGGTGTGATACATATTGTCGTGCCATGCTTTGTAGGTCAAATCACGGTCCCGGTAGTAGCCGCAGAAGAGCCCCACCTGCATCTGGTCGTGGCGGGTGCGGACAATCAGCTCGCCCACCTCGCCGTTGGGGACGCTGTTGCCGTCGGCATCCACCAGATCGATTTCGTAAAGGGGAGAGCATTTGCCCATGGAACCGGGTTTGGGCTCGGTTCCCAGCAGGTTAACGGTGAGGGCGGTGGTTTCGCTTTGGCCAAAGGCCTCCATAATTTTTACGCCGGTATGCTGGTAGAAACGGTTGAATACCTCGGGATTGAGGGCTTCTCCGGCGGTGGTGGCATGGCGGATGCTGCTCAAATCGTAGTGCTCCATTCCTTCCTTGATGAGGAAGCGGTAGATGGTGGGTGGCGCGCAGAAGGTGGTTACCTTGTATTGGGATACCATCCGCATCAAATCGGCGGGGATGAACTTGGTGAAATCGTAGACAAAGATGGAGGCGCCCACAAACCACTGGCCATAGATTTTTCCCCAGCTGGCCTTGGCCCAGCCGGTATCCGCCACTGTCATGTGTAGGTCGTCTCCGGTGATGCCGTGCCAGTATTTGGCGCTGATGATGTGGCCGATGGGATAGGTGTGGTTGTGATAGGCCATTTTGGGATTTCCGGTAGTGCCGGAGGTAAAGTACAGCAGCAAAGGCTCCTCCGCCTTGGTGGGGATTCTCTCGTTCAGGGGCTGGTGGAAGCAAAGCTGGTTGTTGAAATCGATCCAGCCGGGACGCTTGCCGCTGTCAAACTGAGAGCCTGCCACTAGAAACTTGCCTTTTATCCCATCGTATTGTTGACAGGCGGCATCGGCATGGTCGGCGGTTTCTCCCTCTGCGGTGGCGATGATATACCGGACATCGGCGCTGCGGAAGCGGTAGAGGTAATCTTTGGCGGTGAGCATGTTGGTGGAGTTGATAGCCACCGCGCCCAGCTTATGGAGCGCCAGTATGCAGAACCAGAACTGATAGTGGCGGCTGAGTACCAGCATCACCATATCGCCCTTTTGAACCCCATGATCCTGCAGCATACCCGCCGTCAGGTCGGAGTAGTACTTCATCTGCCCAAAGGTAAATATTTTTTCTTCCCCGTGCTCGTTGGTCCATACCATGGCCCGGCGGTCCGGCTGCAAGGCGGCAATTTGATCCACCACGTCGTAGGCAAAGTTAAAATTGGTGGGGTAGACAGGCTCAAAGGTGTCAAGCACGCCGTTTTCGTCGAAGGTCTCCTTGCAGAAGCTTTGATAAAGGGTCTCTACCATGATAGTTTGATTGGCTGTGTAAGTGTTTTCCATCTTCTGTTCCTCCATAATCGTTAGTAATGGCGGAAGTGAGAAAACGAAATGAGCGGGGAAGGAGCGTCTTTTTTGAGGGAAAACAAAAAATGCTCCATCCCACAATGGGACGAGCATTTACCCGTGTTACCACCCAAATTGTACAGAAAATAATCCTGTACCACTCATTACGGATTCCAACAAATCCTCGGCCTATAACGCTGCCTTTGCGTAGACATCTACTTGCGCAATGCGCTTTCTTGTCTCGGCTCCAGGGCTACAGTTCCTGCCGTTTGCCACCGGTTTGCACCAACCACCGGCTCTCTGAGGGCAAAGGATGGAAGGAACCCTCCCTGTCACTGCCTTTTGGGAAATCTTTAATTTTTATCAGGATACCACGGTGAATCTGTTTTGTCAAGAGGTAATTATAAAAATGTTGAACAAAAAATACTTTAGCATGGTAATTGACTAAAACAATAAAGGGGAGTATAATACAAAGGTGTATCCAGTGGGTGGAGCTATTTTGCTCCGGTGCTTTACATAACGTATATATGGGATGTGTTTAGGAATGAAGGGTAACGGCCTTACGGCCTTTCCGGCGTTTTCGCCCCGGGAAGCCTGTATCCTCCGGCTGCGGGCTCTGTACGAAAGCCGAGGCTTTTGGCGGACGCAGACCGCCAAGTTTGAAGATTATGACCTCTATCTGGACAATAAAAACTTTTTAGGGACCGACCGAATCCTCACCTTTATGGACCACAGCGGAAGACTGCTGGCTCTCAAGCCAGATATCACCCTGAGCCTTGCCAAAAACCAGCCTGTTCAGGCTCCGGCTATCCCAGAAAAGCTCTACTATATTGAGGAAGTGGTGCGCTTTTCCCCCGAGAACCGGGCCTACAGGGTGCTGGATCAAATCGGGTTGGAGTGGATGGGCAGGGAGGACATCTTCGCCAATCTAGAGGTGCTGGACCTTGCCCTGCGCAGTCTTTCCCTGATAGGGGAGAGCGCCATGGATGTCTCCCATCTAGGCTTTGTCTCAGGCCTGCTGGAAAACACCGGGATTTCCCCTGAGGTGGAGCGGAAGGTCCTGGGGGCTATCCACGCCAAAAGTCCCCATGATGTGGCAGGGGTTTTGGAGGCGGAGGGTGTGGTCAACAGCCGCCGAGAGCAGATTTTGGCTCTGGCGGGCATCCATGGGCCCTTTCAAAAGGCTTTACAGGAGGCCAAAAGCCTGATTCGGGGGGAGGGGATGGCAAGAGCATATGCTGAACTGGAATCTCTGGCAAAATCTCTGCAACCCGCCCAAAATCAAACCCTGTATCTGGATTTTTCGGTGGTCAATGATCTGGACTACTACAACGGCCTGATTTTCCGGGGGTATATCCGGGGAATCCCCGGAGTGGTTTGCAGCGGCGGCCGGTACGACAATCTGATGCAAAAGCTGGGCAAGGATTGCCGCGCCGTTGGATTCGGCATCGCCCTGCATCAGCTGGATACTTTTCTGAGGGAGGGGCAAAGGCAAATTGATGTGCTGCTGCTGTATCCCGCCCACTGTGAATTAAGCGCCCTCATGGAGCGGGTGCAGGAGCTGAACGCCCAGGGTCTTTCGGTGCGTTGTGAAAGGGAAGATTCCGACGTCACGGGGCTCTCTTATGGCAAGCTGGAACGGTTTGGAGGAGGTGGAAATAAATGCTGAGCGTAGCTCTTCCAAAAGGCAGACTGGGAGATCAGGTGTTTTCCATGTTGGAGCAGGCGGGGTATGGGGGAGCCAATCCGGTCAAGGGTTCCCGCCGCCTGGTGGTGGAGGATAAAGCCGCTGGTATCCGGTACTTTTTAGTCAAACCCTCCGACGTCGCCATCTACGTCCTCCATGGCGCTGCCGATGTGGGGGTGGTGGGGAAGGACATTCTGCTGGAAACGACTCCCGACATTTACGAGCTGCTGGATTTAAACATCGGTGTCTGCCGGATGGCGGTGGCAGGCTTACCGAATGCAACCTTCTGCCGGCAGGCTTTGCGGGTGGCCACCAAGTATCCCAACATCGCCAAGAGCTACTTTGATGCTCAAAGCAGGGAGATTCAGCTCATCGCCCTCAACGGCTCCATCGAGCTGGCTCCTTTGGTGGGGCTTTCCGACGTCATTGTGGATATTGTAGAGACAGGCTCTACTCTCAAGGCCAATCACCTCAAGGTGCTGGAGGAGATCATGCCCATTTCCGCCCGGCTGATCTCCAACATTGCCAGCTATAAATTTAAGGCGCAGGCCATTCAAGCAATGCAGGATGCCTTGGCCCGAGAAGCAAATAAAAAAGGGGAGGGGACGAAATGAGCCACTTTCTCAGCCGCCACGCATCGGGATTGGAACCCTATGTACCGGGGGAGCAGCCGTTAGACCGGCAGTACATCAAGCTCAACACCAACGAGTGCCCCTATCCCCCTGCACCGGGAATCGCCCGCCTATTGGCAGGGCACACAGGGCGGGAGTTTGCCCTTTACCCCGATCCCGAAGCCAAGGATTTGCGGGGCGCAATCGCACGCCGGTACGGCCTTGCTATCGAGGAAGTGTTTGTAGGCAACGGTTCTGATGAAGTGCTTGCCTTTCTTTGCATGGCTTTTTTTGATAGGGGGGACCCAATCAATTTCCCCGATCCTAGCTACGGATTTTACGGGGTATATGCCAATCTCTTCGGCCTGAGGGCCCGGCTCATTCCCTTGGCGGAGGACTTCTCCCTAAGAGTGGAGGATTATTTGCAGCGGGATGGTCATATCCTCCTTGCCAACCCCAATGCCCCCACCGGCCTTGCCCTGTCCCGCAGTAAAATCGAGAGGATTCTCAAGGGCAATCCCCATCGTCTGGTGGTGGTGGATGAAGCATACGTGGATTTTGCCGGCGAGGATGTCACCAGTCTGCCCCTGCTCCGCGACTACGACAACCTGATGATTGTGGGGACCTTTTCCAAGTCCCGGTCCCTTGCGGGTCTGCGGCTGGGTTACGCCTTTTCCCGGCCGGAGCACATCGCCGCTTTGGAGCGGATCAAATATTCCTTTCACCCCTACAACGTCAACCGGCTTACCCAGCAGGCAGGCGTCATTGCCGTAGAGGACGATGCTTACCTAAGCCACGTGCTGGAGAAAATCACCGCCACCCGGGACAGAACCGCCTTGCGCCTGCAGGAGCTGGGATGCAGGGTGTTGCCCAGCAGCGCCAACTTTCTGTTTGTCGCTCACCCCAGCTTAACGGGGAGGGAGCTCTATCAAAAACTACGGGAAAAGGGGATGCTGGTGCGCTGCTTTGAGCATCCCCGTACCCTTGAATTTGTCCGGGTGAGCATTGGAACCGACGAGGAAATGAAAGCGTTTTTACACGTAGTGGAGGAAACACTATGAGACAGGTCACTGTGAACCGGCAAACCACCGAGACGCAAATATCCCTCACCTTGAATCTGGACGGCACGGGTTGCTATGAGATCGACACCGGCATCGGTTTTTTTAATCACCTACTGGAGTTGTTTGCTGCCCATGGTTCCTTTGATTTGAGCCTGCAATGCCGGGGCGATCTTTTGGTGGACGGCCATCATACCGCAGAGGATGTAGGAATTGCGCTGGGTACGGCGTTTCAGCAGGCATTGGGAGAAAAGCGGGGAATTCACCGCTACGCCGATCTGGTCCTCCCCATGGACGAGGCGCTAATTTTGATTGCTCTGGACCTTTCCGGCAGGGGGTATTTAGGCTACGAGGTAAAATTCACCGTTCCCATGATCGGCCAGTGGGACACCCAGCTGTTGGAGGAATTCCTCCTTGCCCTGACCCGATCCATGGGGCTAACCCTCCACGTCCGGCTGCTGGCGGGGAAGAACGCTCACCACATCGCCGAAGCTGTTTTGAAAGGGCTGGGCCGCGCCTTATGCCGTGCAGTTACCATCCAGCCCAACATGGAGGGTAAAATCCCCTCCACCAAAGGCTCCTTATAAGGACAGGGGAACTGCCGTTAAGGCTTTGCCCAGAAGCAATGCACCTTAAAAAGGAAAGAGCTTTTCAGCTCTTTCCTTTTTTATGGATTTGTTTACGATGTTCTGTTCCGGACAACTTCCTTCAATGGGAGGGGGAGGCCCCTTGGGGCAACTGAATATGGCGGCGCAGCAAAATCATGGCGGCGACATTGGGAATGGCCATCATGGCATTGAGAGCGTCTGCCAGCCCCCAGAGCCTGCGCATTTCCCCCACGGCCCCCACTACGGCACAAGCAATAAACAGCCAACGATAGAGATGAATGGCCGCTTTGCTTTCTCCTGTCAAGAAGCCGATGGCGGTCTCGCCATAAAAGCACCAGCCCAGCATCCCGGCCACCGCAAAGCACATCACCGAAATCGCAATAAAACCCGCACCCTTGGGGCCGAACACGCTGGCAAAGGCAGCCGAGGTCATCTCGACACCGTCCAAGCCACTTTGCCAGAGGGTGCCTTTCTGAGCGGTCAAAAGTACCAGTGCCGTCAAAGTGCAGACAACGATGGTATCCAGAAAGACTTCAAAAATCCCCCAGACGCTTTGATGTGCCGGGCTCTTGCAGTCTGCGCAGGCATGGGCGATGGGCGCCGATCCAAGCCCAGCCTCATTGGTGAATACGCCCCTGGAAATTCCATAGCGGACCGCAGAGGAAAGGCCGTGACCCAACACCCCCCCCACCATTCCTGCGGGGGCAAAGGCCCCCCGGAAAATAAGGGCAAAGGCGCTGCCCAGATACCACTTGTTGTGGATGAGCACCGTCACGGAGCATGCAATATAAGCGATGGAGATAAAGGGAATCATCACCTCGTTAACGGAGGCGATGCGCTGTAGCCCTCCAAAAACTATCAGAGCCAGCAGGGTAGCCACCAGAATACCGCTGGCCCAAGGGGGGATTCCAAAGGCGGCCAGGGCCGCTCCGGAAACGGCGTTCACTTGAGTCATGTTGCCGATCCCAAAGGAGGTAAGGGCGCACAATAAGGCAAAGATACCGCCCAACCATGGTTTATTGAGAGCATTTTTCATATAATACATGGGTCCGCCCCGAAATCCGTCCCTGGTTTTTTCCCGAAATTTTACCGCCAAGAATATTTCACTGTATTTGGTCATCATGCCAAAAAACGCCGATATCCACATCCAGAAGATGGCTCCGGGGCCTCCTAATGTCAAAGCAGTTGCAACTCCGGCAATATTTCCCACCCCCAATGTTCCGGCCAACGCGGTGCTCATTGCCTGAAAAGGTGAAATACTTGACAGGTCTGACTTAACATCCTTTTCCATGAATGTGCCCAGGGTGTTCTTGAGGATGAAGGGGAGGCCACGTAGCTGAAAGAACCGGGTTTTTAAGGTAAACCAAATACCGGTTCCAAGAAGCAAAGCCACCATGGAACCTTGGTACAAAAGGCTTTGCAATAACTGTAAAGCTCTTTGCATTTACACAGCTCCTTTTATATAATCCGCTGGTAAATGTATATGGTCCTTGTAAAGGGAATAGCATTGCCATTCTGGAGTTTTTAATGTATAATATAGCTTCGGACAACCAATAATGCTATTTGATACCAGTTATGGAAAAAAATGGGGCTTGCGACTACAAGTGAATCTTCATAGATCACATGCAGGCAGTGCAATCCAAAGTAGTTGAAATGTACCGCCGGCATTGTGCGGTCAAGCCCGCAACAAGGTGGTTTCATGCTAAAACAGATACTGAAAAATAGAATGTGCAGGAAGCTGGCTGTTTTCGTGGTGGCTTTTGCTGCAGTGGGTGCTCTGGTAATTCTGCAAGCGGCCTGCCCCGAAGCCGGGCCTGCCGGCCGGATGGCTTTTTTGCCTTCCCGTGCCCTGTTCACGGTGAGCGGTCCCCCTGCACCTGCCCCTCTGACCGACAACGACCTTACCCTTCAGCTGGAAGAACTGGACTATCAGGAGCCTTCTCCCGTAAAGCCTGCCGTAGTGACGCAGGCTAAGGGACCCTATGTCAATCCTCCCTACTCTTATATGGAGCTGCCTTTGTCGGAGGAGCTTCAGCGCTATACCCACGGCCGCTGCCAGGAGCTGGGGCTGGAGTACGAGATGATTCTGGCCATCATGTGGCGAGAAAGCCGCTTTCAACCTAAGGCGGTGGGGGTAAACCGCAATGGCACCCGGGACAGTGGGTTGATGCAGATCAACGACGTCAACAAAAAGTGGCTTTCGGAAGAGCACGGCATTGAGGATTTACTGGACCCGTATCAGAATATCGATGCCGGTACGGCCATTCTGGCCGGGTACTTTTCCAAGTACAGCGAGAACTTTGCCCTGATGGCCTATCAGTATGGGGAGCAGGGGATGCTGGAAAAGGCAAAGCAGGGAATGGAGACCAACGATCTGACCACCAAGGTGCAGCACAAACGGGATGAGTATAGGAAAATCCGCTTGGCTCAATAAAAGTGTTCCAAAAGGTGTTCCAAAAGAGCCGGACCATTTGGTCCGGCTCTTTTTTCTGCCGAAAGGGGCAGGGGCCTTGATCAGAATCGGCTCCGGGATACTCCAACTGCTTGCGTTCCGGTAAAAGCGCAATGACAGCAAGACATCTTGTTCAGCACATTAACAAAACAATTTGTACAAAAAACGTAAGGGCTGTCACTCTTTTGCGACAAAAATGACGGCCCATCTCTTCTATAATAAAAAAGTACTTGTTATTTACCATAATAGGATGGTGGAAAATGCAGACCCCGGTTTATGTGGATGTGCTGTTGGTGCTCAATTATGTGGTGACGGCGCTGTTGGTTGTCTGCACCGCGGGATTGATGGGAATCAAAATAAAGAGACGTGAAATAGTCATGGCCGCTCTGCTGGGATCCTTGGGCTCGCTGGCTATTTTTTTACCGTTTATGAACTTTTTCACCATGCTGATCACCCGAATTCTGCTCTCCGGCCTGATTGTTATGGCCGCTCTGTCTTTTCGGGGAGTGGGGCAGTTCTTCAAGGGGTGGTTCATCTTTTTTGCCGTAAACTTCTTTTTTGCTGGGGTGATGCTGGGAATCTGGATGCTTTTTGCTCCAACTGGAATGCTCTATTATAACGGAGTGGTTTACTTTAACGTCAAACCAGTTACCCTGCTCCTCTCCACGGTGGCTGCTTATTTGCTACTCCGGCTGGGGGGACGGTTTTCCAGAGGGGGCAGGCTTCCCGGCAACCGGTGCCGCGCCACAATTAAGCTTTGGGGGAACACTTGCACTCTGGAGGCTTTGATCGATACCGGCAATAGTCTTTGCGAGCCCTTCAGCGGCATTCCTGTGATCGTCTGCCGGTTAGATGCGATCAAGAACCTTTTGGGTGCTTCCCTCTATCACGCTTTAAAGAAAGAGGGCCTGGAAGCAGCGGCAAAAATCCCCAACGTGAAGATCAGAATGATTCCCTATGCGGGACTGGGCAGCCGGGGCGCACTGCCGGCCATACAGGCGGACCAACTGATGATACAGCGAGGAAGTGATCTATACAAGGCAGAGCTTGTTTATATGGCGGTGTCCGGCCAGCGCTTCGGGGATGGGTATGACGCCATCCTCAACCCGGATTTGATCAGTGTTCCATTGAAATCCCCCACGGGGAAAGAAAAGCAAATAACGGTGGTGTAAACAAATGTGGTGTACCTTTTTGGAACAAGTGACTCAGTTGTGGCTCAATCTGTTTTACAAATTTGCCCGAACTAAAATTTACTATATCAACGGACCCGACACTCTGCCCGCTCCTCTGACCAGAGAGGAGGAGGAAGAGGTGTTTACCCGGCTGACTGTTGGGGATGAAAAAGCCAAGCAGGAGCTGATTGTTCACAATCTGCGTCTGGTGGTGTATATTGCCCGCAAATTCGAAAACTCCGGCATTGGGGTGGAGGACCTTATTTCCATAGGAACCATCGGGCTCATTAAGGCGGTCAACACCTTCTGCCCCGAGCGGGGCATCAAGCTGGCTACCTATGCCTCCCGCTGCATTGAAAACGAAATATTGATGCATATGCGCAAGTGTCAGTCCCAAAAACATGAAGTGAGCATCGACGAGCCTCTCAACATCGATTGGGACGGCAACGAGCTGCTGCTTTCCGACATCCTGGGTACCGACGTGGACGCCATCAACCGCCCCATCGAACAGGCCATTGAAAAAACCATCCTGCTGGAGACGGTGGATCGGCTGGGGGAGCGGGAACGGCGGATTATGCAGCTGCGGTTCGGGTTACTGGACGGGGAAGAGCGCACCCAAAAGGAAGTGGCTGAGATCATTGGCATTTCCCAGTCCTACATATCTCGTTTGGAAAAGCGAATCGTCAAGCGCCTAAAAAAAGAGCTGGAGCGAATTTCGTGAGAGGGGAGCAAACCCGTTCCCCCCTGGGGAGAAAAGTATACAATAAAAGTATAGAATTCAATTTAATTTTTTAATTGCATCCCGGTGGCATGATGTGTTACAATATGCTAAAGTTCTATATTCCGGGAGTTCCTAAGGTGGAAGCGGTCCGGAGTGTTTGGCGGTTCCCGCCCGGACAAGCTGAACCATAACCGCTCAAAAGGTTGAGACAGATGAAAGCAGACATCAGGACTCTTTTTAAAATTCAATGCGGTTTGTTTACGGCAGGCTGCGAGTTAAACGGCAAAGCAAACGCCTGTATTTGCAATACCCTGTTGGAGCAGAGCCACATGCCGGTCAGATTGAGCGTCACCCTGGGGAAAGACCATTTAACCCACGACATGGTGATGGAAAAGCGTTCGGTTTGTGTTTGTGCTCTGGCAGAGTCGATTCCTATGAATATTATCCGCCGGTTTGGCTTTGTCAGCGGCAGAGATCAGGACAAGTTTGCCGATATTGCTTATAAAACAGACTGCAATGGCAATCCTTATCTTGATGACCCGGCGATTGTTGCAGCACGGTTTTCTCTCAGCGTCTACGACACGGTGGATGTGGGAACCCACACCTTGTTCTTGTGCACCGTGGACGACATGGAGGACTATGCATCCAATGCGTTGACATATTCCGGCTATCGTGACGGAATAAGAAAATAAACTACAGACAGAAAAGAGGCAGAGAATATGAAAAAGTATGTATGCACAATTTGCGGTTATGTTTACGATCCCGAAAAGGGTGAGGTAGATTACGGCGTAGCTCCCGGCACTGCTTGGGAAGATGTCCCCGAGGATTTTGTCTGTCCGGCCTGCGGCGTAGGCAAAGACATGTTCGAGGAAGAAGCCTAACAGTATCATAGTCTTTCACATCACAGGTGCCAAAGCAGAATCCTCTGCTTTGGTGCCGCTTTCTAGGTCCCTTGGCTCAGTGTGCCCACGACGTGTGAACCCCCTTCCGGCTTGCACCAACTGTATTGAAACCGGAGGCGTGTTCCATTCCAAGGGCAGTTAAAAGCCGAGGCCCTAGACAGTCCATCAGCCTGGAGGAATAACTACCATGAAACAAATCACCGAAGGCGTATTTTATACCGGCGTCCTCAACCCCAGCCTGCGGGTGTTCGACGTCATTATGCGCACCGAATACGGCACCAGCTACAATTCTTACATTGTAACGGGCAGCGAAAAAACAGCGGCGGTGGAAGCTGCTCACCTGAGCTTTTCCGACTATTATCTGGACAATATCTTGCAGGCTCTGGATGGCCGGGAGCTGGATTATCTCATTCTCAACCACTGCGAACCGGACCATACCGGCTGCATCAATCGGCTTTTGGAGCGGTTCCCCAACCTGACGGTGGTGGTCAGCCCCGCCGGTGCCATTTACATGAAGCAGATTTCCAACCGCCAGCTTAATCTGCAGGTGGTAAAGGATGGGGATACTCTGGAGCTGGGGGGCAAAACTCTGCGGTTTATCAGCGCCCCCTTCCTGCACTGGCCCGATTCCATGTTTACCTGGCTGGAGCAGGATAACATCCTGTTTTCCTGCGACTTTTTGGGATGCCATTTCTGCGAGCCCCAGATTTTCGATGTCTGTACCATCTATGACGACAAGTATCTGGCCGCATTGAAATATTACTACGACTGCATTTTTGGGCCCTTTCAGCCCTATGTGCGTCAAGGCCTTGAAAAGATCAAGGATCTGGATATTGTCTTTAACTGCAACAGCCACGGCCCCATCCTCACCAAGGACGGCAAGCTGCCTCAGGTGCTGGAGCTCTACCGCCAGTGGTCGGCGGAAGAAAGCCGTCAGCAAAAGCGGATCCCCATCTTTTATGTTTCCGCCTATGGTAATACCCGCAAAATTGCCAAGGCCATCACCCAGGGCATCACCCAAGTCATCCCTGATGCCCAGGTGGAAAGCTACAACATCATCGAACACGATATGGCCAAGCTGGCTGCCCTGCTCAACGAGAGCGACGCTTTTCTGATCGGCTCTCCCACCATCAACCGGGATGCAGTGGCTCCTGTCTGGCAGCTCTTGGCCGGTATCGAGGCCATCAACATTCAAAAGCGGCCGGTCGCCGTGTTTGGCTCCTTTGGCTGGAGCGGGGAGGCGGCCCCCAATTTGGCGCAACGGCTGACTTCCCTCAAATGCAAGGTTTGGGAAGAGCAGCTCAAGGTCAACTTTGTTCCATCGGAGCAGGAGTTGGAAAAGGCCACGGAACTGGGCAAGGCTTTTGCTCAATCTCTGGCGGAGTAATCATCGCCCCTTCCAAAGATTAAGAAAAGGGTACGGCCCTCGTCATCACAGAAGGCCGTACCCTCTTTATGCAAAAAACAGCAGGGCCCTCTTTGGCGGACCCTGCTGTTTGGCCGTCATGGAGAACGGCCTTTGTTCAACTTCCTTTTTTATAATTCCTTTTACTATTAGGAATTCCCCAGCTCAGGATGGCAAGGGCGATGGTGATTACTCCAAGAATGCAACAGATGATGATGGTTGCCTTGGGATTATGTGGCCTTTCCACTTTTGTAGGGGCCATGGCCTCTTGAGCATCGGGCTGGGATGGTTCGCCGGAGAGCAGCTGCTCTGTGTCATCCTGTTCTTGGGATGGCATCGCTGATTCATCCCTGACAGTCTGGCCGGCGCCCGACAGCAGGAGAACCCCCGCCGTCAGCAAAACCAGGATCACAAATAGACGGCGCACTGCTTTCCCTCCTTATCATGGACTACTGGGTGGCAGATACGATGGGAGTGGCGATTTTCAGCTCTAAAATATCCAACAGGCTGGAAACGAGATGATCGGCTTCTTCTACCCCAACATCATAGCGAATATCGGAAACCTCAGTCAGATGGGATTGGATTCTCACACTGGCAGCGTATCCGGCAGCCCGTGCACCGCGGACATCTCGGGATACGGTGTCTCCCACGTAGACACACTCCTTGGGAGCAACGCCCAAATCCGCGGCGGCAGCCAGAAACAAATCGGCATGGGGTTTGCGGAATCCCGCAATGCTGGAAAGATAGATGGTATCAAAAAAGTGGTGCAGATCATATTCGTGGAGGATTTCGATCACCTGAGTTTGACAGCCGGTGTTGGAGATGACTCCCAACCGGAAGCCTCTGGCCTGGAGGCCCTGCAGAAGCTCCTTGGATTCCGGGCGCAGGGTCCGCTGATAGTAGCCCCGCTCCCACAGGTTGGCCAGCTTGTCGGCAATGGTTCGCAGTCGGTCCTGATCCACGTTAAAGTCCTTTAAATACCACTGAGACCAGATGGAGTAGGGGTCCAATTCCCGTAGAGACTCCATGCCCCAGTGCCGGTACTCCCGGTTCTTCTGCTCCAGATGCAGGGCGAAGGCTTCCGACTCCATCTCAATGGGGATGCCGTGAGAATCGAGATACTGCAGGATAACTTTGCCGCAGCCATCGTTAAACTCCGGCTTATGTATGACATCCTCAAGGGTTCCGCCCATATCAAAAATAAATGCTTTTACCATACTGTTACCTCCCCGGCAGACTTTAGCATTTCACCACTACGGTGACTGCATCGTGATCGGAAAGCTCTTTCCCTTCAAAATCGGAAACATCGGCAGGTGGATTTTCGAGATCCTTCATTCGGAAGATGGTCTCCACCCGCTGAGGCTGGGAGCATTTGAGGCCCCGTTGAAAAAACCAGTCCAGATTCAGCTCCACGGTGGCGCCGCTGGGCATGGGTTTGCGCCGGGTGATCTTGTTCATCAGGTTGCAGTCGCTGTAAGAGAAACCCCGCTGGGCGGCGTGATCCATCAAAGGCTCGATATTGGGGATGTCCCCCAGACGGCGCAGCTGCTCCTGTGGATGCTCCTCCAGATACTCCATGCTGCCGGGAGTGTTGCCAGATACGGTGTTGGTGTTCATATCACCGCCAATCAGCACCGGAAGATCGCCGAAATGCTGCTCTACCTCATCCAGCAGAAACTTCATCTGGCGCAGCCGCTCCTGAGGCGTGGCCCGGTTTTCCAGATGAACGCTGACCAGACCCACCCGCTTGCCGGGAGCCACCTCTGCCTCAGCCAGAATGGCGTTGCGCATTCCCAGCCGGGAATCGCCGGGCATATAGAACCAGTCGAACTGGATGGGCAGAGGAACCACCTTACAGTTATGTAGAGGAAACCGGGACAGGATGGCGTTGCCGTGGAGTCCCTGTGTATTGCCCTTTTGCCCGGCCTTGCGGGTGATGAATTCGATGCCAAAAACATAGTTCATCCCCAAAGCCTTTGCGATTTCCCGGGTGGTATCCAAATTACCGGAGCGGGCCATACCGGCATCCAGCTCGTTGGCCAGAATGACATCTACATTCCGCAGCTGGGGATGGCACTGGAAAAACGGGATGATGTACTTGAGCCGGGTGCCCTGCTCCATATTAAAGACAGCCGCCCGAAAGGGAAGAGGACCGCCTTTGCTCAGCCCATTTTCGACATCTGCCTGAAAATACTCGGGAAGATGCGCGCGCAATGCATCCAAGTGGGTTTTCTCTCCCACCAGATCGGCGGCGGCTTCTATTTTGGATAGGTCAAACTGTATCATAAGGGACCTCCTTTTTGAAGATGTATTCAGGCAAAACAGCATAATGGCACGCTTTGACGAAGGCTTCTTCCAAGCATGCCGTTTGCAAACTCAAACGTTTGCGGTAAATCTTAATCTTATTCTATACAATAACTTCGATTTTGTCAATTGTGTTCTCAAGAATATTTGATAGCCATGGGAAATTTGACGTTTACGCAATAGTTTGCGCCAACAATTGACAAGTGGGTCTTCCTGTAGTAACATGTAATTATTCCTCACGATATTGAAAACGTTTGCGAAGATCGTGGCCTGAACGGAGTAGATGACCATGAAAAAAGTTACCATAAAAGATGTTGCCAAGGTGGCGGGGGTTTCCTATGCTACCGTCTCCCGCGCTCTTTCCGGAAGCCCGGAAATCGGGGAAGAAACCAGACAGCGGATCATCAAGCTCAGCAAGGAGATGGGGTACACGCCCAATTCCGTCGCCCGTTCTCTGGTGGTGCAATCAACTAATATATTCGGCCTGGTACTAGGGAGAATCAACAACCCCTTTATGTCCGAGATCGCCTTTTACGTGGAAAAACACGCCCGGGTAAGGGGCTACAACCTGATGCTTTGCAACTCCGGCAGCGACTTGGATCACGAGGAGGAGACCTACCGCCTGCTGGTGGGACGTCAGGTAGATGGCATCATCATCATTCCCTCCGGCGTCCACAGCTACGAACGGATCAAGCCCTATCTGGACACCACCCCCACTATTTTTGTCAGCGAAAACCTGCGGGACCTGCGGCAAAGCTATGTGACAGTGGACAACTACAAGGGCACCATGATGGGGATGGAATACCTCCATTCTCTGGGGCACAAAAAAATCCTGTATTTTGGGCGGCGGATGGGAAGCATTACCCATCAGCTGCGGGCCCAAGGTTACGAAGAAGCCTGTAACAAGTTTGGCATTACCCCGGCCTTTGTGGATAGTCATTATACCCACAGCTCCATCAAAAAGGGGTACCTCATTGCTATGGAGCTGTTTCAGTCACAGGGGCATCTGGGCTATACTGCCATCATGGCCTCTACCGACACTATGGCTCTGGGAATCATCAAGGCGGCTGACGAATTTGGCATGAGCATCCCCGAGGATTTTTCTCTCATTGGCTTTGATAACATCAACTTCAGCGGTTTGCCCAAAATCAACCTGACCACCATCGAGCAACCCAAAAACGCTATGGCAGCCGTGGCGGTGGACATGCTGATCAACAAGATTACCGACCCCGCCGTAGGATACTCTCACCGCATTATGGAACCCTCCCTGATTGTGCGCAGCTCCTGTGCACCTGTTTAGATAAGTGGGGTTCATCAAGATAGTGGTTCCTTTCCCTTTGGGTCTTGAGCCTTCGGGCTTTACAACACATTATAAAGGAGAAGAACTATGGCAAAATACGCAACTTTTATTCTGGGTCAGCCCTCTCTGGATATCAACACAGATTTTGACGGAACCACCATCCGGGCCGTTGGAGGCGCCGTGGTCTACTCTGGATACTCGGCGTCGTCGCTGGGACACAAAACTGCCGTGCTTCCCAAAGCGTCAGCAGATATTGATGTGGATGCCGTCTTTCAGGATGCTGCTAACGTGACGGTGTTTCATCTTTCCAGCCCCAGCAGCACCTCGATTTCCAACGTCTACCACACCGCCGACCGGGAGCGGCGCACCTGTAAGGCCATCAGCCGCATCGATCCCTATAAGGTGGAGGAAATTCCCGATGTGGACGCCGCCATCTATCACGTGGCCGGTCTGATGGTGGGGGATTTGGGGGAGGACATCATCGCCTACGCGTCCCAAAAAGCCATGGCGGCAGTGGATGTCCAGTGTCTGTTGCGCCGGGACGAAAACGGGGAGATGGTGTTTCGGGACTGGGATCAGAAGCTGGAGTACCTTCCCAAAATCCGCTTCCTAAAAACCGATACTGCCGAAGCGGAAATCCTGACCGGGCTGACCGACCGGGTAGAGGCGGCCAAGCAGCTTCACGCCTGGGGCGCTGCAGAAATTATGATTACAAACAGCGCCGAGGTGCTGATCTACGACGGCAAGGAAATCTACACCCAGCCCATTAAGGCAAGGGATTTGTCCGGGCGCACCGGCAGGGGAGATACTTGCTTTTCCGCCTACATAACCGAACGTTTGACTCAAGATATTCCGCAGGCTCTCTTGACAGCTACCGCCCTGGTCTCTCTCAAAATGGAGACTCCCGGGCCTTTTCAGGGAAGCCGGGAAGATGTGGAGCGGTATATCCAAGAATTTTACCGGTAAACCGGGAGGCTTTCATACATGTGGGAAACATTAGCAAACGTGGATATGTATACCCTGTTTGACAATCTGGGGCTACAGCATCTCACCTGGCAGGCGGTGGTTCTTCGGTTCCTTCTGGCTATTCTGTTCGGCGGGGTGGTGGGTCTGGAACGGACCCGCAAGCGCCGGGCGGCGGGATTTCGCACCCATATCCTGGTGTGTCTGGGAGCCACCGGCATCATGATGACCGGCCAGTTCGTGTTTGAGAACATCGGAGGCACCGATCCCGCTCGTCTGGGTGCACAGGTGGTCAGCGGCATCGGATTTCTGGGAGCCGGAACCATTCTGGTGACGGGCTCCAATCAGATCAAGGGGCTTACTACGGCGGCTTCCCTGTGGACTTCCGCCTGCATGGGTATTGCCATCGGCATAGGCTTTTACTTTGGAGCTTTTATCATGTGCATCACTGTCTTTGCCGTCATGACTCTGTTTAACGAGGTGCAGAACCGGTACGTGGCCCGCACCAATGCCATGCGGCTCTATGTGGTGTTTGAATCCATCAAGGATATGAGCTGCTTCCTGGAGCTTTGCAGGGATAAGAGCATTCATATCGATGATTTTGAGACAACTCGCAGTCAACTGGGAACCGGTATCGCCGTGCTGTTCATGCTGCATTTTCAGGAGCACAAAAGCCATCAGGAAGTCATCAGGATGATCAGCGAATGCAGCGGAATCATCGCCATTGAGGAAATCTAAACTATCACGCAAACCCCGGCCTTATGAACTGCACCCTATTTGTTAGACAGTATGATATACTGAAAACGAATGGGGTGTTTTTTTATGCCAAGGGGAATACCTAATAAAAAGTACAGCGGGGAATTTAAGCAGCAGGTAGTGGAAGCAATGCAAGAAGAAAATCTA
>JAHDPQ010000056.1 GCA_018434245.1 Oscillospiraceae bacterium
CCGATTGGGCATCCAGATTGTAGGTATCGGGGGTTTCTTCGCCGGCAAATTTGGCGGCAATCAGGCGCATGTTGGAAAGTCCGATCAGCTTGGGATCAACCGCCGCGGTGGAAACCCACACGTCGGGGTTTTTCAGCATCAGGCCGATGTCGTCGTTGGAAATATCCACAGACATGATTTTGACATCGGTGCGTCCCGCATCGTTGAGGGCCTGCAAGCAGCCCTTGGCCAGCTCGTCATAGGAGCCCCAGATGGCGTCTACCGCGCCTTCGGGGAAGCGGGGGAGAATGGCAGCCAGAGCGTCCTGAGTACCGCCCCGGGCATTGGAAGCGTCCACTGGGCCAACCAGCGCTACTTCTTCAATCTTGCCTTCCGCCACATAGCGGTCATAGATGGTCTGGCGACGGTCCAGCGGGGGGATGCCGGGACCCATCCACGCGCGGATGACCTTGATGGGCTGTTTGCTGGCGTCAAAGTAAGAGACGATGGAGCTCAGAGAAAGTTCGGCCAGCTTAAAGTCTTCCTGAGCGGTGCTGGTCACGCCGGTGAGGATTTCCCCGTTGACGTCGCCACCTTTATAGGGGACGGAGTCAAAGGTAACCACCTTCATTCCCTTTTCCACAGCTGGAAGCAGGGAGTCGTAGGTGTAGCCTGCCTCACCATGGGAGAGGATCAGGCCGTCGTAATCCTTTTGAATGACCTGAGCGATGGTCTCCTGACAGCGGACGTTGTCGCCGTCGGTGACAAAGGTGTCCACCACAAATCCAAGGGCCTGCCCTTCGGAAACGCAGCCTTCCAGGAACTGCTGGGTGTGGTCTCCGGCGGCCAAGTTGCGGATGACCGCTACCTTAATCTGGCCGTCTGCCATTTGATCGGGGAAGTACTTTTGATGGAGCGATGCCACATCGCCGCCGGGGGCGGGGGCTGCCGGGGCCGCCTCGGCGCTTTTTTGCGGCTGCGCTGCCGCAGGCGAGGGGGAGGCCGGAGCAGGTGTGCCTCCCTGCGAGCACGCTGTCAGAGCAAGCACCATCATGCTGACTAGGAGAATTGACAATACCTTTTTCATCGGATTACCTCCATTTTCATCTTTGGTTTTATTTCGAGCGCTGAATTAGGGTCATTCTGAAAACTCGCTTCGATGGAAAAATGCACAGATTTTGATGAATTTCAAGGCGGCGAAGAATGGCAAGGCTGCCACCTGCCGGTCTTTGCCAACGTAGAAATACGCAAAATATGGGTATTTTGCCTTCAGATTAGAGTGTTCAGAACGGCCCATAGGTTGGCCGTTCTTCAGCGAAACTCAAGACTACGTAAATCCCGGGGATCCATCTGCTCCAGCAGAGCAAGCTCCTTGGCAGAAGGAGCAGGGGTGGTTTCCAGCTCCAAATACCGCAGGGGAAATCCGGTGTGTTCCGCCACCTCTTCCATACTGGAGCCGGGATGCACCGAACCTACAATCAGCTGGTCCCGGTACCGGCGAAAGACACACAGGGGAGTGACAATGGCGCTGACGTTGCCTCGGGAGGTGACAAAATCCACCTCGTTGACAAAGGTGCGCTTATCGTGTTTGGTGCGCCAGATGATCGCCCGCTTTGCCGTGGGAATCAACACGGCGCTGCCTGCGCCCCCGGGCAACCGGACCTTGGGGGTAAAGTAATCCCCAATCACCGAGGCGTTAACCGCTCCGGTACCGTCAAACTGCACGCCGCTTAAAAAAGCTACATCCAGCCCGCCCCGCATGGAAAGATCAAAGACTTCCGCCAGAGGAAAGGTGGCCGCCGCTGTTTGCAGCAGTCCGCCCCCGGCGCTGGAATAGGATTCGGTCAGGGGGGCCTGCACATCTGCCCCGCCGGGAATGTTGAGGATGGTCAGGTTGGGGGCATGGGTTGCCTTGGCCAGCAGAGCCGCCACCATGGGCAGGTGAGAGGCCACGCCAAAGAACACAGTTTCGCCATCCCGCAGCAGCCGGGACATGGCACAAGCCATCACATCACAGGTTCTATTCACCTCCCGGCCCTCCCTTCAGCCACTCCATCAGCTGGTCCCGGTCCCTTAGGCGCAAGAAGCTGCTGATCTGCTCTTTGTCGGGAGAATAGTGGCCGTGACACGCGCAAGGAGAGGCCCCCTTGGGCAGATAGACCACTGCCGAGACCAAAAACCCCGGTATATCCGCTTTGGATTCCCCTTGGCGGAAATAGTCCCGGTCCACCAGTTCTTCGGTGGTCAGCAGGACTTTTTTGGAAGCCCGGGAAAGGAGGACATCCTCATACTGGGGCCCCAGAATCGCCCCGTTTCCGTCGGGGTCAGCCTTGTGAACGTGAAGGATGCTCCAATCGGGGCGAATAGCCCGGACCAAAGTCACCGGGTCACCGGAAAAGGGGTCGGTAATCCGCCGGAAGCAAGGGTTCACCCGGAGCAGATCCCCTTCCCGCAGGCCGGTCACCGGCAGAAAGGGGGCTCCATAGGCAGCGGCCCGCAGAGCACAGATGACGGTGTAGCAGGCGTGCTCGTTGGCTTTGACCAGCCCCTTTTCCACGCTTTTGCGGTAGTGCTGAGCCAGAGAGAACTCCGTCTCGTAGCTGACAAATCCGGCGTCCACGCTGGCAACACATTGGGCAAGGCAAAGCAGGTCAATATCCATAGCCCCTGCGGTTTTGACCAGAGAGAGGCAGCGCTTGTTCTGGCGGGCCAGCTCAAACACCGCCGCCATGGGGGCCCGGTTGAGGGTGTTGCCCCCAAGGCCCACCACCGCACCATCGGGTATGGCTGCAATTGCCTCCTGTAACGAAGTAAGCTTCTTCATAGAGCCCCTCACTTTGCTGCGTTGGCCGCAATGTGAACAGCGTCCCACACACCGGAAAAGGGAGGGGCATAGGCCAGATCCACCATCCCCAGCTCTGCCGTGGTCATGCCGTTGTGAATGGCGATGGCGAACATATCCACCCGGAGTACCGCTCCGGCGGCCCCCGCCGCCCCCGCTCCCAGAAGGCGCAGGGTTCCCTTTTCATAGATCAGCTTGATGATAAGCTCCGACTGCCCCGGATAATAGGCGGGATGATTGTGAGTGTGGACCACCTTGGTCCGGTAATCCAGTCCCAGATAGCGGGCGTCTCCCTCGCTCATGCCGGTGCGGGCCATTTCGATGCCGCAGACCTTGATGGCGGTGGTTCCCAGTGCCCCCACAAATTTATCGTGACGCCCCAGCATGTTCCCCCCGGCCAGGCGTCCGCATTTATTGGCTACCGTACCAAAGGGGAGGAAGAAGCTCTCCTCCATCATCCGGTTGTAGGCCACGGCACAGTCACCCGCGGCGTAAACGCCGGGCAGGGAGGTGCGCATTTCCCGGTCCACCACAATGGCCCCGTTTTTAGCCATGCGAATACCTGTATCCGATAAAAAGTCGGTGGCAGGCAGCACCCCTGCGCAAACCAGAATCAAATCAGTGGGGTAGCTTCCCTTGTCAGTATGTAACTCCCGGTGAGTGCCCATCTCCTTGATTTGGGTGACGCTCTCTCCGGTCTTTACCTGTGCTCCGTTATCCTCCAGCTCTTTGTGGGCCAGCTGGGAAAACTCCGGCTCAAAGGGGGTCAGGATGCGGTTTTCCCGCTCGATGACAGTGACCTCTTTGCCCAAATAGAGCAGGGCTTCCGCCATCTCGATTCCGATATAGCCGCCCCCCATGATAACGCAGCGCCGCACCTGAGGATTTTCCACCACCTTGCGGAGCAGCAGGCCGTCCTCCATGGTTTTGATGAGAAAGATTCCGGCGCTGTCTATTCCCGGTAGGGAAGGGAGCACCGCACGGCATCCCGTTGCAATCAGCAGGCAGTCGTAGGAATCGGTAAATTCCCGGTTGGTTTTCAGGTCCCGCACCACAACGATTTTGCTCTGGGGGGATACCTTGACCACCTCGTGGTGTAGGAAGGGTTCAATCCCAAGCTTTTGGGCTTGTTCCGGCGTGCGGGCAATCAGGGCTCGGTAGTCCTGATTCTCACCGCTGATATAGTAGGGAAGCCCACAGGCTCCGTAGGATAAAAAGCCTCCCTTTTCGTAGACGCGCACCTGAGCGTCGGGTGACATTCTCTTGATTTTGGAGGCGGCGGACATTCCGGCCGCCACTCCGCCAA
>JAHDPQ010000030.1 GCA_018434245.1 Oscillospiraceae bacterium
AAGTAATCCCTGAAAACCGTCGGGTAGGCCAGCCCAAAGAACGCGGGAGTCCCCTCGAAGAAGGGCTCGTCTATGATACTGACAAGCTCGTCGTCGGGGATTCTAACTTTGAGGAAATCCCTGAACGGTATATTGTTGTATTTCAGTTTCTTCAGGAAGCCCAGAAGTTTCTTACCGTTCTTGAGAAACCAGGGAATTGATTTCAACTTGGTCAGAAACGTAGTCTTTCCGTAAAGCGGTCCCGACATTCCTGATAACGAACCCATAAAGCTGTTCAGTTCTTGCATTTCCTTAAGTAGATCCTCTATGCCGGATCTGCTTTCGGGAAAGCGTTCACCGAGGAAGTCGAAGTACTCCAGAAGACTTTCGTCCGACTCCATGGAAAACACTTTGTCCTCGAAGCCAGCGTACACTCTGTTCTTTACGAAATTTAGCTTACCCATGATACCGAAGTTCTCAAGCATTGGAAATAAAAGCCCCGCGTTTTCGACTGCCTTTATTCCGCTGTCGAAATGGTAACCGTTGTACTCGAAGGATGAGAAACAGCCACCAGGTTTTTCCGCTCTCTCTATCAATATGACTTGTTTGCCAGCCTTCGCTATGAAAGCCGCACAGCTAAGACCAGCTATTCCCGAGCCGATCACGATGCAATCGAATTTCATATTATCACTTCCTTTTCCAGCCAGCTAAGAAGCCTTTTAATGGGTACGGGCCTGTCGTCGAAGGAGAGTCTTCTGCAGCTCTTCTCGCAGTATCCCGGGCAGTCGGCGCAATCGGTGCTCACCTTCGTCTCTAGAAGCCGTCGCTTCGCCCCCGGGAAGTTTCCCGACTCCAGACGCCTCAAAACACCCCGAATATCCTTTCCGTCGGGACACTTCATCTTGCAGCCGGGGATTTCGCACAGCTGACAGGAGCCGCTAATCAAAGGGACCGTATCGCGATCGAGCGCGGTCTTTTCAAGATCCACCGCCTTCCTCTTTTTTTCGGAAAGATAGTGAACCCTCTCGACTTCGGGCTCTCTGTAACTGTACTCCTTCATTCTTAAATCTCTGAGAATCAAGTTTGCGGCACCGATACCGGAGACTGTGACCGCCGGCGTTCCCATTCCCATCACGGTCGAATCCCCGCATATGAACAGGTTTTTCCATTCGCTCCTGGCGTGAAGTCTCTTCAGCAATTCCTGGCCGATGGACTGTTTTGGACCTCCGA